>CATOSA010000001.1 GCA_951812315.1 uncultured Burkholderiales bacterium
CGCCGGTTCGAGCTGAATACGATCCGGCAAATACTGGTGGTGATAGCGCGGCAATGCGACGATGCGCTCGGGATCGGCATCTTCTTCAAGCAGATAATCAATAATGCCTATCATCACCATAGTGATGATGCGCGAACCGCCCGGCGTTCCAAGGACCAGAACACCTCGGTCGTCCTCTACAAAAGAGGGAGACATGGACGACAACGGCCTTTTTCCGGGCTCAATCGCATTCGCCGCGTTGCCGACCAGCTTGTACAGGTTCGGAGATGCCGCCGCGATCGCGAAATCGTCCATGTGGTTATTGAGAAGCACGCCCGAATCTCCTGCAGTCAGGCCTGCGCCAAACGGCCAGTTGATCGATAGCGTCGCGGCCACCCGATTCCGTCCGAATCAACAATAGAGAAGTGGGTCGTGTCTTCACCCTCTTCAGCTGGGTCGTCAACCGACGGCAACTCGGAACTTGGCGTGGCGCGATTCAGGTCGATGGTCTGCGCGCGCTTGCGTGCGTACTTCGACGATGCAAGTTTTTCAACCGGCACGTTCACAAAATCTGCATCGCCCATGAATCGTGCACGATCGTTGTATGCACGGCGCATTGCTTCGACAACAACATGTGTACGGTCATCCTGTGACATCGAGCGAATCGGAAACGAATCCACTATTTGCAATGTCTGCGCCATCACAAGCCCGCCAGATGATGGCAATGGCGCAGTCGTTATGCGCGCGCCGTGAAACTGGAATCGCTGCGGCTCACGTTCGACCACCCGATACGCCGCCAAATCGTCCATCGTCCAGAACCCGCCGTTGGACCTGACCGATCGAACCATATCCTGCGCAAACCTGGCCGCGGTAGAAAATGCTCGTGCCTTCAGAGACGACGCGGCGTAAGGTCTTGCCGAGCTGGGGTTGACGAATGACATAGCCCAGCTCGACCGGCTTGCCGTCATCGAGAAAAATGGCGGCCGCGCGCGGATACTCATTGAGTTTTGTTGCCATCCAACCGGATACGCGCGCATAGCGGGAATCGGCCGAAAACCCTTGCTCGGCGAGGCGAATCGCCGGTGCAAGCGTCGTTGCAAGTGGCAAGCTCCCGTACACAGCAGTAATACGTTCGATAGCAGCGGGTATTCGGGAATACCCGCCGCGGTCGCACCGCTTCGCGACAGCTCTGGGAGCGCATTGCCATCTTCATCAAGAAACCGACTGGCGGTTGCCTCTGCCGGGGCCGTTTCGCGCGCGTCCAGAAACACCTCGAAACCATCGCTTGCGCGATGCATGAGATAAAAGCCCCCGCCACCCAGACCTGAGGAATACGGCTCCACAACGGCAAGTGCCGCGGTAACCGCTACGGCCGCGTCAAACGCATTGCCACCTTGCGCAAGTATTTCGCAACCTGCCTCGCTCGCGAGTGGGTGCGCAGATGCAATCGCACACTGGTTCTGTTGTGCATCTACATTTGACGACGCACTCCAGAAAAAGATCGCAGCGACAAACAATATGGATGCATAGCCGCGCCGAGAATGTGTAGTTCGCTCAGTTTTCATTTCGCCCTTTTCTTATTACCAGCTCAGTTCAAGCCAGGTCTAGCATTGCCAAAGTTTGCTCGTCCATTGCGCCAACGTTCGTCACAAACGACGCTGGCAATAATGCAACATTGCGGTTACATGCGCATCAAGCAACCGTATTGCCGTCTGCCCTGCCCTCAGTCCACTGAAGTAGCATTCGAGTGCCGACCGCAAGCAAGGTCGGACCGATGAATACGCCAATGAAACCGAATGTCAGCGCGCCTCCGGCCACACCGAGCAATACCGTTGCAAATGGTAAACGACTGCCACGGCTGATAAGCCATGGTTTGATGATTGTCGACCCCGCTGATAAGGAAGAAGCCCCATAGGCCCAGGAAAATGCCCCACCCGACGGAGTCGTTCCAGAATAACCACACGGTTGCCGTTACCCATACCAGCGGTGGGCCCGACCGGCACGATCGACAGGAAAAAAGTTGCCAACCCAAGCAGTGGTGCTGCCGGCACACCCGGCAATCGCGAGTCCAATTCCCGCCAGCAGTCCTTGAGCGAGTGCCGTGCCGATAATGCCGTAAACGACGCTGATCACTGTTCCGCCGGCAACGTCAAAGAGCCGTTGAGCGCGCTCGCCTGCCAGTCGCGATCCGACACCGCGCAGATGAGCGGCTACGGTTTCGCCATTGCGGTACAAGAAAGAACGCGAGAAATACGCTCATGCCCAACTGAATCAGCCCCAGCCCGAGCGCTTCTCCCACGACCAGCGAAACCCGTCGCAAAGCCGGCAAGAAACGCCTGGCTTCCTGAACAAGTGCCCCGCCGTCATTGGCGAATTGGCGCCAGTATTCTTCAGCACTCGATCCAACCAGCGGCAACCGGGCGATCCATCCTGGCGGCTCGGGCAGTCCCTCGTCCAGGGCACGTCTCGCCGCATCAGCCAGAATGACCGAGTTGTCGGCGAGACCTGCCGCGACGATGACAAACGGCGCCACAACCAGTATCGCCATCGCCAACGTCATGATCGACGCCGCCAGCGTGCTTCTGCCGTGAAGGAACGACTTCAACCGTACGTAAACCGGCCAGGTCGAAAATGTCAGCACTCCCGCCCAAATGATCGCGGACAGAAACGGCCGAAGAATGATAAAGCATCCGGCAAGGACCAGAATGAACAGACCAAGACCGAGTGCACGATCGACAAGATCGGAACGATTCATCATCTTCGGATTGTACGTGTCATTTCCAGTTTTCGGAGCGTTCGCCGCTGCGCACAATTACGTCTGACCTTTGCCTGTCAGTCCAGACCAAATTCTCTGAGCTGTCGGTCGGACTCACTATGTCGCTGTAGTCCGATGATGAGAGCAAGTCGAAGCAACTACCGTTTTCGCCGACAAAAGACGGATTCTCATCCAATACTCCTGTTTCGGTATTCAGCAACATCAAGCGTCGGCCCGGATTCAACAAGCCGATCACGGCGCAGTAATGGTTAACAAAGGCCGACCCTCGCATGCGGGCCGCTGCAACAGGAACACTGGCCCCGCCAGAATCAACTGACCGGCCGTTCGGTACTACTTGCAGTGATATCGTTCGCGCCACAGCCTGTTGGCAAATTCTCTGAAGGCGCGTAATGAAACCTGGCGTTGCTACGTCGACGAGCCATGCGTTACTGCGCGACGCAGCAGGCACGAAAACGGCACCCCTGACACTTCGTTTCAAATCATCCTTCGTTTCAAAACTACCTTTGTTTCAAAAACTACCCTTGTTTCAAATCATCCTTCGTTTCAAATCTACGCTCGTTTCAAATCCCCGGGAGGTGCGAGAAAACCCGTCTTCGTACTGGAGCCAAATTCTCCCACTTCCCGTTCCCGATTCTTGCCCGACGGGCGCACCTCATTTCGGATCAAGGATTAGCCTCCCCACACTAATTAGTGGCGCCCTGATGAACAGCGTCCCAATTAATGTCGAGATTTGCTCAAAGGCGCCAACTTGTTCATAGCCGCTATCGATCATCGACTGCGTGCGCTGCGAACAGGGCGCCTAGTTTTCCACAACAAGCATTTCGTTGATGCCAAGCAGGTCAGCCTGAACCAACCGGCCAACCGCGGCTTGGAGACGCAACTGGCTCAATATTGTGTTGTATACGGCCTGAATCAGATCGCGCCGCGCTGCGGCCAGCAGGGTCTCTGCATTGAGCACGTCAACAGCCGTCCTCACGCCCACCTCGTAGCCTAGTTTGCTCGATTCGACCTGCAGCTCGGTCGAGGCCACCGCCTGCCTGAGCGCATTCACCTCGGCAATTCCGGTGCTGACGCCAAGGTAGGCTTGGCGCGTTGACAAAGCCACATTGCGCCGCGTGTCTTCCAGTTCGCGGGACGCGCGACCGTGCAGCGCGATTGCTTCGCGCGTGCGTGAAGAAATCGCACCGCCCTGGTATATGGGTATGCTCAATTGCAACCCGATTACCCCGAGACGAGTCTCTTGTGTAATGTCAATGAATACCGAGCCTTGGTAAGACTGCGTGAGCGCGGCAACAGCATCGAGCGTTGGATTATGCCCGGCGCGTTGCAGCCGGATTTCGGTCTCGGCAATCTCGACATTCTGATTCGCACGCAGTGCCTGCAAACTCGTGCGATACGCTTGCGAAACCCAGGCGTTGATGTCATCGGGTGCGGGCGGACTGAGAACGACCGGCTGCTGAAGCCCGGCCGGAATACCCTCCACCGGCACGCCGGTGAGGACTTCAAGCGCAAAAGTGCTCACTTGCAGTTCGTTCAGGAAGCCAATTTCCTGGGCAATGACCTGGTCGTAGCGTGCCTGCGCTTCGCGCTGGTCGGTAATCGTGGCCGTGCCAACCGCAAAGTTACGCTTGGCCTGCTCCAGTTGTTCGGTAACCGAGCTCTTGAGCGATTGAATGTTGATCACGTTTGCACGCGCGCGCAAGATGTCGAAGTAGGCTGTGGCCGTGCGCAATAACAGGTCCTGGTTGGCCAATTCCAGGTCGGTTTCAGCCTGGGTGACCTGAATCTTGGCCTGGTCATAGCCCAATTTATTCTGGCGCCGGTACACGGGCTGGCTGATGCTGATACCGTAGTCGTAGGAAGCGTAATCACGCTGCCCTGCATTGGTGACCAAAGAGCTGGTCTTCACGTCAATGCCGTTCCAGTCGTAACCTGCGTCAAAACTGGCATTGGGAAGTAGCCCGGCGCGCGCCTGCGGTATACGCTCTTGCGACGCCTGATATTGCGCCTTCGCCGCAGCATAAGCTGCGTCGTTGAGCTGTGCTTGCCGGAATACGTCGAGAAGATCGAACGCAGCAACCGGCGTTACTGCGAGTAATGCGACCAGCGCGATCACTAGGCGAACCATAATTGTTTTCCTTCCTTGCTTGCTGTTTTCATTCGTATCCTCTTTCTACGTACCTGATTTCACTAGGCGCCCATTCCGACCGCCGTCGATGCTCATATGTATCGAATCCGTTGCTGCCGACTCCACATTTGTCATTGCCATTTCGCTCACCTTCACCGTCTCGTCATTTTCCAGCCCGCGCAGAATCAGATCGAGGTGCGAGTCCAGATACGTTAGCGGGTCCAGCTTTTGGCTTTCACAATAATCAAATGAAAATCGCCATACAGTAAGCAGCCATAGTGGCGCGATGACAAGCCGCTTTACATAATCAACATCCACCTGGCGAAATTCTCCATCGTCGATCCCCCGTTGGACTGCCGCTGCAACCAGGCGGTGTACGCGACTGATCACTTCACGGTAATAAAACTGTGCGAGCTCCGGAAAATTTCGCGATTCGGAAATCATCAGTTTCGAAATACCGCCCAGTCTCGTGCTGCCCACGGAGACCCACCAAGCCTTTACCATGTCCCGGATCAATGAGTCGGCGCTACCGCGATGCTCATCCAGAAGCTTCTCGGCCCGTTCGATTGCCGGGACGATCCCGCCCCGCACAACTGCCTTGAACAAGTCCTCTTTACTCGGAAAATACAGATACAGCGTACCCTTGCTCACGCCTGCCCGGGCGGCAACGTCGTCCAGCCGAGTTGCCGAAAATCCGCGTTCGACAAACAAATCTAGGGCAGCAGATATCAGTTCGGCCGGACGTGCCTCCTTGCGACGCGTCCAGCGACGATCTTGCCTTGGATGTACCATCAGATTGAAAATGACCAGCCAGTCATTAATATAACCTGTTCATTCCTCTTATAAAAGCCCGGTTGTCCGTTTTTAATTAATGGTCTTTCGGCCAGCGTCCTATAGTTGTGGCGTGAACCTGACCATGTTTTCGTTTCCGTGCTCGCCTGCCAATCCGGCGCGACGCATAAATTTATAAGCATGCCTCACACCAGGCCGCCCGCCGTAGCTGGATTTTTCTATCCGGGATCGCCCGAAGAACTACGTCGCGATGTCCGAAATATGCTCGACGGCGCCGTCCCGGCAAGCCGCGGTGAGCCAAAACCCAAAGTTTTGATCGCACCGCACGCGGGCTACGTCTACTCGGGTTCGATCGCCGCGACCGCTTATGCGCGGTTGGCGTCATTTGCCGATCGCATCGACCGGGTCATATTGCTCGGTCCTGCGCACCGCGTTCACGTACGGGGCCTGGCGTTGCCGGCATCAAGCCGGTTCGAGACCCCGCTAGGCACCATCGACATTGACCAGGATGCCGTTAGAACAGTCGAATCATTGCCGCAAGTTAGCACCAGCGACGAAGCACACGCGCAGGAACATTCCCTGGAAGTACACCTGCCATTCTTGCAGCAAGTTGTTGGCGACTTCAGCCTGGTGCCACTAGTCGTTGGAAGCGCCACATCCGAAGAAGTCGCAGAGATACTGAACATTTTGTGGGGCGCAACGGAAACCCTGATTGTCGTCAGTTCCGACCTTTCACATTACCTTCCCTATCCCCGAGCATGTGCAGTCGATGAATTTACCGCAGAGACCATACTGCAACTGAAACCACAGCTAAACCACGAGCAGGCGTGTGGCGCAACGCCAATTAACGGACTCCTGGTCGCTGCCAGATCCCGCGGCCTGGAACCGAAGCTGCTTGATTTACGTAATTCCGGTGATACTGCGGGCGACAAGTCTCGTGTCGTTGGTTACGCCTCGTTTGCATTCCATGAATAGCCGCACGCTTGTATACGAATAGCACTGAATCGCTCTGCACTGTTTATCAACTGCGTTGAGCACTAATTGGAACGGTACTGATTTGAATTATGCTGAACTGATCCGAACTGAATTGATCTGAATCCTGATAAGTCACATGCGGACAAAGCCCACCCAAACGAACTGCAAAGTATAAATAACGCTACGGCAAAATCCGGGGAAGTTTTGCTGTCTCTGGCCCGCGCAGCAATAGCAAGCCGATTCGGATGGATACGCTCAAATACCTTTGCCAGGAAAGCGGCGTGTGGGTGGAAATTACGACGCTCCTCATTCCCGAAAAGAATGATTCGGACGATGAGCTTCTCGGAATGTCGCAATGGATCCGCCGCGAACTCGGCGACACGGTACCACTGCATTTCACCGCATTTCATCCCGACTGGAAAATGACCGACATTAGGGCGACACCGGCGCAAACGCTGGCGCGCGCACGCGCTATTGCGCTTGGCGAAGGGCTCAAGTTCGTCTACACCGGTAACGTTCATGATGTTGAAGGCGGAACGACATTCTGCGCGAGTTGCGGGGATGCGCTGATTACGCGAGACTGGCACCGCATTCTTCTGTATCGCGTTTCTGCGGACGGACTGTGTTTGAATTGCAGCGCTCCGCTATCGGGATGCTTCGAGAAATTTGCCGGCCAGTTCGGCAATCAACGGGTGCCGGTACGAATTAATCCGAACGCGCTCAATTCTCCCTGATCGCCACAGTTCAGAGCACAAATACACCAGGAAGGGCTCGCCCGGGTCGCCGTCGCTTAATTGGGTGCGCGTATCTCAGGCACCTAGCGCTTCAGTGACTTCATCGTCGTTGACTTGAGCAAAATCGCGATAGAACTGACCGGCCACGTATAAGTGTGCCGACACTTCCAGGCAACATACTTGATCACAAGATTTGCCAATTTGATCGACCGCCTGGGCCGGCCACCGTCACGGCGCATATGAGTCGCCGAGCTTGGGAAGCACGCAGCGCGTGCAAGGCGGCAAGCTTCTCTGCAGCCTCGCTTCGACCTTCGAACAGCAAAGCTCGCGCCGTTCTCTAAGCGCTCGCCCGTTTTGCGACCGCTGCCGCTTCAGCAGTGCGCTCAGCTGCCTTCAAAGTGTTAGCAAGCAGCATTGTGATCGTCATCGGACCGACACCGCCGGGCACCGGCGTGATGGCCCCGGCAACTTTGCTGACCTGTTCAAAATCAACGTCGCCAGCGAGTTTGCCATTGGAAAGACGATTCATCCCGACATCAACCACGGCAGCGCCGTTCTTGATCATGTCAGCTGTAACCAGCCCGGCGCGGCCAACAGCCGAAACCACTATATCGGCAATCTGCGTAAACTGGGACAAGTCCCGAGTCCTGGACGTACAAATCGTCACAGTTGCACTGCGCGCGAGCAACATCAGCGCCATCGGCTTGCCGACGATGTTGCTTCTGCCGATCACCACCGCATTGCATCCCTCGATCGGAACCTCATAGTAATCAAGCAACGCCATGACCCCTTGCGGTGTGCAAGGCGGAAAATCGCTTTGGCCGGTTACGAGCGCTCCGACATTGCTTTGGTGAAATCCGTCAACGTCCTTGTCCGGCGAAATCGCCGCAAGGACTTTTGCATTGTCAATGTGATCAGGCAACGGCAATTGAACAAGAATTCCATGGATACGCGCATCGCCGTTCAAATCTGCGATTTTTCGCAGAACAATATCTTCCGGTGTGTCGTGCTCGAAACGATGCACCTCGGAGTGCATCCCGATACTTTCGCAGGCTTTGGCCTTGTTACGAACGTATATCTGCGATGCCGCGTCTTCGCCAATCAGGACAACAGCCAGACCAGGCGTCAAGCCTCGCAAACCGAGGGACTCGACCCGCGATCGCATTTTTGCGCGCATTGTTTCAGAAACGGCGCGCCCATCAATAATCTTCGCACTCATGTAATTGCAGTCATATAACCTGTGTGTTCAATCAAGGATTACGCGGCTCGATCCCCGAATAGAGCGCGGATGTACCCGGTGCAATTAATCTCGACTTGGTCGATGTCCAACCAGAATCAAGAGAAGGCCAAATAAATTCGACTTGGGCACACTAGCACGACAATCAGGCAACTTTCTCCACCTCGGCCAGCGTCGAGTAATAAACCGGGCCCCGACCCATGTCCGATTCCTGTTGACTGGTGAGCGCATTAACGTTCACGCCGTTTCGCATGCGCGAGCCTCTCAACTGCTTTGGCGCACCGACAACACCTGGCAACAAGCCGTCGACGACATATGCGTTTGCAAACGTTTCTCCCCGATCGTTATACAGGCGGCAATAGTCGCCCGTCTCAATGCCGCGCGCGGCCGCATCGTCAGCGTTTAGTTCTATCGTCGGTCGGGACAACATGTCCTGTAACCGGGGAACGTGCTGAAAGCTCGATCCGATGAAATAGTGCGTCGCTGCACTGATCACCTGCAGTGGATAGCGGGCAGTTGCCTGCTCGTTTGCAAGTCCTTCAGTTTCAGGCAGGTGCGCCGGCAACGGATCGAGGCCTGCGTTGGCCATTGCGTCAGAGTAAATCTCGAGTTTTCCGGATGGTGTCGGCCACTTTCCCGAATTCACGCCTTTGCGTCGCGGCGAATCTACTGCAGCGCGTGCCCAGCCCTGTTTCTTGAGTAGCTCAAAGCTCACGCCTTCAAACAACGGGTTGAACTCCGGATCAATGATCTCCTCGAGCATTTCCTCGTCCGTCTGCGAGAAACATGTTTCGTCATATCCCATTTTTCGCGCCAGGCGTCGAAACATTTCACCGTTATCGAGACTCTCGCCGACTTTCTCAATTGCCGGTTGCGACAATCCAAAATAGTAATTGCCGTACGCCGCCAGCAGATCCATACGTTCCAGTGCGGTATCGGCCGGAAGCAGGATATCGGCATAATCCGCAGTGTCTGTGAAGAACGTGTCGTGGACGACGACAAACAAATCTTCACGGGCAAGGCCTTTGCGCGCATCCCTGGTATCCGGAACACAATTCGCCGGATCGGAGTTCCACACAAACAACGCGTGAAGCGGCGGCTCAGCCTGATTCAAAGCCATGCCAAGTTGAATCATGTTGAAGTTGCGCGGTGTACGACCGGCCAGCAAATCACTACGCTGTAGCTTGCCCATGTCGACAGCACGCATCTCACCACCTGTGGACATGCACACGCCGCCTTTGCCAGCCATTGCGCCGGTGATTGCAGGCAACAGCTTGATCGCACGGGTCATCGAACCACCATTTTGATGGCGTTGAATGCCCCAGTTCACGCGAATGAACGACTTCGTTGTCGAGGCGTACAGAGTCGCCAGTTTTTCAACGTCGGCCGCTGAAACGCCGGTCACCCGCTCGACATAGTCCAGCGTATATTCGGGAAGGCGTTCGTCGATCAAACGCTCCCAACCCACTGTTTGTGCCTTCAGAAATTCAACATCGTGCAAGCCGCGGTCGACGATGATTTTCATCATGCCAAGCGCCAGCGCTGCATCCGTACCCGGCCTGGGCTGTATATGCCAGTCGGCAAACGCCGTGGTACGCGTCACACGCGGGTCGATGGCGACAATTTTTGCGCCATTCGCGCGAGCCTCGTTGATGAACGGCATCGCATGCACGCCGGTCGAGACCAGATTGGTGCCCCACAACAGGACAACATCCATGTCCGGCAAGTCTTCGATGTTGGCATCGCCAACCCTGCCAGTCATAAATGCCTCAGCCGCAGCCCCCGCCGCAGTACAAATCGTGCGCTCCAGCTGGCAAGCCCCCATACGATTGAAGAATCGTTGCCCCATACCGAGATAGCCAAGCAAACCGAGAGTTCCCGAGTACGAGAACGGCAGAACTGCTTCCGGGCCGTGTACGTCTATAACCTGCTTCAATCGCGCGGCTGTCTCATCGAGCGCCTCGTCCCAGCTTATTCGCTGCCACTTGGCGCCGGGTCCCTTGGGACCAACACGCCGCTGCGGATACAGGACGCGGCGGTCGTTGTAAACGAGGTCAAGATAATTGTTGACCTTGTTACACAAATAGCCACGCGTTACGGGATGGGTGGGATCACCGACGACTTCGATCGCGCGCCCTGAACGTGTATCGACTGTCACCCGCATTGAGCATCCGTCGGGACAGTCGTGCGGACAGGCGGCGTGGACGACCTTCTTGTGTAGTACATCCGGATTCTTGGGTGCGGGATCCATAGTCAAAACTTCCCTTGTTTGGCGACGCTTTTCGCCATTGCGCGACGTCATTGCGCGACGGTTAATTCTGCTCACGTGGATAATCAAGCGAGACCGCTGGATTTTACTCTTATCGGCGATGATTTGCGGCCTCTTGCCAGAAAAACGCTCGCACCGGTCTCGCGATCTGCGCCCCCCGCCGGCCTGTTCCGGGCAGCACGCAAATCATGATCTTGCTGGCCTGCACACGTCCATGACACTGGCAGAAAGCTGAGCTTTTTGCACCCTTCGCCAACTGGTTAAATTGCGCGTATGGTGTGAACGGACCGATGACATGCGCATGGACAGCGTTAGAGATCCGGTGGCGTTAAGAGCAATTCCAGCGAATTGCGCCAATCGCGAGAAAGAGTCGCAATTAGTGAAACCGGTTGGCAATTGCCTTCGTAAAGGATTTGTGATCACTGTGCCGGTCCGTCGATGTCCGGGCATCTGTTCTGTTGGAAGCAGGATTACTGCTAAACGCATACGACAAATTGGAGAAAAACGATGGAAGCGATAATGACACCGGCCGTGGCGACATTCGACCGACTCAGAATGTTGGCCAATCGTGCTGGCGAATGGGTTGGTATGCTGGGTATCCGGCTAATCCTTGCATATGAGTTCGGCTATTATTCCGGCCTCGGAAAAGTGAATGGCGAAAACTGGTTCTCCGAGATCAAAGGTGATTTTCCGTTTCCCTTTAACGTGGTTCCAGTCGAATTCAGCTGGTTCCTCGCGACCTGGAGCGAGGTACTCGGTGGCATCGCGCTGGCTCTGGGACTTGCAACCCGTTTCTTCAGCGTAACGCTGTTCATCTTCACCGGCGTTGCGTGGGCTGCCGTACATGCCGGCAACGGCTACAACGTGTGTAGCAACGGATACACGCTGCCGTTGATGTTCATGATCATGTTGATTCCGCTGATCCTCAGTGGACCGGGAAAACTAAGTATCGATTACCTGTTGCTCAAGCGAAGCGACAAAAACGTTTGATCCAGCATGCCGGAGGCCGACCTGGCCTCCGGCTAATGCATCGTCCTTTTCATCATTGGCATGCGCTTGCGAAATTTAGTTCATGCGCATGTTTGCGCAATAGCCTTATGGCTGACCGCGAAGCACGTCGTTGGATTAGCGTTCGCCGGTCTCGCAAGCCACGTCAAGGGCGCCATGACCGGTCCCAATTCCGGCATATTCCAGCCAATTTTCCGAAACCACGCCAAATGCCGATGTCAGCCGCCGTTCGCAAACCAAGCGTTGAAATTGACACAGCGCCAGATTAGCGCCGTGTCTGAGAACAAATCGCAATGATATGAATTAGTTACAGGCTAATGAGCAGGATCTCGAATTCTCCGAGGTCAAGCCGTCCGTCGTGATTGACATCGGCGTTGTCAAATTCACGCAACATTGCCGGATCCTCAATGCAAATCTCCTGACGGCTCAGATAACCATCGCTGTTGGTATCGACTTTCGCCCACATCGGGCGCGATTCTTCCCGCAAATAGAATCCGGCGGAGGCAGGATTTGCAAACCCTAGACCGATCGCGAGGCAAACTAACATTGGTATAAACCACTTCGCTGGACTCGTTGTATTTTTCATGATTCGACCTCCGCTAGTGTCTGATAATTTTGGCATTTGAAGGCAATGTCATCCGTTCAGACAGTGAGCAAAAACTGCCAACTCATCAGACGCATGGCACCGCAAGCGCCGTGGGATCGAAAAATATTGCTGGCAAGCCATGACCTGTAGCCAGCGTCTGCATATCGATTGACAGTCCGATTACGTACAGGTTCAAAGCGCGATTATCTACTGTCCATCACAATGAAAGTGCGACATTGTCGTGGAGCTTTGCACGAAGCTGCCCGGGCACGACGAAGCGATGGAGCCAAAGTCCAATGGCGCGAGAAACATTCTGGACAGCTGGACCGCAGGAAAAGCGTAACGGGCAAGGTACGAGTACCTGCGCATTTCGCCTACTCAATCTTGAACTTCGCACGGGGCTGGACAAACAAGACAGGTAATAGGCGGCCACGGTGGGCCTGTGGCGCCTGACCGTTAATGGCGAAAGTGCGGCACTCAGATCTGGTTCGGATCGATTTTTTTCTTCAGGCCCTGCCAACTCTCATAATAGTCAGCCTGTAGCTGCGGCGACTCGAGCGCCCGGCGAGTGGGCCTGATGATGCACCTCGTCTCAAACATGAATGCCATCGTATCCTTGACATAGTCAGGATGTGAAAGATCGGCGTTACTGGCCTTGTCGAAAGTTCCCTCGTCTGGACCATGGCCAGTCATGCAGTTGTGTAAGCTGGCACCGCCTGGCAAGAAGCCGTGCGTTTTGGCGTCGTAAATGCCTTCAATCAATCCCATGAATTCACTGGCGATGTTCCGGTGGTACCCGGGGGGCCGAAAAGTGTTCTGCATTGCCAATACACGGGGCGGAAAAATAATGAAATCAATGTTATCGACACCCGCCGTGTCCGATATCGATTGCAATACAAGAAAAATTGACGGATCAGGATGATCGTAGCTGATCGACCCGATCACATTGAATCGCCGCAGATCGTATTTGTACGGCACGTGATTACCATGCCAGGCGACCACGTCCAGTGGTGAGTGATCCATTGATGCGCACCACAGATTGCCGCCAAACTTGGCAACCAGATCGAAGCTTTCGTCCCGGTCCTCATACCACGCCACCGGTGCGAGAAAGTCTCTGGGGTTGGCCAGGCCATTTGACCCTATCGGTCCCAGATCCGGCAAACGAAATGCGGCGCCGAAGTTCTCGCACACATAACCTCGCGCTGTGTAGTCCAGCAACTCGACTCGAAAACGCACGCCTCTCGGAATCACCACTATTTCCTGCGGCTCGGCATCTATCACGCCCAGTTCGGTTACAAATGCCAAGCGCCCCAACTGCGGCACGATAAGCATTTCCGCGTCCGCATTGTAGAAAACCCGGGTACTCATCGAGTTATTGGCAACATACACATGTATGCCACATCCGCTCTGTCCGTGCGCATCACCGTTACCCGCAAGGGTCACCAGGCCGTCGACGAAGTCCGTAGCCGACTCCGGCAAAGGCAGCGGATCCCAGCGCAACTGGTTCGGGGGCGACTGTGCGTCGCCGAAATTATTTGTCAAATTGCCGTTATCGATTCTCGCAAATGGTTTGTGTTGTGCGGCAGGACGAATCCGGTACAACCACGAGCGCCGGTTGTTGCCACGCGGCGCAGTAAACGCAGTTCCGGAGATCTGTTCCGCGTACAAGCCATAGGGGCATTTCTGGGGCGAGTTCTGCCCGACCGGTAGCGCACCCGGCAATGCTTCCGTCGCGAACTCATTGCCAAAACCGGATTGATACTGATTCGCCGACTGTCGATCCGAAATCGTCGCACCCTTGCTTGCTCTTTTGTCTCGATCTGTTTTTCCCATTCGCTGCTTCCTGCCAAAACCCTTGTCAGAATTCACGACACACTATTTTTCTTCACATGTCCAGCCGTACCGCATACCTTGGTCCGTTTTCGGCGCATATGGCGTACTGATCAGTCTGCAACCGTGAAAAGCTAATGCATTGGTCACCTGCCACGGGTCACCTACCATGGGCTATCAACCCTTCTCCCCCGTCATGACCAACTTTGCATCGACCAATGGCTTCACGTCTTCAGACAGTTTGATCCGCTTACGGTCAGTCTCGGCCTTCGCCAGCGGATCGACTTCGTGCATCGAATTCAGGCAGCGCACGGCCAATTCCCGATAAGTGCGCGTACCCTCGGCCTTCCAGGCTATTTCCTGCTCGCTGAGTTCGCGCACTATTCTTGCCGGCACGCCTGCAGCGAGCATGCCCGGAGGCACCTCCATACCCGCTTTTACGAATGCGCTGGCCGCAACGATTGCAGATTCGCCCACTTTTGCGTTGTCCATGACAACAGCATTCATGCCGACCATTGCATTGCGGCCAACGTGGCAGCCATGCAATATTGCACCGTGCCCGACCTGGCCGTCGGTTTCGACAACGCTGTCAGTTCCCGGAAAACCGTGCATTACGCAGGTATCCTGAATATTGCCGCGATCCTTGACGATCAACCTGCCGAAATCGCCCCGCAGGCTACAAACCGGGCCAATGTAACAACCAGCTCCAATGATGACATCGCCGATCAGCACGGCGGTTGGATGCACATAGGCGGTTGGATCTACCACCGGTCGAATTCCGTCTATTTCGTAACAAGGCATATTCTGTGGTCCATTTACAATAAAGCGCTTTGATGAGGCACGGTTCTGGCATGGTTCAAGTGACGACTGTGCCTACTTCCGGCACCGTCGCCGAAACGTGTCTAGCATCGCGAAAAGCCGCATTGTACGATCAATGAACACGCGGCTATCAACGAAAGCGCCCCCGGAGCCTGGTTGTATTTCTCCCGAAGGCAGATTACTATTCCTGACCGTCCGGTCAATAATACCGAACTTCGACTTCCCTGACCCGTCAACTGGTGTCGCCGCTCTGCGGCCACTATATCCCCAGGTGCCGACGGACCGATTGTCTGTAATGTGAAAATTGATTTATGAATGAACAAGCAGATTTCGAAGCACAGGCTGTCGCCGAAAGAGTCGGCGCAGGCATGTACGCGGAGGACGCTGCATCACAGGCGCTCGGGTTGAAGGTGGACGCAATGGGGCCGGGTTATGCACGGATGGTTATGCGGGTTCGCGCAGATATGCTAAACGGCTTCAAAATCTGTCATGGCGGCATTATCACCACCCTGGCCGATTCTGCGTTTGCGTTTGCCTGCAACAGTCATAACAAGTTAACGCTGGCGGCTGGAGTCGCGGTTGATTTTCTGGCCCCGGCACGGGAAGGAGACTTGTTGACTGCGGCCGCAACTGAAGTATCGCGAACGGGTCGCACCGGAATATACGATGTCGTCGTAACGAATCAAAACGACGAACTCATTGCAATACTCAGAGGACGGTCTCATCAGATGAAAAGCCGTCAGACCATACCCGTTGAGGGCAACAGCAAAGTCGACGCCGGCAACTCCTGAGAGCGAACTTCATGCCAGTCACCAAGCCAGCCCCGGGCGACCTCGAACCAGTCGAACATGCCAGCGCGGACGAACTGCGCGAACTACAGCTCGATCGCCTTAAATGGAGCGTGCGCCACGCTTATGACAATGTAGCCCACTACCGCAAGAAGTTCGACGCACACGGTGTCCACCCGGACGACTTGCGCTCACTGGAAGACCTGGCAAAGTTTCCGTTCACCGCGAAGCAGGATTTGCGCGAGACTTATCCATATGGAATGTTCGCCGTGCCACGCGAGCGCATCGCGCGCGTACACGCCTCCAGCGGCACAACCGGCAAACCAACCATAGTTGGTTACACCGCAAAAGATATCGACACCTGGGCGAACCTGATGGCGCGTTCAATTCGCGCATCCGGCGGCCGCGCCGGCGACATTGTTCATGTCGCTTACGGCTACGGATTATTTACCGGCGGCCTTGGTGCGCACTACGGCGCCGAACGACTTGGTTGCACCGTGATCCCGATGTCCGGCGGCCAGACCGAAAAGCAGATTCAACTCATCCAGGATCTGCGCCCTGACATCATTATGGTCACGCCTTCGTACATGCTCACGTTGATTGACGAGATGCAGAATCAAGGCATTGACCCTGCGAGTTGTTCCCTGAAAATTGGAATCTTCGGTGCAGAGCCGTGGACCCATGGCATGCGCGAGCAGATCGAGAAACGCGCCGGCATTGACGCAGTCGATATTTATGGTTTGTCCGAAGTGACCGGCCCGGGCGTGGCAAACGAGTGCATTGAGTCCAAAGACGGCCCGGTTGTCTGGGAGGATCATTTCTTCCCCGAAATCGTCGACCCGTCAAGTGGCGAGGTATTGCCGGACGGACAACCAGGAGAGCTGGTGTTCACGACCCTCACCAAGGAAGCCTTGCCAGTTATTCGTTACCGCACCCGCGATCTCACCACGCTGCTGCTGCCGACGTCGCGTTCCATGCGTCGCATCGACAAGATCACCGGACGCTCTGATGACATGTTGATCGTTCGTGGTGTCAACGTGTTCCCTTCGCAAATCGAGGAACTGATCTGCAAGTTTCCTCAGCTGGTTGCGCAGTATCAGATCATCGTCGAAAAGCACGGCCATCTCGATTCGCTGACCGTACGCGTTGAACAGGGTGCCGAGATGGATCACGCCGAGGACGCCCGTGCATCAATTGGCAATGCTCTTGGACATCAGATCAAGAGCCTGATTGGTGTCAGTGTTTCGGTCGAAGTCACACCACCGTTCGCTATTGAAAGAGTGGTCGTCGGCAAGGCCAGAAGAGTCATCGACAAGCGCTAGACCGCCGGCACCACCGCCGCCGAACTTAACAGGACGACGCAAATGTACACACAGTCAATGGATCTCCCGCAGAAAAAGGAGCAATCAGCGTCCGCTCCTGGCGCGCCGGAAAATCCGGAGTATCAGCGCGAATTCGATGCCAGACTCGCCCAGGGCGAATTCATAGAAGCAAAGGACTGGATGCCTGAGGCGTATCGCAAGACCCTGATTCGCCAGATCTCGCAACACGCGCATTCCGAGATCGTCGGCATGCTTCCCGAAGGCAACTGGATTACACGTGCGCCGACGCTGAAACGAAAAGCAATCCTGCTCGCCAAAGTGCAGGACGAAGGTGGCCATGGACTTTATTTGTATTCGGCTGCAGAGACGCTGGGAATCTCGCGTGACGAAATGTTTGAAGCTTTGCACACGGGCAAGGCCAAGTATTCGTCGATATTCAACTACCCGACTTTGACCTGGGCCGATATCGGCGTGATCGGCTGGCTGGTCGACGGCGCAGCCATCATGAACCAGATTCCGCTGTGCCGCTGCTCCTACGGACCCTATGCGCGTGCAATGGTGCGCATCTGCAAAGAGGAAAGTTTTCATCAGCGCCAGGGATTCGATTTGTTGATGACGATGATGCAGGGCACGAACGAGCAGCGCGTCATGGTCCAGGACGCAGTCAACCGTTGGTGGTGGCCATCCTTGATGATGTTTGGACCGCATGACAGTGAGTCGACCCACAGCGAAAGGGGCAAACAATGGGGCATCAAGCGCATCTCGAACGATGACCTGCGCCAGAAGTTCGTGGACGCAACCGCGCCGCAGGCTGACATATTGGGCGTTACCCTGCCCGACCCGAATCTGAAATGGAACGAAAAACAGGAACGATACGAATTCGGTAACATCGACTGGGACGAGTTCTGGAACGTCGTCAACGGCAACGGTCACTGCAATCGCGAACGGCTCGCTGCACGGGTTAGTGCCTGGCAAGACGGCGAATGGGTACGCGAGGCCGCCCTCGCCCACGCCAACAAGCGCGCCGCAAAGCATCCTGATGGCAGAGTCGGCGAACAAGCCGCACCATCAATGGAAACAGCACCAATGCAAACAGCACCAACGGCAGGCAGCACATGATGAACACCGGCAACGACAGATCGAAAGAGTGGCCGCTCTGGGAAATTTTTATTCGTGCGCGCAATGGTCTGGATCACAAACACTGTGGCAGTTTGCATGCACCGGATGCGAAAGCTGCGCTGCAGTCGGCTCGCGACGTCTTCACCCGCCGCCAGGAAGGGGTAAGCATCTGGGCAGTGCGTGCGGAAAATATTTGTGCATCCGATCCGGACTCCAAAGCAGAAATGTTCGATCCTGCCGAAGACAAGATTTACCGCCATCCGACGTTCTATAAATTGCCGAAAGAAGTCGACAACATGTAAGCCGCGACTGACAGGTTCAGCGCCGTCCCTTTGCCCGCTTTTCTCCGATCCGCGATATGACAAACCAGCACTTCATCTATCTGCTCCGTCTCGCCGACAGTCCGCTGATTCTTGCCCAACGGCTGTCTGAATGGTGTGGTCACGGCCCGGTTCTCGAAGAAGATCTCGCGCTATCGAACATGGCACTTGACCTCATCGGGCAGGCCAGGCTGTTGCTCACGCACGCCGGCCGGGTCGAATCCAGAGACCGGGATGAGGACCAGCTCGCCTTCCTGCGCATGGAAAACAAGTATCGAAATCTGACCATTGTCGAACTACCCAACGGTGATTTCGGCCAGACGGTAACGCGCAATTTCCTGTTCAGCGCTTATCAGGTGGAATTGTGGAAGCGGCTACAAATTTCCACAGATACTGAACTCGCCGCCATTGCGGCCAAAAGCATCAAGGAATCGACCTACCACCTCAGTCATTCGGCCGAATGGGTGATACGGCTGGGCGACGGAACCGAAGAGTCTCACCTGAGAATGCAAACGGCGCTCGACCAGCTCTGGCCATATAGCGCGGAATTGTTCACCAGCGACGATACGGATCGATCCATGGCGGAAAGTGGCATTGGCGTCGACCCGTCTGCGTTCAAAACCGACTGGCAGAGCACGGTTTCGCAAGTAATCGGCGAAGCGACATTGACGCTGCCGGCAGATACACCGTTTGTATCCAGCGGCAAGGCGGGTCAACACAGTGAGCACATGGGGCACTTACTCGGCGAACTGCAGTACCTGCAGCGTACGTTTCCCGGTGCGCAGTGGTAACAAATAAAGTGGTAAGGAATGCGGTGGTTACAAATACAGTGGTTACAAATGCGGCGGCGAACATTGCAGTGGCAAACATTGCAGTGGCAATGGAATGGTTGCGACACCACTAACCGAAGAACAGGCCTGGTCCGTACTGCGCACGGTACCGGATCCGGAGATTCCGGTCATATCAGTCACCGAGCTGGGGATTGTCCGGGAGATTCGTACTGGTCCAGGCGAGGTAACGGTAGTCGTCACGCCAACCTATTCGGGCTGTCCGGCAACTGAAGTCATTGCCGCTTCAATACGCGACGCGCTCCAGGCCGCTGGTGCCGGCAACGTTCATATCGAAACACGCCTGTCGCCACCGTGGACGACCGATTGGCTTGCACCGCAAGCCGCTGAAAAGTTGCGTGCATACGGAATCGCGCCGCCCGGCTCCCGCACGGCGAGCCAGACTATTCGTTTTGTCGCGCCGTCGCCGCAGTGCCCGCGTTGTGGCGAGAAGAAAACCACACGCCTGTCCGAATTTGGATCGACGGCGTGCAAAGCCATGTACCGCTGCCCTTCATGCCTCGAACCATTCGAGTATTTCAAACCCATCTGACTGGCGGCCACCGACTGTGACACCGAAGTTTCACAAACTCACCATTGCCGAAGTTCGGCAAGAAACGCCAGACGCGATCAGCGTGCGATTCGACGTGCCGGACCAACTCGCGGCAGACTACAGATTCACGCAAGGCCAGCACCTGACGTTAAAAGCCGCGCCAAACGGCGAAGAGGTGCGGCGCTCCTACTCAATCTGTGCCGGCGTGAATGATGACGTATTGCGTGTCGCGATCAAGCGGGCGCCCGGCGGCCTGTTCTCAACCTGGGCAGTTGAGGCGTTGCAGCGCGGACAAAACATCGACGTACTCACCCCGGACGGGCGCTTCAATACGCAACTCGATCCAGCCAATCACAAACACTATGTAGCATTCGTCGCCGGCAGTGGCATTACACCGGTACTATCACTCATTCGAACCACGCTTGCGCGCGAACCGTCGAGCCGGTTCACACTGGTGTATGGAAACCGGCGCCAGATTGACGCGCTCTTTCAGGAGGAACTCGAGGACCTCAAAGATCAGTATCTGACGCGTTTCACGTTGTACAACCTGTTCAGCCGCGAGCGGCAGGACATCGACCTGTTCAATGGACGGCTCGATGCCGCCAAGGTCAAGGCGTTTACCGATACATTGTTTCCAGTACATACAATCGACGAAGCCTTTGTTTGCGGACCCGGCGCAATGATCGACGACGTGGAATCCGCATTGATCGATTGCGGCTTGGCACAGCAGCACATTCACATCGAACGCTTCGGCATTCCGGACGATTCCGCAACAGCGCACCGGCCCGACCCCGGTGACGCACCTCGCGCGCGCGTCACGATCATCATGGACGGCGTACGCCGGGAATTTGATTTTCATCAGCACGATCCGTCACTGCTCGATGCCGCCGTCGCCGCCGGTATTGATCTGCCTTATTCATGCAAGGGCGGCATGTGTTGCACCTGCCGGTCGAAAGCGACCGAGGGGACCGTTCGAATGGAAAAGAACTATAGCCTTGAGAAGGCTGACGTCGACGCCGGATTCGTCCTGACGTGCCAGTCGCACCCGCTCACCGACAAACTCACGTTGAACTTTGACGAGCGATGAACATTCGACAAACGCATCGCATGCGTCGGATCTGCCCCGCGAGCAGCGCGACATCGTTACAACTTGCACGTTCTCGTCGAGCGACGCCTGATTTCCACGCCGTTGTAGTCCGGGAAGGCGATTCCAGTGCCGCGGGGTAAGTCACCGGCGTTCGAGCAGCAACGCACCGGTATTCTGCAAGCCGCAGCATCCCTTTTCGCCGCGCGAGGCTTTGCAAGCTCCTCGATGTCCGAACTCGCAAAAGCCTGCGGAATCTCCAAACCGCTGCTCTATCACTACTACCGTGGTAAGGAGGAGCTATTGTTCGATATCGCCAACGGCTATGTCGAACGGCTGATCGATATCACTGCCGAAGTTCGCCGGCGAAAGCTCCCGCCCGAACCTCATTTCAGGGCACTGATCGAACAATTCATGCGCGAGTACGAACACGCCCAGTCCCAGCACATGGTTCTCGTTCAGGACGTCAAATTCCTGAATCCATCGCAACGCGAAACCGTCCAAGCCAAGGAACGGCAAGTTGTCGATGAATTTGCACGGGTGATCGCCACACTGAAGCCACGCATGACGAAGAAAAAATTACGCGTACCGCTGGCGATGATCCTGTTCGGCATGATCAACTGGACATTTACCTGGCTGCGCAAAGATGGTTCGGTGACTTACAACGATATGGCCGAAATTGTTTCTGATATATTCCTGAGCGGCGCAATTTCGCCACCCGCTCGCGAATGAGCACCGTCGCGAGACTGCGCTGAACATCTGCTGATCCTGTTCTCCTTGTCAACTTGCGCGTCACGCCCGCCTCCCTCAGACTGCGCGCTTTGCGCGCGATCGCGCCTCCTGTCCAGAGATACTCAATAATGCTTATTCGAACCCTGATTACCGTCATTGCCCTCGCCCTCGCGGTGCCATCCGCACAGGCAAAGCTCACGCGCCTGGAAATTGAAAAACGGGAGGTTGTCGCGAACGGTCAGTCCTTCGGTACCGTCGGCGCCTACGAAAAGCTGACCGGGCGTGCCTGGTTCGAAGTTGAACCAGGCCACAAGCGCAACAAGGTCATCACCGATATTAATCTTGCAAAACCCAACGCAAACGGGCGTGTCGAGTTCTCCGCCGACATGGTAATCCTGAAGCCTGTCGATATGTCAAAAGGCAGCGAGACGCTCTATTTCTCGGTCAACAACCGCGGGCGCAAGATCGCATTCGGGCGTATGCACGATACGCCATCAACCGTGGACCGCAACGACCCGATGGACCCTGAAGATTTTGGCAACGGCTTTCTGATGCGACGCGGCTATGTGATCGCGTGGGTTGGCTGGGGCGCAGACATTGCACCCGGCGACAATCGCCTGACCGTGGACTTTCCACTTGCAATGAACGAAGACAAACCGGTAACCGGATTTATCTTCACAGAATTCTCCGATCGAAATTTCAACGGAAGCAACCCGACATCGTTGCCGTTGTCCGGTGGAAGTGCATACAAACCGTATCCGGCGATCTCGACAGACAAGAAAGAAGCGCAGGCACAACTCTATATGGTCGCCAGCGACTCACCGCAACCAAGCGGTCCCGAGATGCCACGCGGTGCCCCCATAGCTGAGGACGAATGGGCTTTCGCAAACTGTCCCGATGGCTGGCCGGGCACGCCCTCGGTGAACCACATTTGCCTGAAAAGCGGTTTTCTCAATAATCGCAACTATCACCTGCTCTATCACGCGACCAACTCGCCAATCATGGGCCTGGGTTATGCGACCACCCGCGATTTCGTGTCGTTCCTGCGTAACGAGGATGTGGACGATGCCGGAAACGTAAATCCCGTACCCGGGCTCAAACACACGCTTTGTCAGGGCATTTCCTCCAGCGGCATGTATCTGCGCGATTTTCTGTATCAGGGTTTTAACGTAGACGAGAGTAATCGCAAGGTATGCGACGGAATGAACATTCACGTTGCCGGCGTGCACAAACTGTTTCTGAACTACCGGTTTGCACAACCCAATCCCTATTCGCAGCAGCATCGCGAGCGTTTCGTTCCCGACACCAATTTTCCCCGGCAGTATGCGGTGCGCATTCATCCTTTCGAAGGGTTTGCCGATGGCATTCTGAAGCGCCCGCTCTACGACCCGAAAATCATCCACACCGATACGTCGAACGAATACTGGCAATTTCGTGCATCGCTGACCGGGGCAAGCGAAGGCGCAAGAATGGACTTTACCGAGTCGGGCAAGGTGCGGCGCTATCTGCTATCCAGTCTTCAGCATGGTGGCTACCGTGGCGACCCACCGCATCGCGGCATTGGTAATCGGCAATGTGAACAACTGTCAAACCCGGTGCACGCCGGCCCGCTGCTACGCGCACTGATCGTAGCGCTGGACGAGTGGGTAAAAAACCGCACCGCACCGCCCGAAATGCGCGTGCCGCGAATTGCAGACAAAACATTAGTCGAACCAAAGAACCTGCTGATGCCGAAAATTCCCGGCCTGACCTACAAAGGGATTCACAACGGATCGGGCGATCGCGACTTCGGGCCGAACGTGCGCATGAACCGCGGCGTGATCGAGTTAATGCTTCCCAACGTGATCGCTCCGCACAAGGTTCTCGTGCCCCAGGTCGATGAAATCGGCAACGACATCGCCGGCATCCGTCACCCGTTTGTCGAAGCGCCAACCGCAACGCTGCTCGGCTGGAATACGCGCACCCGCGAATTCGGAGGACCAGACTTATGCGATCTGCTCGGTTCGATGATTCCGTTGCCGAAAACCAGGACGGAAGCAGACGCAAATAACGATCCGCGCCCATCGCTCGAAGAACTGTACAGCGATCACGCAGGTTACGTGGCCAAGGTGACGGCTGCCGCAAGACAACTTCAGGATGAACGCTTGCTGCTGTCAGAAGATGTCGACCGGATAATTGCCGAGGCCGAGGCGTCGGACGTACTGAAATAGACTGCGGAAGGCGGAGCAGTGCCTGCGGGCGTAGCCCGTAAATGCGACCCCGGAGCGGGAGATTTGCGTCGTGATATTCGCGGTTGTACCGTCCGCCTCAGCGCATGTCCAGAGGGCTGCGCACGCCCTTGCCGCCGCGATTTAGCACGTGCGTGTAGATCATGGTTGTGCTGACATCGGCATGGCCGAGCAGTTCCTGCACCGTTCTTATGTCGTAACCGGATTGCAACAAGTGCGTGGCAAACGAATGGCGGAGCACATGTGCACTGACTGGTTTGGCGATCCCGGCACAGCGCCTTGCTTCCTTGACGGCACGGGCCAGCACCGATTCGTGCAGATGGTGCCGCCTGATCACACCATCGTCTGGATCCGCTGATCGTTTCATAGCCGGCGCGGGGTATTTGCGCGCCAGCGCATAGGGTAGATGCGTTTCGCCAAATCCCTCGCGCAGATCCAATTCGTGCAAACGCTTCGCGTGACCGAGTTGTGCCTGCACCGGCTGCACAGCGGTTTCAGGAAACATCGTGACCCGGTCCTTGCCACCTTTCCCATCTCGAACAAGAATTTGCCGGTAGGCAAAATCAATGTCCTTGACGCGCAACCGAAGGCACTCCATCAGGCGCAACCCTGCCCCATCAAGCAGGCTCGCCATCAACCAATGCGTCCCGTGCAGTTGCCGCAGCAGGGCAGACACTTCATCCGGTGACAATACGGCGGGTAAACGCACCGGGCGCTTGGCGCGAACCAGATCATCGAACCAACCGAGTTCCTTGCCGAGCACCTGCTTGTACAAGAACAGCAACGCAGAAAGCGCCTGGTTTTGCGTTGCGGCCGCGACATTGCGATCGGTGGCTAGATAGCTCAGAAACGCGCTTACCTCCGCTGCTCCAAGCGTCGCGGGATGACGTTTTCCGCTCCAATAAATAAACTTCCGTATCCATCCAACGTACGCTTCCCCGGTACGACGGCTGTAATGGAGGCGCCGAATGGTCTGGTGAACGACCTCGATCAAGCGCGGTTTTTGCTTGTGCAAGGTTTGACTATTAGACAAATCAAGCATTTGCGTATCCTCCCGCAATCTATCAAGCACTGGTGTTTTATACAGTATACGAAAGGATGATGATTATGCAAGAGAAATTGAACCGACTTGACCTCCAGGCGACGTGATAGATGGTTTTTAGGCACAATATTTCACGTTAGAGGGCAAACCCCGTGTTTTCCACCGACAACTTCGAAAAGATCAATTGGCACGACAACGCCATTCATGCGTTTCGCATTTTGGAAGGGGAAACCAGTGGTGAGCTGGTTCTCGATATTGACTACATCACCGAATGGTTATCGCCAACCGAGGGAGCGTATAGCTTCAGGATTGCCCCGTCCGACCTTACGTTTCACGAAGTCTCTGATCTCGTCGTGTCAATCAATTACGCAGCCGCGAGCGCAGCCGTGCAGCCAATAGCCATTCATGAAATTCATCGTGAGGTCGTCAATTATCCAAACGGCTATTCCTCATTCACGTGGAAAATCGAGCTAAATTGGCCGCCCAATAGTTTCATTAGTTTTTGCTCCAGTGGCTTTACACAGTTCCAGCGAATGGAGCCCATTACTACTGGAGCACAATACTTGTCACCAGCGGAGAGACCAATTGCCCCCTAACATCGCACATCGCAGTCAAGTTCGCTCCACTTTGTTCCGCTGGGACGCCGCTAAAGCGGCGCCCTTTACCTCTACGTTAGGCGTCAACCATGCCAGCGGTCTCTGTCTTCGTCGATTCCAAACTACAGGCATGCGTTGGCACGGATGGTCTTCATGTTCTGACGGTTTCCATCGGCGGAGCGAAAACAGACGACTCTCTCGCGACAATCGAGTTTGCCGGTGGAAATTATCCCCAAGAGGGCGAGTCCACCTACCTTACTTGGCTAAGTGAGTTAGAAGTGGCTGCGGGCCAAAACATCCGTGTAACAAGAAGTGGACCCCGAAACTTGGACCCCCGCTTAAGTGAAATCTCCATGGATTCAGGCCGCGCTCTTCAACGCCGTTTGTTCGAAGTACACCGCATCGGGGGTACGCCGGTCAAGCCCAGTGTGACGACGCCGGGTATTGTAAAAACGAAAGTATTTGTCCAGTCCGGCGCGTAATGCCGCCGGCGTTTCATACGCGCGCAGATACACGTCTTCGTACTTCACACTGCGCCACAACCGTTCGACGAACACGTTGTCGATCCAGCGACCCTTGCCGTCCATGCTGATCGTCACTTCGTGCTCCTTGAGAACGCGAGTGAACGCATCGGCCGCGCCGATGGTTTTACCCCACAGCCTGACTTCTGCAAGCGTGCTCATGGCTTCTCATCCCAGCGCCATGGTTTACCAGTCGCCTTTGCAACACGTCGACCCGAAGCCCGTTGTCGGGCCTTGCCTTTTCGCTTTAACAAATCCATCGGCCGGGGTCCGGACTCCGGTATCAGGCTATTCAGGTCTGATGCGGCGTCCAACACGCGCAGCACCCGGACCAGCGTGGTCAACTGTGACGTTTGCCCCGCCTCCATGCGCTCCAGGGTGCGCTTGGCGATACCCGCCTGTTCAGCCACAGCGGCCTGAGTCAGCTCCAATTCAATCCGGCGACCGGCAATGCGCGCGCCCAACTCAGCCAACACGGCATCATCCGTGAGTAGGCCAGTGATTCTCATAGTCGTTATTTATTACGAGTACGTTGATTTAACTGTCATATATCGTCACTTATTACGATATATATACCATTACCCGCATTTGGTCAAATCGTAACAATGGCGATATATAGACTCTCATTCTACTTATTCGTAATATATAACGACTTATACTTAATACGTAATAAACCCTCCTCGGTTGCCGAA
The DNA here is from genome assembly GCA_951812315.1 of uncultured Burkholderiales bacterium. Lineage (GTDB taxonomy): Bacteria > Pseudomonadota > Gammaproteobacteria > Burkholderiales > Eutrophovitaceae > SG8-40. Next base: position 26,958 of record CATOSA010000001.1, read on the forward strand.
GATATCGACGTGGAGATGCCGGAACTGCCCGACCAAAGCGCCCTCGGCTTCGGCGAAGCGCCGATTAAATATCGTAGAACCCGCACAAATGGATGGGCACGATACTCGACACCTCGCCGTTCTACGTACGCGACCCGCAGCACCTGATTCGCGTCATGTCGACCAACCCAAGCTATCTGCAGTCCGATGTCGACGAGCACGTCGTGCATTACCGTGACTGAGGCAACCCGCTCGGGCGCCGCTTTCGCGCATTGAAACTGTGGTTTCACCTGCGCCTTGACTGCATCGAAGCAATTCGTGCGCGCATCCGCCGCGATCTTGGAAACGCCGCCTGGTTAACCAAACAAATTGAAGTCGAAGAAAACTGGCAAATGCTTGCGCCCCTCACCCTGCAGACCGTATGCGTTCGTCACAGCCGGGGAAATCTTGACGGTGATGAACTGGATCAG
>CATOSA010000002.1 GCA_951812315.1 uncultured Burkholderiales bacterium
GGGTAAAAGGTCATGCCGGTCATGCTGGCAATGAGCGCGCCGATGCGTTGGCGAACCGTGGCGTCGTTACCGTATAAGCATTGTTCGCAAATGCACCTGATTAGCCTCCGGGGCGAGGGCAGTTACGTGGATTGGCTACGGGCGAGTATCGACCCCCGGGCCGTAAGCCACAGAATATTCAAAACATCGTCATGAGAGTCCATGCGCCAGATCGTTCTTGATACGGAAACAACCGGCCTTGACCCTGCTTTAGGTCATCGCATTATTGAAATTGCCGCAATCGAGATGGTCAACCGTCGTTTCAGCGGGGGCGAATATCACTGCTATGTCGATCCGGAGCGGGAAATTGACGCCGGCGCGCTCGAGGTTCACGGAATCAGCAACGACTTTCTTTCCGATAAGCCGAAATTTTCCGACGTTGCCGGGGATTTTCTGCAGTTTATTGAAGGCGGCGAATTGATCATCCATAACGCGCCGTTCGACGTTGCGTTCCTGAATGCAGAACTCGAACTGGCCGGCCGGAAGCCGATAACCACGTTCTGCGAGGCCATTACCGATACGCTGAAGATTGCCAAAGGCCTCCATCCCGGAAAGCGCAATTCTCTGGACGCGTTGTGCGAACGCTACGGTATTGACAATACCGCGCGTACACTGCACGGCGCATTGCTCGACACAAGGCTGTTGGCCGAAGTTTATCTAGCGATGACTCGCGGACAGGAAAGCCTGTTAATGGATATTGACGAGCGGACCGAATCGACCGACACACGACTGGCCATCGACGAAGACGTCGAGTTGATCGTTCTGGAGGCGACGACAGAAGAACTGGACGCGCATAGCCGTGCGCTCGATGACATTGACGCCGCGGCGGAATCTGGTTGCCTTTGGAAGCGGCTTGAAACATAGAAGGATTGCCGCTTCCATCCTGGTTTTCTGAACGTACGCTCAAGCCCACGTTGGGCGCAATAAGCGCAGCGCATTGCGCCGCATGGGAGCCGATGAAACCGGTATTGCCGGCTTGTGTCGGCTAACACTGCGCTAATTCGGCCTGCAACGTTTTTTCCCGCACGCAGCTTTATTCGCCGCGCAATTTTGTCCGTCGCGCAGTCACTCTGCGCGCAGTGCTTCCACCGGGTCGAGGCGTGCGGCGCGGCTGGCGGGTACGACGCCAGCAGCAAGGCCGATGACCACTGCTACGGTCTCGGCGAGGCCGACGAACATCCATGGCGTGTTGACCGGCAATGCCGGTAGCCCCAGTTTGAGTAACTGGGCAATGCCGATTCCCAGCGATAATCCGAGAACTCCTCCGAGGGCGGAAAGCAGAATTGCTTCGCCGAGAAAAAGCGAAAGAATCTGGCCGCGCCGCGCGCCAAGCGCGCGCAGCAACCCGATCTCACCGGTACGTTCTGTCACTGAAATAGTCATGATGGTGAGAATGCCCACGCCGCCGACCAGCAAGGAAATACCACCAAGCGCGCCCACCGCAAATGTAAGCACGTTGAGAACGGAGGACAGCACATCCATCATCTCCTGTTGCGCCCGGATGGTGAAATCCTCGCGGCCGTGACGGGCCAGAAGAGCTTTGCGCACCCCTCAACAACGTTCTCCGAGCTCGCCTGCGGCGTATGCACGACGTTGATTTCCATGAGCCCTTCGCGGTTGAACAATTCGAGCGCTCGGCCGGCCGGAATGTAGACGGCGTCATCCAGATCGACGCCGAGGACTTGTCCCTTCGACTGCATGATGCCGATGACTCGATAGCGGCTGCCACCAATCTCGACGCGGTTACCGAGCGGGCTCGCGTTGTTGAACAATTCGTCGCGTACTTTGGAGCCGAGCACGACAAAAGCACGCGCGTTTTCCGGATCGTCATCGGGCAGGAAACGACCACCGGCCACGCCGATGCTGAAAGCGGCCGGGAAATCGGGACCAACGCCGTTTACAGTCACGCGGCGCGAGCGTCCGCTATGGTTGACTTCCGCGGTGCCCTGCACGGAAGGCACGCTGAACAGCACCGACGGAACACGCTTGAGGGCTTCGCTGTCCTGTAGCGTCAACGGACGATCACTTGCGAAAATGCCCACGGATGCGCCGCGTGTTTTCGATTTGCCTGGCTGGATCGAAATGATGTTGGTGCCGAACTGGGAGAACTCGGCGATGACGAAGCGGTGAATTCCCTCGCCGATTGATGTCAGCAGAATGACCGCCGCAATACCCACCCCGATACCGAGCGCGCTTAGGCCACTGCGCAAAGTATGCGCAACGACCGACCCAAGACCCATTCGTAGTAAGTCGAATAATTTCACTGTCAGCGTTTTGCCAGTGATATCACCGGATCGAGTCTGGCCGCGCGTCTGGCCGGCATCAGGCTGAAGACGACGCCGGTAACGGATGCCGTGATGACGGCGGCGGCAACAGCCCACGCTGGCGCTGCGGCAGGAAACTGGGGATACAGTTGGCGAATTGCCAGTACGCCCATCGCGCCGATCGCCAGACCGGCAGCGGCGCCGACTGCCGACAGCACGGCCGCCTCCGCAAAAAACAGGTTGCGGACTTGCCGGCTTGATGCACCGAGCGCTTTCATGAGCCCGATCTCCGCCGTTCGTTGCGAAACGGCAATCAGCATGACGTTCATCGTCAGGATCCCGGCTACCGCGAGACTGATCGCGGCAATGCCGCCCACTGCAAACGTCAATGTACGCAGGATGCGATCAAAGGTTGCGAGCACCGCATCCTGCGTCACCACCGTTACATCTTCGTCGCCTTCGTGGCGGTCTTTGAGCATCTTGCGAATTTCGGCGCGCGCCGGCTCCAGTGATTCCCGAGTGCGAGTCTCGACAAAAATACGCAACAATGAAGGTTGGTTAAACAGTTGCTGGGCAGAGGCAACCGGAATAATTGCGATTTCGTCAGTATCGAACCCGAGTGACCGGCCTTTTGATGCCAGTACACCGATGACCCGAAATCGCCGCTCGCCGATGCGCAGCCATTGTCCGATCGGTTGCTGTGTACCGAACAACTCACGGCTCAGGTTCTGGCCGATGACGCATATCGATTGTGGCGCAGTCGGATCTCCGGACGGAATGAACTGGCCTTGCCCGACCTCCAGCCCCCGGATTTCCTTGAATTCGTGTGTGGTGCCGATGATTGGCGCTTCGCGCTTGAGACGTCCTCGTGAAACCTCTGCAGTCCCTATGTTTAACGGCGCCATACGCAGGACGCGCGGACTGCGCAACAAATACAATGCGTCTTCCAGCGTCAGGTCGCGCGGACTGCGCCCGACCATAAGACCCGGAAGATTGCCGCTGGTCTCGGTGCGCCCCGGAAGCACGATGATCAGATTCGTTCCCAGCGATGAGAATTCGTTGACCACATAACGGCGCGCGCCCTCGCCAAGGGCGGTGAGTACGACGACAGCGCCGACGCCGATCGACATTGCGACGATCATCAAGATGGTGCGCGTACGAAACCCGACCAGCGTGCGCGTCGAGAATCGGAGCAGATCGGTCCCATTCATCATTGCGGCGACACCTCGTCGGTATCGATCCTGCCGTCAACCATGTGTATCTGTCGCCGTGCCCGTTGACCCAACTGCGGATCGTGGGTCACGACCACCAGTGTCACACCGCTTGCATTGAGGCCTTCGAGCAAGCCGACAACTTCCTTGCCGGAGGCACGATCGAGATTGCCGGTCGGCTCGTCGGCGAGCAGCACCACCGGGCGCATGATGGTGGCACGTGCCATCGCTACGCGCTGACGCTGCCTCCCGAGAGTTGGTCCGGGCGATGATGTTTTCGGTCGGCTAGGCCATAGGCTTCGAGGTTTTCGGCGGCGCGCCGGCGCCGTTCGGTGATGCCGACGCCGGCGAGAAGCATCGGTAGCGCGACGTTCTCGAGTGCGCTGAGGCGTGGCACGAGATGAAATGATTGAAAAACGAAGCCGATCTTGTCGCGCCGCACCTTGGCTTCTTCCTCGTCACTCAGTCCGGTCACGTCACGCCCGTCCAGGTTGTAGACGCCTTTGCTTGGCCGATCAAGCAAGCCGACGATATTCAACAAGGTGGATTTGCCGGACCCGGAAGGTCCCATGATGCTGACGTACTCGCCTGCGCCAATGTCGAGGTCGACATTGGCCAGTGCATGGACGACCTGATCACCAACCTGAAAATTGCGCTCGACGCTGGTAAGCGAAATCATCTGGCGGTGGTGGTATCGCTTTCCGAAATGACCTGCGCGCCATGCTCAAGGCCTTCGCGTTCTATCGAGAGCACGATGCGCTCCGACGCTGACATTCTTGACACGATTTCCGTGTGTTCCCAATTGGACAAACCGGTTTCGACCTCGCGCAACTCCAGCGATCCGTCATCGGAACTGGCGACGTATAACTTGTTGCCCTCGACGAGCGCCGCGGTCGGTACCCGTATCACGTTGTTATGCACCGCGAGAACGATTTCAACATCTGCGCTGTAACCGACCAGCAGCGTATCGAACTCCGATGGATCGTCGAATTCCACTTCCACGTCGACGGTCCGTGCCTGCTTCTCGCGGTCAAGAACGTAAGGTGCGACGCGCCGCACGTGTCCGGAAAATATGCGCCCCGGAAACGCATCGATACTGATCCGGCCAAGCTGCCCGATATTCACATTGGGTGCATCAATCTCGTCCATCGGTGCGGTGACATACAGGCAGGTGTCATCGATCAGGTCGACTGCCGGCGGGGTAGGGATGCCCGGCGGCGAAGGCGTCGTGAATTCGCCGACTTCTCCAGTGACTTCCGCGACGATGCCATCAAACGGCGCGCGCAAGTACGTTGTCGACAAATCCGCGCGAACAGCAGCGACTTGTGATTGCGCCTGGCGAATGCCTGCTTCGGCCGCACTGCATGCGGCGCGACCGATCTGCGCCTGGGAGGAGGCACTATCGAGCGCTTTGTCGCTGATAAATCCCTGATCCTTGAGTTGCCGGGTTCGGTCCAGCTCACGGCCCGCGAATTCGGCGTTCAGGCAAACCTCGTCGCGATGGCTGCGCGCCGATGCTTCCTGATCTTGCGCCAGGCGCAGCCGTGCACCGAATATCGGCATTCCACAATTCGAGCAGTACCTGGCCTGTTTTGACGCGATCACCTTCCCTGACCGACAGCTTTGCGATCTGGCCGCCCGATCTTGGCGCGAGCCGCGCGCGCCGGCACGCGGTAATTGTTCCGGCCCGGGTATTCGCGATCGTCGACTCGACTGTTCCGATCTCCACGGCGCCGAATATGACCGGCACCGGTTTGGGCTGGCTGACGTACCACACCGCTCCGGCAATAATCGCGGCGAGCACGACAATAACAATCAGCGTGCGGCGCACAGCTTGCCTCCATCAAAGGATTTTGGGAGGTCAACGTAGGAAACGGGAACTGGAACGAGCGCAGGACTATTCACGCCCTGATTATGCCAGTGTTGGCAACTGCTTCGATCCGGTTCGGGCAAAATAATCGGCATGCGATGGTGTCGTTTGGACAATCGTTTCGCATTGATGCGATGATCTGCCGGGTTATGAACGAGGGGGGAGCTGTCCTCAGGAATCGCAACGGGCTTGCGGTCGCATACGCCTTGACGTGTCGCACAGCATGCGGGCATTAGGGGGCTCGCGGTAAATTTCCATAGCAATCGGCAAGCTGCGATGTCAACCTTTCGGATCGCCTGTAGCATTGGCGCCATTGAATGCCGTGATCAGGCGATAATCCCCGGGTACCCGATTATTGGAGCCGTTATCAGTGCCGGGGAGTCTGGATCGTGCCTTCATACTCCCGAACGGGAGCGGCACTGATTGAGACTGGCATATTGACCCTACTGGAAAGGAAACAAATTGATTGGCCGACTGATTCACGTCTGTACTGCCATTGTCCTCTGGTCGATCTTGCCGGCAACGCCACTTGCAGAGGGTTTGCCCAAAACATTCGCCTGGACTGCTTATGGCACGACGTCAGCGGGCTATGCGGCGTCGGTCGCGGTCGCGAAGGCTCTGGCCGAAGAAGGTTACAGACTGCGCGTCTTGCCTGCAAAAAATGACATCTCGCGGTTAACACCCCTGAAGAACAAGCGGGTGCAATTTTCAGCGGGGGGCGTGGCTGCTCTTCAGGCGCAGGAAGGGGTTCTCGACTTCGGCAAGGGCAGGTGGGGGCCGCAATCCATACGCGTGGTGGTGATGGCGTGGGGCCAGGAGAACGTTGCACTGCCGGTTACCGCCGCAGATGCGAATATCAGGAAAGCTTCCGATCTCAAGGGCAAGCGGATTGCCTGGGTCGTCGGTGGTCCGTCGCTCAATCACAGCATGACGGCCTGGCTTGCTTATGGGAATCTCGGCTGGGAAGACGTTGTCAAGGTTCGGGTACCGGGATTCAAACAATCCATACAGGGAATGATAGATGGCAATATTGATGCGGCCATTGCATCGACAAATACATCGATACTGTTTCAGCTCGACAGTTCGCCACGCGGGCTGCATTTCTTTCCGGCGCCTGCGGCTGAAAAGGAGAACTGGGCACGATTCAACAAAGTCGCACCCTGGTTTGTTCCGCATGTCGCGACCGCAGGTGTTGGGTTGTCAGAGGCCAATACCCATGAGGGGGCGACATACGGATATCCGGTGCTGATCACATATGACTGGATGAGCGACGATGCCGTGTATGAACTGGTCAGGCTCATGCACACCAAGTACGACAGCTATAAGGATGCGCATCCAACAGCCGGCGGCTTTGCGATGGACCGTCAGGTGTTCAAATGGCTCGTGCCGTTCCACCCTGGCGCAATTCGCTATTTCACGGAGATCGGACTGTGGACAGAAAGCGACCAGGCCCACAATGACAAACTTCTTCAACGGCAGCGCCTGATGCAGGCCACCTGGAAAAAATCGAAAGGTTCCGGTGGTAATTCGCAGACGCAGTACGAGCAGTGGATGAAAACGCGCGCCGCCGCCCTGACGGCGACCGGATTCAGTCCCATATGGGAGAAATAAACGACCGCGAAGTGTCTGTGGAAACGGCCGCGCGGCCAGACGCAGGCCGTTTTCGAAGCCTGGGCAGTGGCTGGCGAGGGCTCTTCCTGGCATTCACCCTCGGCGGGATCTTCCTCGCGGTCAATCAGATTTTCAATCTGAAGTTTTTTAGCGACGTTGTTATTCTGAGTAACAGCTACCTGTACCTGTTGCTGGGGTGCTATCTGTCTCTTGTCTTTCTGATCTTTCCTGCCAGCAAGACCAGCCCGCGCGACAAGGTTCCATGGTATGACATTGCACTGTTTCTCGTGACCGTCGGCTGCACCATCTACTTTGCTGTAAACGGCTTGCGCAGCCTTGAAGAGGGCTGGGAATACGATTCACCGACACTGCCGGTCGCGCTGGGGCTGCTGATGTGGGTTGTCGTTCTGGAAGCGGCGCGCCGCGCCGGCGGGCTGGCAATCTTTATCATCTTCGGCGCGTTGTCTCTTTACCCGGTGATTGCCGACGTGTCCTGGATGCCGGCAATGTTTTCCGGTATGGGCCAGGACATCACTGGGACTGCGCGCTATCACCTCATGAGCGAAGAGTCGGTTCTCGGCATTCCGATGCGAGTATTCAGTACGCTGATCATCGGTTTCATCATCTTTGGCGTTACCTTGCAAAGTACCGGCGGCGGAGTGCGCGGCGGACCCGCCAAGGTAGCCATCGTCGCCAGCGGCCTGTTCGGCTCGCTGAGCGGCAGCGTCATTACCAACGTGCTGACGACCGGTTCATTGACCATACCTGCGATGAAGCGTACCGGCTATCCGGCCCGTTATGCTGGTGGCATTGAAGCTTGCGCGTCGACCGGCGGTATGATGATGCCCCCAGTGATGGGCGCCACCGCGTTCGTGATGGCGTCCTTCCTCGACATTCCATACATATGGGTGGTCATCGCGGCAATCGTGCCGTCGTTTCTGTACTTCTTCGGCCTGTTCGTGCAAATCGACGCATACGCGGCACGGTTTGGCATCAGTGGTTTGCCGAGCTCCGCACTGCCTTCACTGAAAGAGACGGTAAAGGAGGGCTGGTATTACCTGTTTGCGTTCTTCCTTCTCATCTACTTGCTGATCTACCTCAAACGCGAAGCACACGCGCCTTTCTTCGCAACCGTTGCCTTGCTCGCCCTCAGCCAGTTCGGCAAAACAAGATTCGGTGATCCGTGGTTTTTTATCATCGGCATTGCCATCATCGGCTATCTCGGTGTTGTGCTGTCCAGTCTGTACCTTCCGGTGGAGTACATCAGCTCGGTGCCAATCATTGCGAGCGTATTGCTGCTGGTGACCGTACACATCCCGAAACACATCCGGATCAGTTTCGCGACCATGTTCGGGTACATTCAGTCCAATGGCTGGCTATTGGCCGAACTCGTCGCGGTTCTCGCCGCAGTCGGCTTGATCATCGGTGCATTGATGGTTACCGGCATGGCAGGAACATTTTCAGTCGATCTGGTGCGCATAGCCGGCGGACAGACCTTGCCGTTGTTGCTGATGGGGGCCATCACCTGTTTCGTTCTCGGTGTCGGTATGACCAGTACCGCGGCGTATATCTTTCTCGCAATTGTGCTGGCGCCCGCACTGGTCGAACTGGGACTTCACCCGATCGCAGTGCACCTGTTTCTGTTGTACTGGGGCATGGTTTCATTCATAACTCCGCCAGTTGCGCTCGGCGCATTTGCCGCCGCCACGATTGCCGGGTCGGGTCCAATGCGAACAGGCTTCGAAGCAATGCGGCTGGGTAGTGTCATTTATTTTCTGCCGTTCTTCTTCGTTCTCAATCCGGCGCTGGTACTGCATGGGCCGGTCACTGAGATCATCGTCGAGTGCACTACCGCTATCGTTGGCGTTACCTTGATTGCTGCGGGACTGCAGGGCTACCTGTTAGCAGTCGGCGCACTCCACAACAATGCGCTGGCTTTGTTTGTACGGATGATGTTGGTCGCTTCGGGCCTACTCGTCGCGTACCCGGAAACGACTTCCAACATCGTTGGCGCGTTGCTTCTCGTACCTGCCGTGTTGCTTGGCAATTTCGCTCAGCGGGGCGTCGCAGCGGCGGCAGTGACTCAACAGATGAGTGGAGTTAGCGAGTAGCAATCGCAGCCAGTGCAAGACGAAAGGGCCGTTCGCAAGCTTTGCTACGTTATCCAATCTGAATGAAGCGCAACTGGCGGCTGGTCACAGTCATCAGTATTGATAAATATATGTCGTATGGCTCGTCGGAATTGCGCGCTGCGGCTGGGGGGTACATCTAGGTTCTTGCGTATGCCGGAATCAGGTAGATACTTGCTTCTTCAAAGATCACCCGCCCGCGATCGTGTCGAAAAGCCGAGGCGCGCAGCGAACGGCGGATTTTAGTAGCATCGTGATCGATTCTCTGCGCGAGTTTGCCTCCCTGTATTGAATCGATGGGCAGAATCTCGGGCGGACAGTGTGTGAGCTTTAGCGCCTTCATCTTTGGCGCGCTGACCTACCGAATACTTTCCGTGTGCGAAATGCCATACAGATACCGGTTATTTGTCACAAGCGCTTGTCTGGATTGTGGTGTAACATAAAATTTAAAAGAATAAGAAAACTGGGTTGGCCAGAACTGATGCAGAGTGATCAAAATGGTGGGTCCGTCTCGTGGAATTGTTGTGCTCAATGATTCATGCCATTGCTGAATCGCGGTAGGTAAGCTAAAGCACGGGCCGCGCAAGGTCTCGACATCGCTTGGGGAGGGAGCGCCGATGGTGAACACGATTCTCAGATTGACAAGATGGGGTGGGGGTGGCCCTCACAGGATCGCGCGTGTCTCCTTCCGATCTTCGTTAGCGGCGTCTTCTCGCGGAATGCATTTTTTTAGCGAATCCCCGTATGGTAATTTCCGATTCGCTCGTGGGTTTTGGTAAAGCGCGCCAGTTTCGACCCTGTGCGCCGACTACGTCGTCCAAGTTTCGACAGCCAGTCTAACTAGGAATCTTCTACGTATGCCGACGCCGTTTCAAAATGCCCCTTTGCCCAAATCCAGCGATCACGATCCGGAGCTTTGTTTGCGTCGGCTTCGCACTCTCACATATGAGATTTCTGTGGCTGAAGAACGCGAGCGAGAACGGATTGCCGCCGGGCTGCATGATGAGTTGGGTCAACTACTCGCGTCAGCCAATATCGCGCTCGGGCAACTTGGTGAACTGGTGCAAGATGAAACGGCAAGAAGCCGTGTTCAGGATTTGCGCAAGATGGTTGCAAAGGCCGCGCGAGCGACGCGCTCGACCACGTTCGAACTGAGTCCCCGAGTCCTGCATAGAATGGGTCTTGAATCCTCCATCGAACGCTGGAGTGCGCGCATCGAGCGGCTGCACGGTATGCGCGTGCATATCGTCAAGGCCAGCGAGCCGCTACCACTCTGCGATGAAATGTTGGCTTTACTTTTCAGAGTTGTCCGAGAACTCTTGCTAAACGTACAGAAGCACGCACAGGCAACGGCGGTGACGGTGTCGCTTCGACGAACAGGTCAACAAGCACTGATTCTTGTAGAGGACGACGTCGTGGGCTTTGAGTTCCATCAGCGGTCAGTGGGATTAGGTTCGGGATCAGGTTTCGGGCTTGACAGCCTAAGCGTGCAGCTCGAGTTGGTCGGCGGAACGTTGGTACCTGATTCAAACCCTGGGAAAGGCACGCGGATGTTGGTGGAAGCGCCGCTGAGTCTGTCACCATAAATAGGGGGTAAGACATCGGTTAGCGAGTGAGGGGGCGGGTCGTGCCCCGGTTGCAATTATCAGTTGGCCGCGCCAGATCACTCGCGAGCGAATTGAACACAAGGGGAGGGGCACTGTTATGACCATTCGCGTCGTGCTAGCGGACGACCATCAGATTATGCGTGAAGGATTAGCGTCCTTGTTGGAAAGAGAGACCGACATTCAGATCGTCGGGGAGGCAATCGATGGCGCCGAGGCGGTCAGGTTATCGATTTCAGCGTCACCTGATCTGCTCATAACGGACTTGTCGATGCCCAGGCTGAATGGCATCGAGGCTGTTCGCCGCGTCAAAGCCAGGGCGCCTGAGACCAAGGTGCTGTGTCTGTCCGTCCATGAGGACCCTGTGCGTGTGGCTGCGGTCATTGATGCAGGGGCGAGCGGTTATCTGTTGAAAGACTGTGCTTTCGAGGAGCTGGTGCGCGCCGTGCGCGTTGTGGTGGAGGGTAAGGTATATCTTAGTCCGGAGATAGCCAGCATTGTGGTGAACGGGTTTCGTCGCAAGCGTTCAGACGGTCAGGAATCGGTGTCGCCACGGCTGACTACGCGCGAGCGCGAGGTCGTGCAATTACTTGCCGAGGGCCGTCCCGCTAAGGAAATTGCCAAGCGGCTGAACGTGAGTATCAAGACGGTGGGGGCGCACCGCGAGCACGTCATGGCCAAGCTGCAGATCCACAGCGTTGCAGAGCTCACGCACTTTGCGATTCGCGAGGGCATCACCTCGCTCGATACGCATTTCGGCAGGGCCTAGCAGCCTGTCGAACTTGAAATTATCCTGCGGCGACGGGGCGAGTGCGGCCCATACTTCACCGCATGTCTCGTGACATAATTCCGAAATGCACGCAGAAAATCTCTGCTTACTCTCCCACCGTCTCGCTATCCAACGCCTGACATTCTGTTGAAAAAGGCTTAGCAAGCGACCCGAGAGCAAGGAGCTGCACAGCGAACGACGAGACAACGAGCAAGGCGAGTTTCGGTGGAGTTTCACATTAGCGAAGCGAATGTGATGTTGAGGCCAAAACGCCTTGTGGTGTCGACGCAGACTCACGTGCGCGAAGCGAACATTTCGCCGGAGCCACATAACAAATAGACAGGCGAGGAGCGATCGCGTGACGCGGTAATCGGGTCGCGCGGGAGGTTTTCAACAAACTGCTCAGTCCGACCAGCTGCTATCCCGCCAGTACACGTGGACCAGGACTCGACACACGGTCGTGATCCCTCCGCGGGAAGCGGGGGTATACCGGTCATTGGCTACTTGGTTGTAGGCATTATCGCCCGCAGGTGGACTGTAGTGACCAGAAAGAAGAGAGACTGCAGATTCCGATCCTTTGCGGGCGAAGTGAGGGGGCTGCTGTTCTTCATCCCCATGCGGAATTGAGCTGTTGGCAGGAATAGCGTTCTACCTCTTCCCGGCGGGGTGCCCGGACTGGCCTTCGAATCCAAGGCCAGTGCTACAAACTATCCGCACGTCTGTCGGAACAAGAGTCAGTTCCAAGGGCTGGCGGCCGGGGTGATCATTGGGACGATGGTTCGCGAATACGATCGGACTCACCTTCAATGGAGCACTGAACCATGGCGATTCGAATCCTGCTTGTTGACGACAGCGACGATTTCAGAATTGTAGTCAGGCAGTTTCTCGGCGAATCGGCGCCCGACGTGCAGGTGGTAGGTGATGCCGGCGATGGCAACACCGCAATCCAGCAGGCGCAGGCGCTCAAACCCGACGTGGTCTCGATGGACGTGAAGATACCCAATACGGACGGCGTTGTCGCGACTTCCCGGATTGTTGCGCTGATCCCCTCGGTGAAGGTGCTCGCCCTGTCGCTGCATCGCCAAGCTAAGCTTGTTCAAGCAATGATCGACGCTGGCGTCAGCGGTTTCGTATCGAAGAACGACGCATACGAGGAGCTGATCCTCGCGATCCGTGCAGTCGCAGCGGGGGAGAACTACTTCAGCATAAGCCTACCGCCGCCATTCGGGGTCGGTGAGCCTTCTGATGAAGATGATCTGGACGATCAATGAACCAGGCCCAGGGCGCTGGTTGTGATGTGTGCCGACTCCAGAACACACGACCATGCACCTCCAGCTACGGGAAGTCGACCTTCGGCACCGGCTGGAAGCGGCAACCTAGAAGCTCGCGCGCAACTGCTAATCACGCGGACAATGCCACCGTGCTGCCCAGGGAAACTTGGCCTGGCCACAGGCGGAGGCAAGTCAAGTGGTCGCCGAGGGACGACCCAAGAAGGCAATAAATGGAACGACGACACCATACATGGCCGTGGCATACCCTAGAGCCACATTCGCTACTGACCTGAACAGTATCTCGATAGCTCGCAGGATTCAATCGGATCGGAAGAGGGTGCTGGATCTACCTAGATTGCTACGAAAACTCGAGATTTGTCGTTGCTAAACTTTACTGAGTGTGGCTCGACTTTTTCAATATCGTTGGCAGGGAGCCGAGATTCATGAATAGATATTCCCGATTGGTTATTTGCCTGAGTGTTTCTCTACTAATTGGAGGGTGTCAAACAAAGCGGTTCTGGTGGATGTGGACAGTTATTCGTTGAGTGTGAGCCGTTATTGTCATTTCAATCCAGTGGTTGCCGGCTTGGTCAAAATGGCGGTGGAATATCCCTGGTCGAGCTACCCTTTTTACATTCGCAAGACAGAGCATTTTTGTTGGCTAAGCACTTCAGAAACTCTAGCGATGATAGGCCAGCGAAAACAAAAGCAACGTTACTAGTCATTTGCCGAACAGGGCATTGATGAGGAAACAGCGAAGTTCTACGGACGGAAGAAATTGTTACCGATCCTGGGTGCAGCAGCTTTTGTGATTAGGTTTGTCAAACGCCAAGCTTAACACCAGGAAATTCCTGCGACTTGGCGGCACCACCACGCGATATTGCTGGATGCGATCGTTTACCATTGCGCACTGCAGTTTTCCGTACCTGAGTCGATGCTCCACAACACACCGCGAGGGAGAGGGCAGCTAAATACCGCGCGTAGTGCAGCGATGGAAATCAGCCGTAAATATGGTGGTTATAGTCTGAATGAAATTGCGGAAGATTTCACATTGAACCACTATGGTAGCGTATCAGGTGCGATCGGTCGGTTCGCATATCGGACGCGAATCGCCATCAAAATCTGTGCAAGGAAGAAAGCGATGATCACGTAAGTCGTGCAATTGGCCAATGCCCAGCGCCAGCCGCCGGTGTTGGGCGAAAGTACATTTACCGTAATTTCCACGTAGATTGCGATTGACAGCAGAATGACGACGGCGTAGCCAAGCGTTTTCACTGTATTTGCGAGGAAGCCGGTTGCAACCAACAATATTGTTGGCCGAGCGCGCACTCGAGCGAAACGCAGAACGACCCAGTCCCCAATTACATTTGCGACTACGGAAAGTGCGATGAGCCACAGCCATTTTGGCATTCCAAAAATCGACCCTTGCGCGAAATTTGGCAACCAGTCGAGATAAATTTCCTCATTTGTCGTTCCAAGCCGCAACGTGGCAATCATCAATAGCGTATACACAGGAATGAAACCGAGCATATCGCGCCATATGGTTTCGCGTAGCAATAATTCAAGACGATTGCGTGCAGAATGCTCTGGATCAGCGGCCCATTGTCGCGAGAGCATCCCCTTCCACGAGGCCAGCACGTGTTGCACCCGTGAAGGTGTGAAAGCCATTTGCAGTTTTTCAAGAGGGCCGATATTTGCGCCTTTGCGGCCGATGAGCGCGCGCGATTGTCGATACGACATGTAGGTGGCAAACACCAATAACTGCAAAAGCAACAAATGACCGCTGGCTGGTTCAATTTCGGGTTCTTGCGAACTCTTCGTGAAAGCGTTCGCAGTGACATCTTCGAGATTCTGAAATACACCGACCAGCAGATGTTGGGTGCTCATCGAGATGAACGCGACCAGCAGCATCGCGCCCAACACGCCAAACGCGAGGATCGCGCTTGTTCGAACGAGAATCCAAGAACGGCGTGATTTTTCCCGGGCGCTGAGCAATAACATGGCAAACGTTGCTGCGATCGGGACCGAATACCATTTCGTCAGCATGCCGATCAGGCAGGCCTTGAAATCGGTGAATGTGGTGTCCCAGCCCATCTGCCACGCCTGCAAGAGCAGGCAGAACGTACCCAGCAAAAAGAATACGACGCCCCATAGTCGCCACGGATGCGCCATGTCCCGGATGACTCGTGAAACGATGGCATCGGGATTTTTCGCTGCGTGCAGATTGCTCCATTGTTCTGCGCGATCGATCAGGATCAGCATCACGGCAATGGCCGAGTATGCAATCCAGTCGAAGCTGGCTTGCGTGAAAAAAATGCCCACGAATGACCCAAATCCAACCGCTCCCAAAGTGCTCCATAGAACCAGACTGGCCCGAACCGAGTCAGTTTCATCTGACGAGTTCTGGGCCTTTTCCCGAGTTGCCAGCACATTGGACAGCGCGTCGTTTGTTTTTGAGTTTTTAGCCTGGGCGATCAACCCTGGCGGAGCGTACTGTGGATCCGCATTTAGCAATTCACCTACCGATTCGTCGATTGTCTCGTTGATGGAGCGCAACGAATAGACATTGTTCTCGAGAATTGGACGGTTGATGGGCCGGTAGAAGCGCTTGGCGCGAATGACGTGTGTCCACAATGGAGCGACGAACTCGGCGAAAGAGTCGCGCCGGTCCGATGCTTGCGGCTCAATTTTCGTGTTGACAGCGTCGTGCGTATCTAACCCTGCGGATCGGGCGCCATCAAGTATCCAATGCAACGGCCGTGTCGCAAGCAGGTTATTGGGATAGCCGCCCCCGATGTTGGAATGGCAACCAACGAACCATCGTTGCTCTATCAAATCGTCGAACCGCGCCGGCGCTTGTTTTTCTTCATTGGGTAAATACTCAAGAAAAGGCGTCAGCCTGAAGCTTGCGCGATTTTCGTCGATGGCCAACGCGTGCCGGCATTGCTTCAGAATTATCGTCGGGAACGGGTCATGATGCTGCGCCATACTTCCTCGTATACCGGGAATCGCCAGCGCATCCAGGCCTAGCGCGCCAACGGTGTCAAATACACCAAGGTAATGTATGGGTACGCGCCGTGAGCTCTCGGAAAGGATTTCTTCATTGGTGTTTCTGGGCGCGGACTTGGTTTCCCCCGAGTCGCACTTTAGCTCTGTGATACGACGAAATGGTTGTTTGCGCGTACCGACCAGTTCCTCCCACCAGTTGGCGCGACCTTCTCGATGGCGGCCAATGAGGGCGTAACCTGTCCATAGTTGATTGACGGTGAGCTGGGCCCCGCGCTCAACCAGCCCGCAGGTTGCAATGAACCCTACCAGTGACCGGGCCGTAAACGCGCCGCGACTGAAGCCGAAGACGTAAATCTCATCGCCGTCGTTGTAATGCGCAACTAACCAGTTATAGGCTTCCCGCACATTCGCTTCGAGTCCGAACCCGAATCCACCGCCAGACACCTGGTCGAGAAGACCGGTGCCAACGCCGCGCATGTATAAACGTCGCTGAATCCACCCGTCATCTACCTGTCCCTCGCGCATCAACGTATGCAGGTGCTGGACGTTAGTGCTGTCGTCCTCCGTATTCCAGGTTCCGTCGAAAAATATCGCCAGTCTTTGCTTGAGTGTCATAGGCGCCTCGATGAATTACTTCGTCGCCAAAGGACCCGGACCAAGGGGTGATGGTTGCGCGCATGTGGATGAGAAACCGACGTAGATGCGCGCAGCGACGACTCTCAATCTGAATGCTATTAAATTAGAGTGTCAGATCTTGAGACGGAATTACGTTGACATACCCGGCGAGATTATTCAAGTTGTAGTTTGGCAAAAAACTGGTTATTCAATTATCTGAAAATCAACGCAGTCGGACATGTCGATCGAGAAACGGCAGCGAAAGTCTGCGACGCCCTCAATTTTTCTCATCCCGAAACTTGATATACCAGTGCGTCCCATCGCAGAACGGTTTGTTCTTTGAGCCGCCACAGCGGCACAGTGTGCAGTGCTCGGTTGAAGCGTCTTCTGCGCGTTGTGTGTCGACGAGTTGCGGACCACCGGTAACGACGTAAGGCCCATTTGGCGCTACGAAGACTGCCGGTTCACGTTCCTGATCACGGTGCTCTACGTTTTCGATTGTGTAGCTGAGCGCGCCTGACGGGCATTTCTTGATCGTTTCAATGATCTCTTCCGCCGAGGCCTGATTCGCATCGATCCAGGGCTCCTGTTTCATGCGAAAAACATTCGGGAGTCCGTCGGTGCAACGTCCGGCATGGGCACAAATACCGCGGTTGTCGTGGATGACGATTTTCTTCCCTGCGTAGTCGTCGCGTTTGTCGGGCACACGTCCGTCGAGTTTGGCGGATGAGAATCCGTTCTTTGCATGTGTTCCGTCGCAAAAGGGTTTGCTGGCTGATCCGCCGCAGCGGCACAAGGCCATAGATTCTTTTGCTTCAATCTCTCCCTTTTGATTGGAGAACTGTTGAAGGTTCTTTACGAGGTACGGGCCATTGGCCGCTGGCTTGATCGTCGGTGTGTCGTTCGTGCTCATATCGTTCTCCCGTCCGGTCGAATTTTTTGTGGCTTCTCGCTTCGCGACATGCTCTTGCGCGTGATGTCGGTATTTTCTGTTCGTTGACTATGCAGCGTAACCTGATTTTGCTTGCATGGTAAGGATCGCTGCTTGCATTAACGCATTCTTGCCAAATGCGTTCGGGAAAATTTGAGGCGCTGCACGTAGACTCCTGCATCCAGTTCTTTTTCTGGGGTCGCTGGCAATGACAACCTGCGTCGCGCATCTCAACAAACTTCCACGACAGCATCCTGGATTTGGTTGTTCCTTTGCAACTTCCAGCTTTCCAGGTTCTTTATCCATCGCATGATCTAGCGTCCCATTTTGGCCAACCCGCGCGGACACACACTCGGTCAAGCCTTTACACGTGCGCAAGGCCGTTAGCGTAAGCGATTGATAACAAACAAGTGTGTGGATTATGCCGTGAAAGACGTCAATGCGTACTCGGGTGGCATGTTGATTGCAATTTGTCCTTTAACCGCGAGATTTCGCTAACCACTGATTGTGTCGGTCAATTGTTAAACCGGCACCGGCAGTGAGTGTGCGACTGCATATCGAGCACGGAAAAAGGACAGCCATTTGTTCAGTCAACCCAAAATTAATCAGAGATTCATTGCCGACATTTTTGCGGCTGTTGCGGTGGATCGGCGCGCTTGTCCTTGTGGCTTTTCTGACGTTGGCGGGCGTTGCATCTGCCGCTTTGGACGAGACGAAGCTGACATCTCAGCCGGCACTTTGGTCGACGTTGGCTCTCACCGGCTTCACATCTGGTGCGAAGGCAGCGGCCAACCGACCGTGGTCATCGATAGCGGTCTTGGCGGTAATTCGCTGGAATGGATCAAGGTACAGCAATCGCTCGCGCCGAACGTGCGCGTGTGCAGTTACGATCGGGCAGGGTACGGCTGGAGTGACCCGGGTCCGCTTCCGCGAACCAGTTCGCGCATTGTCGACGAGTTGTTTAGCCTGCTGATCAAAGCTGACATTGTCGGACCCTACGTTCTGGTCGGGCATTCGTTTGGCGGCTACACCATGCAATTGTTCGCAAACCGATTCCCGAATGAAACGGCCGGAATCGTGCTGGTCGATTCTTCGCACCCTGAGCAGTTCGAGCGATTCCTTGCGCCGCCGATCAGAGTCAATCTGGCACCGAGCGGCAAGAACCGGGTCATGATGTTGTCACCGTCTCCCCGTGTTCCTGAGAACCTTCCGGAGGAAGTCAAGTCGTTGGTTCGTACTCTCAACCTGAAAGGGGAAGCGCGATCGGCGATGGGCCATGAGTTGCTGGATTTTCGGCTTAGCGCGAAGCAGGTTCGTGAAGCGAGCAAACTCCCAAACGTGCCAATGGTGGTACTCACACGAGGTAAACGGGTTTGGCCGCAAAACGATCGCGGCGAACGCATGGAACAACTATGGGCGCAACTTCAGAGTGAGCTGGCCGCTCGGGGACAGCGAGCCACACACGTCGTCGCCGAAAAAAGCGGTCATCACATCCATCTCGATCAGCCCGAACTGGTGGCTGATTCGGTGCACATAATCGTTGATCTTGTTCGCAGTGGGGGCGTATTTATTGCCCACGAACCTGTTACGCCCCCGGCGATTTGAAGGGATGGTTTCGGCCGGCGTTCACTGCTTCGCTGCCCAATCGCGGATTCGGGCAGCGATTGCGGCCTGTGCGTCTGGTCTGAATTAAACGCCTTACTGTGGCAAGGGCACGTGGAAAAGTCTTGATCGCCAACGTGCCCTTGCCTGCATTGTTCATCATCTTGGCACGTCAAACAGCTAAGCGAGAATTGAAACAGGAAAGACACGAATGGACGCGAAACCGACAATCGATTTGAATCAGATGTGCGTCGCACGGTTGCCAGATCGGCGGACGGGTAGCCCGAGGTGCAAGTGAACGGAGCAATGATTCGCCAATTGACTGCGATTGTCGCCGCAGGCGTTGTCATACTCGCATTTATACCTGCGTCCATGAACTCGGCAAATGCCGCGACGCCGGCATACGAATGCACCGGAAACTTCATGGAAGTGCAGCCGACAGAGCGGCAATTGGCACGAGTTCTCCGAGATCACGTGCAGTGGCTCGAAGATGAAGACAGGTCTTCGGACGACAGCCTGCGGGCCAATCTATGTGGTGCCCAATTATTCGAGGCCAACCTGACCGAGGCGAACCTCAGTGAAGCGGATTTGAACGGCGCCAACCTGAGCGAGGCCAAACTGATCAGCGCGGATCTGAGCGGGGCCGACTTGAGCGGCGCCAATCTCAGCGAAGCCGGCCTGATCACAGCAAATCTGAGCGGGGCCAATCTTAGCTGGACCAACCTGATCGAGGCCAAGTTGTTCAAGGCAGACCTGAGCGGAGCGGTGTTGAACAGATCTGTCATGAAACGGGCAGTCCTGATTGAGACAAATTTGATCGGTGCAGACCTGAGTGCGACCAAGCTTGAGCGGGCCAACGTTGTTTGCGGCCAGTCTCAACGAAACCAATCTGAGCGGGGCTAACCTGACACAGGCCAACCTTGGCGAAGCCGATCTGCATCTGGCTGACCTGAGCAACGCCAACCTGTACGAAGCGCAACTTGGTGGTGCCAATCTGCGCGAGGCCAGGCTGGAACATGCCAACCTGCTCGACGCCGGCTTGATCGGCCTTGAGTTCGACTGGCCGGACTACAGCCAGTACGGCGCCCGGCGGGCCCTTGTTCGACTTCGCAAGATGTACAAGGAACTGGATTTCAGGGACAAGGAGCGCGACGTCACCTACGTGTTGCACCATCGAAAGATGATGGACCAGATGTCCGATTCCAAATGGAAGGGCATATTGGATTACCTGTTGTTCGATCAGACGACAAGGTGGGGCATGGTCCCTGAGCGTGCGCTGATGTTGCTGCTCGTTCTCATTCCGTGTTTTGGGCTTTTGTACCTGATCGCGTTGTGGGCGCCGGGCAAAGATGGTGTGTGGCAGCATTGGTCCCGTGAACGCAGCCGTACTGACCTCGGCGGGGCTAATCCAACGTTGCTGCGAATCCGCGGCGTCAGTGCAATTTTCTATGCGCTCTACTTCAGTCTTCTTTCATCGCTTCATGTCGGCTGGCGCGAACGCAACGCTGGCAACTGGATTTGCCGCATACAGTCCCAGGAGTATGCATTGCGTGCGTCCGGTTGGGTCAGAACCGTTGCAGGTATTCAATCGCTGGTCAGCATTTATCTGATTGCCATCTGGGCATTGACCTACTTCGGCCGGCCGTTCGGATAGCCTTGTTCGATTCGGGCATCGGTCTGTCGTAATCTGACACGCCGGTAGCCGTTTCCTTTGAAGCCGGGCGTGCAGTCTGTCGCGCACGTTTCGCCGACAGCAAGACATTGGTCTGATTCAAACCATTGCGCGCTGGTCAGCGCAGGCACATTCGCGATCCTCAGGAACACGTACTTCGCTTGTAATGCATCGCGATTAAGGAAGCGAGTACTGCGCTGGCGTGCGCTGCGCTAACACTTGCGGTGCGCAGTCAGGGCTTGCCCTCTGCGATTTTTTCTCCCGGTATCAAAAGTGGCCCGGATTCATCCGGGAAGCGTGCTTTTACGGCCGGACGTTCACAGTGGTGCAGTGAAATCTGACATTCGTAGTGAAATTACGGCGCTGCGTCTGGACGAAATGTGCCATAAGTCACATTTTGCAAGTGTCAGGATTGTTACCATTTCATTTCGCAATTCCTTGCCAATAAATAAATGCAGGAGAATGCGCGCTGGAATCGGGAACTGTCCCTATTCATGTGTACCAAATGTCGCAGAAACGACCAACCTTTAAAAGAATAGCGAACACTTCAGAAAATTACCGGGGCCGCAAAAATAGCCACGCAAATGTAACTTCGGCTACTATCGAAGCAACGTTTGATTGCAAATTCTGACTGCTTGAAACTTTCTCGACAATTTCAAACTTGCGTTGCATTTTCTGGATGACGGTCCGATGAATATGAAGCACAAAAATGGCCCAAAGTAGCGATAAGCATGCAGCGGTGCTGCTGCAGTTCACCGATACGCATCTTCATGCGGCACTGGATGGCCATATGCATGGTGTTACCACGCAACAGACTTTTGATGCCGCACTGAATCATGCTCGCGAAGACTCCCGGTGGCCGCCGGATGCAATTGTTGTCACCGGAGACATTGTTCAGGATGAAAGCCGGGTCGGTTACCAGCGCTTTCGGGAAGCGTTTCAGGATTTTGGCCTGCCTGTTTTCTGCATCCCGGGTAATCACGATGATCCCAAGCTAATGGCCGAGCTATTGATGTCGCCACCGTTCCAGCTATGCGGGAATGCGAAGCTCGGTGACTGGCGCTTGTTGCTACTCAGCACCTTTGATAAAGGGAAGGACGGAGGTGTGATAGGTCTGGACAGGCTCGCCAAGATGGAAGAGGCGTTGTCGAAATATTCGCAAGAGCATGTGTTGATCTGCATGCATCATCAGCCGCTTGACATGGGCAGCGCGTGGCTTGATGGCGTTGGCTTGCGCGACGCGCAGGAGTTTCTAGAAGTCATTGATCGGCATAGTCACGTGCGTGGCGTTCTTTGGGGACATGTGCATCAGGCATCTGATCGGGAGCGCAAGAACGTGCGCTTTTTGAGCACGCCATCGACTTGTTTTCAGTTTTTACCTGATACTGACACTGCCGCAATTGACACACGTTCGCCGGGGCTGAGATGGCTGGCACTTGAATCGGACGGCAAAATAACTACTGAAGTAGAGTGGGTCGACTGAAATTCAGTAGCTTGAATTGGCGAAGCGAAAGCGCCAGCCCGCATTGTTCACGAACAGTTCGCTAGTCGTCCTCGCAGATTCGCCTCGCGGTGTTTAACTAGTCCGTTTATTTCACGAAGGATTCGGTTCTCAAGGGAAACATGCAGGCCGGATCGGTTCACGGTGTTCCTGCAAGGCGAGCACTACCCATCAAGCATTAAGATTCGTTCGTTGCAAACGGCGATGACCTGCTGAGAACGACTAATGACGCGCATTCCTGCCTGGAACGCTAGCGCCGCCACCTGCAAAGCACACCCCGACCGATATCTGGGACGATGTCATAAGATACGGCATGATGTCCAATACGAAGAGAACGGTTTCTTCAGACAATTTAATCGCGTA
>CATOSA010000003.1 GCA_951812315.1 uncultured Burkholderiales bacterium
TGACTATGTTGCATATATCCAGCAATTCATCCGTGCACTTGCGCCGGACCTGAGCGTGATGTCCGTGTGCCAGCCAACCGTGCCGGTACTGGCGGCGGTGTCACTTCTTTCCGAAAATAATGATCCCGCGGTTCCGACTGCGATGATCATGATGGGTGGGCCGATTGACGCAAGACGCAGCCCGACAACGGTTAACCAGTTTGCAGAAAACCGTTCTCATTCCTGGTTTGCGCAGAGGTTGATCATGCGCGTGCCGTACAATCATCCGGGATTTACGCGCAAGGTCTATCCGGGCTTTTTGCAGCACGCGAGTTTCATGGCGATGAATCCGGATCGCCATCTCAACGCCCACTGGCAGTTCTATAACCATCTGATAGACGGCGACGGCGACAGTGCCGAGGCCCATCGCCAGTTCTACGACGAATATAATGCTGTGCTCGATATGCCTGCGGAATACTATCTGGATACCGTGCGCATCGTGTTTCAGGATTTCCTGTTGCCCAAGGGCGAATGGTATGTCGGCAGCGAACGCGTTGCACCCGAGTCGATTACCAAGACGGCGTTGTTCTCGATCGAAGGTGAACTGGACGACATATCCGGCAACGGCCAGACCGAAGCGGCGCATACACTGTGCACAGGTATTCCGGCAGCACGGCGCAAACACCTGCTCGCAAAGCGGGTCGGTCATTACGGAATTTTCAGTGGCCGCAAATTTCGCGAGAGAATATATCCAAAAATTCGCGATTTCATCGGCAAATATTCGACGCAGAAACGCACGCCAAAAACGATCGCGTAGCGCCAACCGCGGCGCCTTGCCGCGCTCGGCGTGCGCCGGCGCATCACTCGAATAATCATCGTCTCGCACTAGTAGAATAACGGGTCACGCAACGCGTGCCGGTGTTTGGTCAGCGCTTGTGCGGTCCAGACACAATACGAACAATGTGCCTTCTAAAATCTATCCGCCATCAAACGATGGGCTGTGGTCCGATGTTGCCGTGGCGGCCGCGTGCGCAGGAAAGAGGGCGTTGAATATCAAGGCGTTGCCAGCGTACCGGTCCGGAATTAGGACCGGCTCAAACAATTCGTCACGAAAGACGAAGAATTAAAAAAGTAAAACAGGAGGAACGGCATGGTTAAGGCAATTCGATTTAGCCAGACAGGTGGCCCCGAGGTACTGTCCTACGAGGATGTTGAGGTCGAGGCGCCGGGCGCTGGCGAGGCGCGCGTGCGCCACAACGTCATCGGACTGAATTTCATTGACACGTATCAACGATCAGGTCTGTATCCGTTACCGCTGCCAAGCGGGCTCGGACTTGAAGCGGCAGGCGTCGTCGAAGCGGTCGGTTCCGGGGTCACAATCGTCAAAGAGGGCGATCGCGTCGCATATGCAGGCGGACCTCCCGGTGCTTATTCTGACGTTCGACTGATCCCTGCCGATAAGCTGGTCAAGGTGCCGGCAGGTGTGAGCGACGATCAGGCTGCCGCGATGATGCTCAAAGGCCTTACCGTCCAGTACCTTATTCGCCGCGTCTATCGGGTGGAAAAGGGGAGACCGTCCTGTTTCATGCAGCGGCAGGTGGTGTTGGTTTGATTGCTTGCCAGTGGCTGAAGGCACTTGGCGCGACTGTTATCGGTACGGTCGGGTCTGATGAGAAGGCGCGCGTGGCCACGGCGCATGGTTGCGACCACACCATTGTTTACACCCGCGAAAATTTTTCCGAACGTGTAATGGAAATAACCGACGGACGTGGCGTTCCGGTTGTTTTTGATTCGGTTGGAAAGGACACCTTCAACGGTTCGCTGGATTGCCTGCAACCGCGTGGTCTTCTGGCGGTGTTCGGAAACGGTTCGGGACCGGTGACTGGCGTTGACCTCAACATTCTGGCGAAAGGTTCGTACTACGTGACACGCCCGACATTGATGACCTACAACGCGTTGCGTTCCGATCTGGAGGCGAACTCCAAAGAACTGTTCGGCGTCGTGAAGTCGGGCAAGGTCAAGATCGAAATCAATCAACGCTACGATCTGGCCGATGCTACCCAGGCGCATCGTGATCTGGAAGCACGCAAGACCACGGGATCGACGGTATTCATGCCCTGATTTGCGGGGTGGCGGCCGGTTCGCCTGCTTGCGTCGTGCGCTGCGTTATGCAAACAGGCGGTATTCGCGCTATTTGGCAGTTGCTTTAGTGAAGCGCTGGATACGTTGCGCTGTAGTTCAATCCGGTGCTTGTCGCGCGAACACAATAGGGGATTGCGACGGGGGAAGAAGATGATCGAAGATCTGAAAGACAAGGTCGTCCTGGTCACAGGTTCGAGCACCGGAATCGGGGCGGCCGTGGCGAAAGCCTTCGGTGCAAATGGGGCATCGGTCACTGTGCACTTTAACAACAGTCAATCGGAGGCCGAAGAGGTTGCCGCCGAAATTCAGCGCCTTGGCGGCAAGTCGACGGTCATGCAGGGCGACGTCAGCGACAGCGCGGTGTGCGCGCGGCTTGTCGATGACACGGTGAGCACATTTGGCCGGATAGATGTCCTGATCAACAATGCCGGAGGGTTGCTCAAGCGTATTCCGATTGACGAAATTACCGACGACATGTTCAGCAAGTTGTTGCACCTGAACGTTCGGTCGTCACTGATGTGTACCCGGGCAGCCGCGGCTCACATGAAAACGACCGGTGGCGGCGCGATTATCAACGTCACTTCGATTGCCGCCCGGCATGGCGGTGCGGCAGGCGCTGTGCTCTATGCGGGAACCAAGGGATTCATCAGCACGGTGACGCGCGGATTTGCCAAGGAGCTGGTCAAGGACAACATTCGTGTCAATGCGGTTTCACCGGGAGTGATACTCACGCCGTTGCATGAACGGTCATCCACGCCCGAAATGCTCGAAGGCTTCAAGGCAACAATTCCGATGAACCGCCTCGGTGAGGTGGACGAATGTACCGGTGCGTTTCTGTTTCTTGCATCAGAGCAAATGTCCGGATATATCACCGGACAGATTATTGAGGTAAACGGCGGCCAGTACATGCCATGATCGCTTGAAGTGGGAAAATGGCATTTGCCACAGAGATCCGCAGACTGGCCTGTCGCAGCGTAGGCCGACGCAAGTGCTGAGCTACATATTTTGTTCTTTGTTTTCGATCTTCTCTTTGTCACTGCGTTGAGGCCTTGGTACGTCGCTGTGGAGAAAAATTCTATCGAGGAGGGCAACAATGTTTGATCTGACAGGAAAAGTGGCGCTGGTCAGCGGCGCATCGCGCGGGCTCGGCTGGGCCATGGCGCAGTCACTTGCGCAGTGCGGCGCTCACGTTCTACTTAACGCGTGGGACAAGAATGCGTTGCAAGAACGTGCCGATGAACTCGCATCGAAAGGGTTGAGTGGTGAGGCAACACCGTTCGATGTCACCGATCATGCGGCAGGCGCGGCAGCGGTGCAGGCGGCACAAAAAAAACACGGTCGATTCGACATTCTCGTTGCCAACGCCGGCATACAGCATCGCGCGCCAATTGCGGAGTTCGAGGCGGCCGATTTCGAGCGAGTCCTCGCAACGAATCTGACTGGCGTTTGGGCGCTGGCAAAGGAAGCGTCTAAGGTGATGATTCCTGCCAAACAGGGGCGCATCATCATGACTGGCTCAATTACCGGGATGCTCGGGTGCCCGACGATCTCGGCCTACATCGCCTCCAAGGGGGCAGTACATTCGCTGACCCGGCAACTGGCAGTCGAGCTCGCACCGAATAACATTACGGTCAATGCGATAGCACCTGGCTATTTCGCCACTGAATTGAACACCGCGCTGATCAATGACAAGGAGTTCAACGACTGGGTGTGCGATCGTACGCCCGCGGGACGCTGGGGCCAGCTTGATGAAATCGGGCCAGCGGCAGTGTTTCTCGCATCCGACGAGGCAGCGTTCGTCAATGGTCACGTGCTGGTTGTCGATGGCGCTTTCAGTGTGGCAATGTAGTACTTGGCAGCGCGCGCATGTGCGAGTGAGGAGAGTAATGTGGGAAACAAATTTCGCGTAGGTATCAGTCCTGAATGCGTGACTGCTGACGGTGGCACGGTATTCGGTGAAGAGGCGATGAAAGTTCTCGAGGATCCGGCAATCGACTGGGAATTTTTTCCCAAAAGGGAATCGGAACTGACCCCCGAGCAGGCGGCGACTTACGACGCGTTTTGCCTGATGACTGCCAAGGTCACGCCCAGGACACTGTCAGGGGCCGACCGCAAGGTAAAGCTGGTCGCGCGCTTCGGCGTAGGTTATGACTCGGTTGACGTGCCCGCCTGTACCGCTAACGGCGTCATGCTGACCATCACCCCGGACGGCGTGCGCCGGCCGGTCGCCGCTTCGGTGATGGCATACGTACTGGCACTTGCCCATCGCATGTATCTCAAGGACCGGCTCGTTCGCGAAGGCCGCTGGAGTGAGAAAGGCAATTACCTCGGTATGGGGCTGATGGGACGAACACTGGGGGTCATCGGCGTCGGCAATATCGGCGCCGAGATCTTCCGGCTGGTTCAACCGTTTGACATGCGGCTGCTGGGCTGCGATCCAAACGTTCCGCAGTCGGCGGTCGATCAGCTCGGTGTGACCATGACCGACATGGATACCCTGTTGCGAGAATCGGATTTCGTGTCCGTCAATACGCTGCTCGACGACAACACGCGCGGGCTGATCAGCAAGCGCGAGTTCGGATTAATGAAACCGTCGGGGTATTTCATCAATACGTCGCGCGGCCCGGTTGTCGACGAAGCGGCCCTGATTGACACGATGAAGAACCAGCGCATTGCCGGTGCCGCGATCGATGTATTCGAGGAAGAGCCGATGTCAGCGGACAATCCGTTGTTGAAAATGGAAAATGTCATTCTGGCCCCGCATGCAATTTGTCACACTGACGAATGCATGCGCATGCTCGGCGAGCGCGCGTTTCAGGCGGCGGTTGACCTTGCACACGGCCGCACACCCGGGCATCTCGTCAATCCTGAAGTGCTTGAACATGAGGCGTGGGCAGGCAAGTGGAACTGGCCGTCGTGACGATCCGGCACGGCAGACGTTCCCGACACGATGACATCGACAAGTAATTGAACTGGAGTACTGGCATGAGGACAAATCCGGTAAAGGAGAAACTGCTCGCGGGAAAGCCCGTTTTCGGTGCATTTGGATGGGAGTTCCTGGTGCCCGGATTGCCGCAAATCGTCAAGTCGGCGGGCGCGGAGTTTCTGATGATCGACATGGAGCACGCCGGAACAAGTTACGAAACGCTCAAACAGCAAGTGGCGTTGTCACGCGGTATTGATCTGGTGCCGATGTGCCGCATACCGACAAACCAGTATCACTATGTTTCGCGTGCGCTCGATCTGGGGATCATGGGCATTATGGCGCCGATGGTTGGCAGCGCAAAAGAAGCGGAATACATCGTCTCCTGTACCCGCTACCCGCCAAACGGACGGCGCGGTGCGGCTTTTGGTTTTGCGGCCGACGACTACGAGGGCGGCGACGTCGATGAAAAAATCCGCATTGCGAACGCGCGCACCTTGGTCATGTGCCTGATCGAGACCGCAGAGGGCATTGAAAACGTCGAAGAGATTGCGGCCGTTCCCGGCGTTGACGTGTTGTGGCTTGGACATTTCGATCTGACCAACTTTCTTGGCATTCCGGCCCAGTTCGACCATCCGAAGTATGTTGAGGCGGTCGATCGTATGGTCGCTGCCGCGAATAAACACAACAAGGTACTCGGCTTCATGACCGCCAGCGACGAGTGGAGTCGTGCTTACTGGGACAAGGGTTTTCGCTTGTTTGCTGTCGGGGTCGACTCGATGTTGCTGCAAGGTGCGCTTGGCGCGGGCGTTTCAACCTTGCAAACGCTGGCAGGCGAGTCAGATAAATAACGTCCGGGACGCGAGGGCCTGACGTCACGCGTGAGACGTCGCTCACCGGCGTGCGTCACCAAGCTGTCGTTGCCGTCTAGATCCTGACTGTAGCTATGCGTGCCGCTCTTCTCGTACTCCTATCTGCCACACTTTTGCGCGGTGAGACATGCAGTCCGGATTGTATATGCGCTAATGTAATTTAGTTATATTCCTTTATTCGTTCCAGTTCGATCGACCTTTCCCTAGTATTTCCATCGTTCTTGCGAGGTAGTAACGATGGAAGTTGTTTTTGTGGTCAGCGGCCTGCTTGTCGGCTTCGTCATCGGCTTGTCGGGCGTAGGCGGGGGGTCAATCATGACCCCCTGCTTGTCATGGGCTTTGGTGTCGCGCCGGCCACGGCTGTCGGTACTGATCTTCTATACGCGGGATTTACCAAGGCCGGCGGGACGATTGCGCGCGGCAAGCTGGGGTCAGTCGACTGGCGTATCGCCGGGTTTCTTGCGCTGGGTAGCGTTCCGGCCGCACTGCTGACCAGCATGATTCTGTCGCGGTATTCCAGTAACGGGGTGGAGGTCGACAGGGCAATCACCACGACGCTCGGAGTGATGTTACTGGTGACGTCAGTTGCACTGATATTCAGGCATCGTTTGCTGACACAGGAAACTTCGTTCGGACAGTGGCTGAAGAAGCTGCGCTCGCGCAATTCGCTGCCGCTGACATTGGGTCTCGGTGCGTTGCTTGGCGTGGTGGTCACACTGACCTCGGTTGGAGCAGGTGCGTTCGGTGTCGTCGCGTTGCTGATGCTTTACCCGCATTTGCCGACCAATCACCTCGCCGGCACTGACATTGTTCACGCGGTGCCGCTGACTTTGGTCGCAGGAACCGGCCATGCGATTACCGGCTCGGTTGACTACGTGCTGCTTGGCAACCTGCTGATCGGATCGCTTCCGGGCATCGTCGTCGGCAGCGTACTCGCTCACCGCGTGCCGGAGAAGGTGTTGCGTTATGGAATGGGTGCAGTGTTGTTTGCAGTCGGCGTGAAACTTCTGGCGTGATGCAGATCATGCCAATCAAATACGCGTCGCCGGACTGGAGATGAATAAACGGATTTGAAATGTACATTTACGATTCAATTGATCAACGTCTGATAAATGAGAGAGTCGCTCAGTTCAGTGACCAGACACGCCGGTTTCTGGATGGCAAGCTCAGCGAAGACGAATTTCGCCCGTTACGCCTGCGTAATGGCTTGTACCTGCAACGCCACGCGCCGATGCTGCGCGTAGCCATTCCTTACGGATTGCTGTCTTCAAATCAACTGCGCAAGCTCGCGCATATTGCGCGTGCCTACGATCGTGGCTACGGGCACTTCAGCACGCGCCAGAACATTCAGTTCAACTGGCCGCGTCTTGAACAGGTGCCGGCCATTCTTGGCGAACTCGCCGAAGTACAGATGCACGCCATTCAGACCAGTGGCAACGGCATACGCAACGTGACCACGGATCAGTTTGCCGGCGTGGCGCCGGATGAAATCGTCAATCCGTTCGTATGGTGCGAGCTGGTTCGACAGTGGTCGACATTGCATCCGGAATTCGGATACTTGCCGCGCAAATTCAAGATTGCGATCAATGGAGCGAGCGAGGACCGTGCGGCAACAAAAGTTCACGACGTCGGTCTGCATGCGCTCAGGAATGTTAACGGCGATGTCGGCTTCAGGGTACTGGTCGGTGGCGGACTCGGTCGTACGCCGATCATTGGTCATGTCATTCGCGAGTTTGTGCACTGGCGCGACCTGTTGACCTACCTGGACGCGGTGCTGCGTGTCTATAACCGTTACGGTCGGCGTGACAACAAGTACAAGGCGCGCATCAAGATCCTCGTCAAGGAACTGACGCCGGCCCGCTTTACAGATGAGGTCGGAGCGGAATGGGCGCACCTGAAAGGGCGCGAAGGCACGCTCGTCGACGAAGAGGTGCAACGTGTTGCCGGTCAGTTTGTAACCCCGGACTATGAATCGCTACCCGAGGACGATTCAGAATTCGAGTCTCGGCGCACTACTGACCCTGGATTTGCGCGCTGGGTCCAGCGCAACGTTTATCCGCACGCGATATCCGGGTACGCAGCGGTCACGATATCCCTGAAAAAAACCGGCGTTCCTCCCGGAGACGTGACGGACGCGCAGATGGATGCCATTGCGCAGCTTGCCGACTATTACAGCTTCGGCGAGCTGCGTGTAACACATGAGCAAAATCTGGTACTCGCGGATGTAAGAAAGTTTGATCTGTATGCACTGTGGCTGGCCTTGGGTGAACATGATCTTGCAACACCCAATATTGGCTTGCTGACCGATGTGATCGCTTGTCCGGGCGGTGACTTTTGCTCACTTGCAAATGCTGTGTCGCTACCGGTCGCCAGGGCCATTCAGTCGCGTTTTGATGACCTCGATTATCTACACGATATCGGCGATCTTGATCTGAATATTTCCGGATGCATGAACGCCTGCGGCCATCATCACGTCGGGCACATCGGCATCCTCGGTGTCGATAAGAATGGCAAGGAGTGGTACCAGATCAGCATCGGTGGGAGGCAAGGTGTAGACGCCGCACTGGGAAAAGTAATCGGCAAGTCGGTCGCGCCCGCCGATGATCCGTCGGAAATCGGTGACTTGCCACCATTGATCGCGGTGCAATTTCCAGCGTTTACTGATGGGCGCGGCTATTCGACAGCACGCCTGCTTCGGCAACGACACGGATTTGGTGGTGAGTTGCGCGCTTTCGGTGACATCCTGCGCGATCAGCTGTACGAGCTTGCCCGTTGCGGATTCGACAGTTTCGCCCTGCGAGATGATCAGGATGCGGACGATGCGTTGAGTGCGTTCGATGATTTTTCCGAAACCTACCAGGCTGCGGCTGATCGTGGTCCATTGTTCGACCGCCGCTTCGGACCCGAAAGGAATGCGGCATGAATCTCGACAAGCGAATCGCCGATGCATCGACGCGCTTGCGTGACGTTGTTACGGCACATAGCCCTGCAACGTTCGCTTCAAGCTTTGGGGCCGAGGATATGGTCATCCTCGATCTGATCGAAAGACTTGAACTTGATGTCGAGGTATTTACGCTCGACACCGGGCGACTGCACGAAGAAACGCACGCACTCATCGCGCTCGCGCGGCAGAAGTACCAGCGCCCGATCAGGGTTATGTCCCCGGATTCTGCTGAACTTGAATCGTTTGTTGCGGACTATGGAATCAACGCGTTCTACGACAGTGTCGAGTTGCGCAAACGTTGTTGTTCGATTCGCAAGGTGGCGCCTTTGCGGCGCGCACTCGAGGGCAAGCGGTTGTGGATTACCGGTTTGCGTCGCGGCCAATCGGTTACGCGCAGCGACTTCGCGGTACTTGCACACGACAGCGATCACGGTTTGTTCAAACTGAACCCGATTGTCGATTGGTCGACGGAGGAAGTGTTCGAGTATCTGCAACGATTTGATGTCCCGAGCAACGCGTTACATGCCCGGGGCTTTCCCAGCATTGGCTGCGCGCCGTGCACGCGAGCGGTCAATCCCGGAGAAGACGAACGCTCCGGTCGTTGGTGGTGGGAGCAGGCTGAGTCACGCGAATGTGGATTGCACATGGATCCGCAGGGTCGCCTGGTACGCACTATTCCCTCAAAAGCGGATGTCAACGCGTAAACAAGGTCCATAGCCAATGAATATGCTCAGTGAACCCGGACGTTTCAATGAAGGCGACGTCTCAGGTATCGACTGGAGTCATCTCGACGCGCTCGAAGCCGAAGCTATTTTCATTCTCAGGGAAGTTGCCGCGCAATGTAGCAACGTTGCATTGCTGTTCTCCGGCGGCAAGGACTCGGCCGTCGTTTTGCGCCTCGCAAAGCGTGCGTTCTTTCCGGAGCGCATTCCGTTCACCCTAATGCATATCGACACCGGACACAACTTCCCGGAAGTGATCGCGTTTCGTGATCGTATTGTCAAGGAGCGCGGCCTGCGCCTGGTCGTACGATCAGTCGGTGATTCCATTCGCAACGGGCGAGTTCGCCTTCGCGATGAAAGCGAGCCGAGAAACCCGCATCAATCAGTGACCTTGCTGGACGCAATCAGCGAACTGGGCTTTGATGCCTGCATTGGTGGTGCGCGCCGCGATGAGGAAAAGGCACGTGCCAAGGAACGCATTTTCTCGTTTCGGGATGAGTTCGGGCAATGGGATCCGAAGAACCAGCGCCCGGAGATATGGTCGCTTTATAACGCTCGGGTAGCACCGGGTGAGAACATACGTGTGTTTCCGATCTCGAACTGGACGGAACTCGACGTCTGGCAGTACATCAGGCGTCAGCGCATCCCGTTGCCTGAACTTTACTTTTCTCATCGCAGGCAAGTCGTGCGGCGCAATGGATCGCTGGTACCGGTGACCGATCTTACCTCCCCCCGAAGGCTGGTGATGCCGTCGAAGAAGTACAAGTGCGTTTCCGTACCGTTGGCGATATCACCTGCACGGCCCCGGTCGAATCGAGTGCGGCCACGGTAGATGACGTCGTTCGTGAGACTGAAGAGACGCGCATTACCGAACGCGGCGCGACCCGGCTGGACGATCAGACCGCCGAAGCGGCCATGGAACTGCGCAAGAAGGAAGGATATTTCTAATGGCAGGATGGTTTCGATGAGCAGATCTCCAAATTCGCATCATGCCGGATTGCTGCGCTTCATTACGGCGGGCAGTGTTGACGATGGCAAAAGCACGCTGATCGGCCGGTTGCTCTACGACAGCAAGGGGTTATTCACCGATCAGCTCACTGCGATTGAGGCAGCGCCGCGGCCTGGACTCGGTGGATCTGTCGCTTCTGACCGATGGCCTGTTAGCCGAACGTGAGCAAGGCATCACGATCGATGTCGCTTATCGCTATTTTGCGACGCCGGCGCGCAAGTTCATCATCGGAGATTCACCCGGGCATGCCCAGTACACCCGCAACATGGTGACTGCTGCAAGCACGGCGGACGTCGCAATTCTGCTCGTTGATGCACGACATGGCCTGCAGGTGCAGACGCGGCGTCACGCATACCTCGCCCGTTGGGTGGGAATTCCGCGCGTCATGCTTGCAGTGAACAAGATGGATCTGGTCGATGATGGCCGCCAGGTGTTTGACGATATCAGCGAGCAATTCAATTCTTTCGCCAGTGAACTGGGGTTTGACGAAGTCAGTTCGATCCCGGTGTCCGCACTGCGCGGAGACAACGTCGTTGAACGCAGTCACGCGCTGGACTGGTATTCGGGCCCGACCTTGCTGCAGTATCTTGAGGCAGTACCCGCGCGCCATGATGAGCAAGCAGGCCGATTCCGTTTTCCGGTGCAACGCGTCGTTCGCATCGCCGACGGTAACGTGCAACCCGGCTCAGGTTATGAAGACAAGCAGTTTCGCGGCTACCAGGGAACTATTGCATCGGGAAGCGTGTGTGTAGGCGAGGAAGTCGTGGTGTTGCCAAGTGGCGCGAAAGCGAAGGTCGCGGGTATTCTTACCGCAGACGGCGAGATTGACGAAGCGATCACCGATGCAGCAGTGACGCTCCTGCTCGATGCCGACGTTGACATCTCGCGCGGAGATCTTGTTTCGGCTGCCGCGGCAGTGCCGTATCTGCGCAACGAGTTCGACGCCGAAGTGTGCTGGTTCGACCAGCAACCGCTTGACTCCTTGCGGCCTTACTTGATCAAGCATGGTGGTACGACCGTACGCGCCAGGTTCTCGCTTCTCAGGCATCGGGTTGACGTGGATACCCTGAAACTTGAGAAGAATCCGGCGTCACTGGTGATGAACGACATCGCCGGTGTGCGCTTGCGCTCGCAACGCACGCTGGCGTTCGATGCGTACAGGGACAACCGGGTGACAGGTGCCTTCATCGTGATTGACGATACCAGCAACCGGACTGTTGCCGCCGGTACGATCTCATAGTGAAGAAACACACTGACATGGCCGGCAAGGGAACTGTCTATCTGGTTGGGGCAGGGCAGGGCGCGCCGGATCTGTTGACGGTACGGGCCGTAAAAATACTTGAACGTGCAGACGTCGTGTTCCACGATGCGCTTGTGCATTCGGAAACGCTCGCGCTTGCGAGCGGCGCGCGCATCGTTGCAGTCGGTAAACGCTGCGGAAGATTGTCGACCGCACAGCATTTCATTAACAAGCAGCTCGCCGACGCCGCCCAGCGTTTTGAGGTCGTGGTTCGGTTCAAAGGTGGAGATCCGATGCTATTCGGCCGGGCACAGGAAGAGATCGATGCTTTGCGTCAGGCGGGCGTCAGGGTTGAAATTGTGCCCGGTGTGAGCGCGGCACTGTCTGCAAGCGCGGAAGTCGGGCAGTCGCTCACACAGCGCGGTGTCAGTCGTAGCGTAACCTTGCTTACGCCCTGGGTCGGAACTGGAGAAGCCGTACACGATTGGGCGCAGCCTGCTGCAAGTGCCGACACGATAGCGTTGTATATGGCAAGTCGCCAGGCGTCAGCCATTTCGGAAGGTTTGATTGCAGCCGGCGTTTGGCCTTCGCGACCGGCAGTCTTCGTTGAAAATGCGTCGCTGCCATCACGCCGCATCATCACTACAAGAGTTGGTGACCTTGCGGAAAGTGCGCAACAACTTGGCAATGGCCCCACATTGCTGTTGTTAGGAAGTGTCTACGAAAGTATCGTGTCGACAGCGCAGCGTAACGGTACAGACCAGCGTATCACCGCCTGATCTTTGGTGGGGCATCGCGATTGCTTGCTGCTATCGCAATGATCATGTCGCCCATTTCCGTTTTCAGCCCACTCGAATCGAAAACTTGTAATTGATATGCACACCGGTCTCGTCCTGTTTTGTCACGGTGGACGCGATGCGCGTTGGCGTGAGCCTTTTGATCGATTGAAAGCGATCGTTGAAAAACGCCATCCCGGTCCGGTTGAATTGGCGTTTCTTGAGTTCATGTCGCCGGACCTGAAAGCGGCATGTGCTGCGCTGGTTGAGCGTGACGCTGAACGTATTGTTGTCGTACCGCTATTCCTGGGTACCGGCGGGCATCTTCGCAAGGACTTTCCCCCGCTGGTTGAATCAGCTCGACGGGTTGCCGGGATCCCGGTGTCAGTCGTGGCCGCCGCTGGCGACGACAGCGCCGTCCTGGACGCAATTGCAAATTACTGCCTGCAATCAGTCGTCGAAGCCTGATCGGTCCGCCTCCTGGCGGCGATCGGTTTCCGGAATTATGGCCGTAACCATCTGTAAATTAATATTTATTTGAATCTTCTTGATGCCTGACCGGTATGAGAGAGAATGTAATTCATTCTCATTTACATTCGTAATACGAATCGTTATCATTCTTACTCGCTTAATCGATGTTGCGCATGGCAGGGTGCGACACGATCCAGTCAATGGTAGCGATAGATGGTGGATGAATCAGACCGACGGGGGGCTTTTTGTCGACGATACGACACTTAGTTCGGTCAAAAGAGGGGGGAGAATAAAAATGAGACGGGTGATTTTGACGGTCGCTCTGGCCCTGATGCTGGGAGTAGCCTACGCGGACGAGGACCTGGAACGGCGCATCGACGCGTTGCAAAGGGAGCTTGACGCGCTCAGAAACCAGGTTGAACAGAGTAACGGTGGCGGCGGCGCACAGCCCGAACCTGTAGAGACGGCAAGTGACGAGCGGGATAGCAACGAGATAGATATCGAAGCGCTCGAAACTCTCGAGGCTGACAAGCCGCTGTCGAACAGAGAGATCATGGCGAGAGCCCGGTCGGCGAATGCGGACTATCTTGGCCCGGCGCAAAGGGCGAAAGACCAGGAGGGGTACAGAAACACAACGCTTGGTGGCTACGGCGAGATCAATTACAACAACTACAAGGATCCCTCGAGGCGAGACGAGTTTGATTTGCAGCGCTTTATCCTGTTTGTTGGCCACAAGTTCAATAACCGTACAAGGTTATTCTCGGAAATCGAGTTCGAGCACTCGTTTACCAAAGGCGGTGACTCAAAAAGTGGTGAAGTGGCGATGGAGCAGGCGTTTATCGAATATGACTTTGCCGAGTCAGGAGCTGCTTCACTGCGTTCTGGTTTGATGTTGCTGCCCATCGGCATCATCAATGAATATCATGAACCGCCAACTTTCTATGGCGTCGAGCGAAACGAAGTCGAAACACGCATCATTCCTTCGACATGGCGCGAGATTGGCTTTGCGATGCGGGGAATCGTTGCCGAAGGTCTGGAATACAACGCCGGATTTACCACAACACCGGACGCCAGTTTGTTCACGAATGCATCCGCCGGATTCAGAAGCATGCGTGCGCAAGGAAACAGGGTAACCGCCAACGAATTCGGACTTTTTACGGGTCTGAACTATCGTGGCATTCCAGGTTTGCTGCTCGGAGGTTCTTTCTGGACGGGTAACACGGCGCAGAACGGGCAAGGCAAGGGAGCAAATGCGTCGGCGTTGCAAGGCGTAGACGCGCCCTTGCTGGTCTGGGATTTACACGCGCGATATTCGGCGGCTAACTGGGACTTTCGTGCCCTCTACAGCGAAGGTGGCCTTGGCGATACCGCCGCAATCAACCAGGCTGCGGGCCTGACGCCAGGCTCCAATAAAGCGGCGCCGGAAGATTTCTGGGGCTGGTACGTCGAAGCTGCCTATCATTTGTATCGCCGCGGTGACATCGACATTGTTCCGTTTGTCCGCTACGAGGCGTACAACACCCAGGAAAGTGTCGCGCCCGGCTACACGATTGATCCGCTCAACGACGAACAAGTTGTCACAGCGGGTTTGAGTTTGTACGTTGATCCGCAGGTCGTATTCAAACTGGACGTTCAGGACTACCAAACGGACAACAAGAAGGACAGATGGAACGTCGGGATCGGCTGGATGTTTTGAGTTACCCCCTTTCCGGACTGTATGTCTCCGGGAATTCTAACGGCGCTGCAGGGCGCCGTTTTTTTTGTCTGCCAGTGCGTTTAAACGGTCGCTCAAGCACTTTGGACCAGGCAGAATTTAATGCCAACACTCGAAGGTTTTCAAATCACTTGGTATTTGCTGATCCCGGCTTTTGCGGCCGGCGCAGTCGTCAGTATTCGATGTGGCGTTGCCGGAAATTTAGTTAGTCCGCGATTGAAATAATCGCGACGGCATACGGTTTCAGATCCAAATTGCCACTCATCGCTTTCCACCTGTTCTGAAACTCGATGGGTTGCGTGGTGGCCAGTTTGAAGCTTGATTCATCCAGTACAGTTCCAAACGTCGCGCCTTTGCCGCCACTGATCTGCACTTTCTGGTTCTGTGCGGTCAGATTTGCTATCCACAGTGTCGTGCCAGTCTTATTGCGATGCGCGAAGCACCGTACCTTTTGATCATCGCTCGAGACCGAGTCAACAAGTTGCTGCCCGGCGCTGTTCATCAGCCCCGCGACGACATGATATGCAGGGAAAACTGCCGGACCCGCAAGTGAATCAAAATACGGTTGTTTGTTCGCTGTTTTTCGATAAATGACGCCACGCGGCCCGGTCGGCGCGCCGACCGTCAATGATTCGATGCCGGTGCGCGCAAATGTGGCGATGTATCCCAGTAGCCAGGCGGCACCAAACAGTGCGCGGCAGCGCGGGTCGGCTTTCACCAGGCAGATTCGTTCGTTATCCGGATTCGGCGTAAACGTCGCGCCGTGCGGATTGTCGCGGCAGCCGATTGCACTGGGTCCGACTCTGTGCGGGGTCTTGCCCAGGAAAGTCCGGGCGGTCTTGATCTGGAACGGGAGGGCTTCCAGTGTTTCCATCACGGACCGGTCGTCCGCAGCGTGAACTATCGGACAGGTGCTGTTCATCGCGAAATCGAGCATTTCCGCCGGTGGCCGTTTGCGGTTCAATTCGGTGAAGAAAGAGAACATACCGCCTCCCAGTTTGCTACCGGGAAACGTCTTGCGCGCCGCTTTGTACAGACTATCCAGTGGCGGGGCGGGTGGGCGTTCACCATCGGGCAGTACGGATTTGAGATCGCCAACCGGACAAACCGCTACACCACTGAGTTTCAGGCCGGATTCTGTGACCATTGCGGCGACATCATTCAATTCCTCCTGGAACTGGTCGATGCTGGCGACGATGATTTCCAGTACCGCGTCGGCGCCGGTTTGTTCGGCAAGTACGCGATAACCATAAAACTCCTTGAGGCCGTGGTGTTCGCGCGGATCGTAGTGGCATTGCAGAGTACGCGGTCGCGCGCGCTTGATCAGATCAAGATTACGGACGGCATGATCGACTTCCTCCGCCGGGACGCCGAATCCAATTGGTAGCAACTTTTCGCGCAGACGCTTGCCGAGTTTCACGTTGATGACGCTCGTTGCCTTTGCAGAAGTGCCGGTTCTTGCATTTCCGGACAAATTGACTTTGACCGACTGTTTGACCAACTCGCCTTCCTTGAGCGTGTATGGCCATAGCCGTGCCAGCGGGCGAACATAGGTCTTGAACGACGCATCGGTCCAGTTACGGTGATCCTCGGTCTCGTAGGTATCGCCTTCCATACGTACTGTTGCTTTCAGACCTGGAAGGACTTCGTGTGTAAGCGAACGCAGGTCCAGAAACGGCTGAACCGGATTGACCAGTGGAGGAAACTCCGAATCGATGATCTTGCCGTCAACGTGTTCAGCCGTTGCAGGTTGACCGACGACACCCTTGAGCGGATGGAGTACGACGAAGCCGGTGCGTGCTGTCAAAAAATCTGTTTTCGGTATTGCCAATGCCGAATATTCGAGGCTGCCGTCGGATCTCCCCTCGATTACGGCGTTATACGCGATTTCCTGGCCACGCCGACCGCACACCGCATGAAAGGAAATCGAGAAGCCGTTCTCGCTCTCGTCGATCTTGAGCGCGCTGATTTTCGGTACATAGGTGCCCCAGTTCTCGTCGCGTACGAGAAAGCCGATAGCCCGCAATACCTCGGTGCCGTGAACTTTCAGGTAGCGCAACTGCCCGTTGTCGAACTCGACTTGCGCTGGCCCTGCCTTGAGAACTCGCCCGACGACGTCCGGCTGTTCAGTACCGCACAGGACAATACTTCTGGAAATCGCAGGAGAATTCATTATTCAGTCCTCTTGGAGCTAAGTCGCAAAATGGTTGCAAGGTGATTCGGTCATGGGCCGGTGCGCAACAGAAGTTCTAATTGATTCACAATACTTTCTCGGACTGCGGGTCAATCAACACGACGCGATTCATGTCAATCGACAGCCCGATTTGCTCATTTACCCTGGATACATCGTGCGCCTGCAACTCGGCGATGCACTCGACGCCACCGAGAACGAAGGTTGCATAAGTGCGCGATCCGGTCGGTTGAAACAGCTCGATAGTTGCGTCGTGCCGGACGACGCCCGGGCGCAATTCGTCGTTCACGATTCGGTGAATGTGTTCCGGCCTGATGCCCAGCGTAAGGTTCTTGTCGCGGTGCACGGCATAGTGCGCTTGCCGGTTGGCAGGCAGCGCCAGAAGCGTACCGTCTGACATGCGAAGCGCGAGCCCGCTTCCTTCGTCAACAAGCGTCGCCGAAATAAAATTCATTGCTGGTGATCCCAGGAAACCGGCAACGTATTTGGTCGCCGGCCGTTCGTACAAGTCTAGCGGGGCGCCTGCTTGTTCGATGATTCCGTCGCGCAGCAGGACGATTCGATCGGCCATTGTCATCGCTTCGATCTGGTCGTGTGTGACATAGATCATCGTTTTGCCCAGTTCCAGATGAAGGCGTTTTATCTCGCCGCGCATTTCATCGCGCAATTGTGCATCGAGATTGGACAATGGTTCGTCAAACAGATACAGGCGCGCATTGCGCACGACGGCACGCCCGATTGCGACTCGCTGCAACTGTCCGCCGGAGAGTTGGCGCGGGTGGCGTTCCAGCAGGTGATCGATGGCAAGCATTTTGGCCGCGCTCTGGACTTTCGACTCGATTTGATCCTTGGGCGTCTTGCGTGCTCTCAGTCCGAACGCGATATTCTCGTAAACCGTCATGTACGGATACAACGCGTAATTCTGAAACACCATTGCGATATCGCGGTCGCGAGGCGGCAAATCATTTACGACATCGTCGGCAATTTCGATTGAACCACTGCTGATGTCTTCGAGCCCGGCGATTGTTCGCAACAACGTGCTTTTGCCGCAACCGGACTGACCGACCAGCACGGTGAACTCTCCGGCAGGAATTTCAAGGTCAATTCCGCGCACTGCGTGTACCTGGCCGTAGTACTTGTTCAGGCCGGCAATCTTCAGGTCTGCCATTACCTCATCACCCTTTCACCGCGCCCAGCGAAATTCCGCGCACCAGATACTTTTGCATGAAACCGACGACGATAAAGATCGGCACAGTCCCGAGAACGGACATTGCGGAGATTTTGCCCCAGAAATTCGATTGACCCCCGAAGTAATGTGTGACTTGAACCGTATATGTTGCAACTTCGGTCCGTGTCAGAACGAGCGCGAAGATGAAATCGTTCCACGCAAAAACGAAAGTGAATATGGCAGTCGCGAACAGGCCGGCGCGGCACATTGGGAAGACGACTTTCCAGAGCACTTGCCAACGGTTGTAGCCATCCACGAGTGCCGCCTCTTCAAGCGCGCGCGGAATATCCAGAATGTAGCCGCGCATCATCCATATCACGTAAGGCAGGTTAAACGCCGTGTACAGCAGAATCAGCCCGAAGTAGGTGTCGACCAGGCCAAACCACACATACAGCAAAAAGACGGGGAACACGATTGCGATCGGCGGCACCATGCGCTGGGAAATAATCCAGTTGGCCAGGTGCTCGCCGCCGGTCTTGAAGCGCGCGAGACTGTAGGCACAGATGGTGCCGAGGAGCATCGCGAAAATTGTGCTCACACTGGCGACGACCAGGCTGTTGCCGACAGTGGCCGCGTCGCCGTCCTTGAAAAGTACGGCATAGTTGCTGAACTGGAGGCTGGCTGGCCACCACACCGGCGGATACGAATATATCTCGTCCGCAGTTTTGAACGAGATCATGAACAGCCAGTAAACCGGAAACAGGAAAAAGACGGTGACGGCGACTGCGCCCGCGTAGCGCATTGCCAGTCTGAGTGCACGACGCTGCGCGAGCTTCATCGCGACAACTCCACCCGCCGCAATGCCATGATTACGACGAACGAAAGCATGATGATGATCATCAATGCGACCGCGCCGGTATAACTGGTTTCAAACTGCTGAAATCCTTTTACGTAGGCGAAGATTGAAATCGTTTCAGTCATCGTGCCGGGACCGCCGCGCGTAAGCGCCCAGACGATATCGAACAGCCTGAACAGATCGAGGCTGCGAATCAGAATGGCAACTGCCATAACCGGCCAGATCGCCGGCAGCACAATGCGAAAGAAGATGCGCCAGTAGCCGGCACCGTCAATCGACGCAGCCTCGAGCTGTGATTTGTCGACTGCCGACAACGCCGCCAAAAGCAGCAGAAACATGAATGGTGTCCATTGCCATACTTCTGCGGCAAGGATTGCGGGATAGACGAGATTCGGGCTGATCGTCCATAACAGCGTCATGTCTTGCCCCATGATCCAGCCGATGATCTGGTTTATCGGGCCAAACCGGTTGTCAAACATCAGTGACCAGGTCGCACCGGCGACAATCGGTGACACGACAACCGGCAGCACCAGCAACGCGACGAAAATCTGGCGCCCGGGAAGATGATCGATGAACAACTGCGCCATCAGCAATCCGAGGATGAGTTCCAGCGGCAGAGCGATGGCGGTGAACGCCAACGTGTGAAGAAGGGATTCCCACAGGCGTATATCCGAGGCCATCGCGGCATAGTTGCGCAGGCCATGGAAACTGGTGTCGTTGTCGATCATGGTGATGCCCTGAAAGCTCACCACCAGCAAGTACACCAGTGGAAAAATACCGATCAGCAGCAGCACGAAGATTGATGGTGCGATCAGCGTATATTTGAAACGACGCTCGCTTGAACGCGTGTTTCTCAATGTGCCTTCGGCAGACACGCACACTCCCCCGACTATTCTCTATAAGAGAAAAGAAAAGGCGGGCAAGAAGTAGTGCCCGCCTCCGCGCGTCCCTTTGGCGCCAGCCCGGTGCCCGGGTCCGGCGCCGTGGAACCTGTTGTTAACGAATCTTATTTCTTCAAGTGCGGCAGGCTTAGTTCGGATATGCGCCCGACTTTGCCGCCCAGGACTCGTATACCGCTCTTTGTTTGTCCACGCCAACTTGTTCGGTGACGGCATCCCAGTCGCTCGCGACTTTGTCCAGAATTGCCTGCGGGTCATCACCTGCCCAAAGTTTGCTGATGCCCTGGCGCAGCGCTTCTTCGTACTTGTCGGTTTGAATCAGGGACAGGTCGAGCAAGCCAGTCTGGGCGCCTTCGCCCAGTGCCGCGAGGTAGTCTTTCGCATCAGGCCACAAGGCCATATAGCCGGGGTTCGTAAAGTGAGAATCGCGGAACGGGTCGCGCAACGCGTACGGCAACTGCACTCGCTGGTTACTAATCTCTTCGCTATTCAGCCACTGAATAAACAGATAGGCGGCTTCCTTGTTCTTTGATGTTGAAGCGACAGACAACGCGAAGCCTGCTGCAAGCTCTGGGTGCCCGCCCGGCGGCAACGCGTAACCAACCTTGTCAGCGATCTGTGTTTTCGGTACCCATGACAGCGCTTCTTCGTTTTCAAGGTAGCCAGCGGCGAAGCGGCCATACGGTGGCCATGAAATCGTCATGGCAGCTTCGCCCTTGACGAATACTGCGAGGTTTTCAACAAAGCCGAATTTTTCGACGCCCGGCGGCATGAACTTGTTCTCGGTCAGCCAGCCGTTGAGTACCTTGACACCTTCCGGACCGTTGACAGCCGCTTTCATGTCAACATCGAAGAACTTCCCGCCTTCATTGCGGAAGCGTTCCTGAAACATGAAGTTACCGTAACCGGGCTCACGGAACATCGATGCGCCGTAGACTCCTTCGTCTTTCAGTGCGTCTGTCAGGAAGCTGCCGATTTCAATGAATTGTTCCCATGTCTCAGGAACGATGAGATCGTAGCCATGCTTGTCCTTGAATGCGGTCTGCAAATCTTCCCGGGCAAAAATGTCCTTGCGGTAATACATCAGGAACACATCGCCATCGTCCGGGAAGCCGTAGATTTTGCCGTCGACCGTCATCTGGTTATCGCGGTATGTCGCAGCAATTGTCTGCAGCTCACCCCGGTAACCGTATTTGTCGACATATGAATCGAGCTGTTCCAGGGCACCTGCCTGGGCGAGGTCAGGCATCCATGCCGGAATCACGTTTAAAGCGTCATAGGCGCCGGTATTGGCGCGGTATTCCTGCATGATCTTGGTG
The DNA here is from genome assembly GCA_951812315.1 of uncultured Burkholderiales bacterium. Taxonomy (GTDB): domain Bacteria; phylum Pseudomonadota; class Gammaproteobacteria; order Burkholderiales; family Eutrophovitaceae; genus SG8-40. The sequence goes on from CATOSA010000003.1 coordinate 21,226, forward strand.
AACATTTCGGAGGTCGGGACTTCGACGACCTTGATCTTGCAGCCAGTCGCTTCTTCCCACATTGGCCCGGAAAAATTGTTCGGATCGAGGGACTGGAGCCCGGCTTCCCAGACGATGGTGATGGTTTTTCCGTCCTCGCACAGTGGCTTGGCGGCTTCAACCGCAATTTGTGCGGCACTCTTGCCTTCGGTAGACACTGCGCTCGTGGTCGTTGATTCGCTCGCGTCATCCTTGCTACAGGCGGACAGTGCAAGCGCGGCCGCAATGGCGGCTACCCAAAGCAAGTTTTTTCGAGATGGTTGCCAGCCGTGCAGGTAAGATTGTTGATTCATGGCTTCTCTCCTCTAAGATGTTCTTATCGGTTTCCTGGGACTCGAATTCATCAGCTAATGGATGTTTCCTGAGTGGGTCACTGTGCTCGACGAATCCCGATGTTTATTTTGCTTTCTGGCGCCGATCGCACAAATACCGGACGACCCAATTTCCGACCGTGCAGACGCCCATTCTGCTACTACGCCATTGTCTTGGCGCATGAGGCGTCGCGTCAAGTAAAGAAATGCAGGAATCCCTTTGCTGCGACGCCGCAGCGCCGGTATGTGTCGTTGCTACCCGACAATTGAACGCGTCGCCGGAAAAAGGGGTACGATCAGATCTCGGTAGAAGGCATGTCGTCATGACTGATACGAAAAGATGGAAACGCGTTGCCGGGGTTATCGTCCAGCAGCGGCTGGCGCTGACACCTATTGAAGCGCTGTCCCCCAGGTCGCAACCGCGCGATGAAGCCCAGGGGTATGCGCTGCAGACCGAAGTCAGCCGGCTGCTGACCAAATCGGGAATGGGTCGTGTCGTCGGCCACAAGATCGGTTGTACGATGCCGGTCATGCAGGAGTTTCTCGGAATCCCGAATCCCTGTGCCGGGGACGTCTTTGAGGAAACGGTTCGGCATGGCTCTGCGACCGTCCCGCGATCTGGCTTCGTGAAACTCGGCATCGAATGCGAAATCGCTGTCGAGTTGGCGCGCAACATTTTCCCTTCAGATGGACCGTTCACGCGGGAGACTATTGCACCGGCCGTGCATTCAGTGATGGTGGCAATGGAGATCGTCGACGACCGGTACCGCGACTATTTGCAACTGGGTGTGCCGACGCTGATTGCCGATGATTTTTTCGACAGCGGATGTGTTCTTGGTGAGCCGGTGAGCATGTGGCGGGATCTCAATCTGGCAGCATTGTCTGGCGCGACCTACATTAACGGTAGTGAAGTAGGGCGTGGAAACGGTGGGCAGATCATGGGCCATCCATTCGAGGCACTGGCGTGGCTTGCCCGCTCGCGTGCGGCGCGTGGAATGGGTCTGAAGCAGGGAGAATTCGTGCTGCTCGGCAGTGTCGTCGAAACCAAATGGCTGGAAGCGGGCGACAACGCCCGGGTCGAGATCGAATCGCTGGGAAGTGTGAGCCTGAACGTTAAGCGCTAACCTGCATATTTCCTGAAAGCGAATAGGGACAAACTGCTCCAGCGAAACAATGCCCAAGAGTATTGCTATCAAGTTGATTCGCTTCGCTGAAACTTTGAGTACGCGACCGTCTTCGTGAAATATGCAGGCTTGTATGGTACGTCCTGCACCTGAGGGTGCCGGGGTGGAGGGACGATGCAGGCTATCTGCCGTAACCGGACAGACCGAACTAGCCATGTCCCCACTCTGTCTTTCTGAGCGTCGATTTGGGAAGCAGCGGCAAGTGTTTGCGCACCTGACCGCCGATAGAAACAAGCTAACGCGGCAAAGACAGCCCCCCTCGGCACGTTTAAGTGTACGGCGATACGGGCGGCTTGAGCACGGCGTTGTCCATGTATGCAGCCGTTGTTGCCATTGGCCGTGGAAGTGGAGCTTACATGTCTGATTCACACAAGAGCATCGAAGTCATCGGCGCGGACATTAGCCAGTGCGAAATCGTTATTGCCTAGGCGCGCTCGCAGCGACCTTGCCAGCGTATTGCCAATAAGCGCGAGGCCATTGTGGTCTGGCTCAAACAACTTCCCGCAGGCTGTGTTATCGGCATGGAGGCCACGGGCCGGTTACATCAGCAGCTGGCTGATCTGGCTGCAGGACATGGACACGTCGTGTACGTCCTTAACCCCAAGCATGTAGCGTCTTACGCCAGGGGCGTGGGCCAGCGCGGCAAGACCGATCCAATGGACGCGGGCGTGATTGCCCGTTATGTCGATCGCGAACGTGATGGGCTACATCGTTATGTCGTACCCAGCGCCTTGCAGCGCACGCTGCGTGATTTGATCAGCCAACGCGCGAGCGTCGTGCGTCATACTACGGCGCTGCGCCAGAGCATCCGGGCTACGGGCACGCGGTCCAACCGCGCCTTAAAGCGCGCGCATCAAGGCGCCTTGAAGAGCCTGAACACGCTGCTCGCCGAGCTCAACAACGAGCTCAAACGCGTCATTGCACACAACGATGAACTGGAGAACAAACGCAAGCAACTGCAGCGCATTCGCGGCATTGGCTTTATCAACAGCGCGGCGTTGACCCATCGCTTCGATCACACGCCCTTTGCCAATAGCGATGCGGTGGTGGCCGCCTACGGATTGGACCCGCGCCCGAAGGATTCTGGTACTCATCAGGGCAAGCGGCGCCTGACCAAACAGGGCAATGCGGAGGATCGGCGGCTGATCTACCTGGCTGGGCAGGCAGCGGCAAAGACAAAATTGTTCAAACCAATTTATCGCGCACTACTAGCCAGGGGCTTGGCAACCACCGAGGCCATTGTGATCCTGGCCAGAAAGCTACTGCGCATCGCCTTTGCCATCTGGACTTCAGGACAACCGTTCAAGCCTGATATGGTCGGAAAAAAACCTTGCTAAAAACCATAGGAACTAGGAAATTGGCCGCAACGTCGCGATCGCATCGCGAATCGCGTCGATTCGGGCGGTATCGACCCGTTCCTTAATCTGTTCAGGTTTGTCGACCTCACCCGCTATTTTTCCGGCGTCAACCCTTCTCGCGGCATTGTCGGCAGTTCGAAACACATCAGCCTGCGGGTAGGGCTTATCCTCGAAACCGGGCCTGCCACGGAAGTCACTTTCGCACGCTTTCAGAATGTCCTCGAAACGTGCCGGCTTGCGAAATACGTCTGCGGCAGCAAGTATTTTCAGTATCGTTGCGGGCCGAAGTTCACTGGCGCGATGGATGTCTCCGTGAAACTGTGCTGTGAGTCTGGCGACGTCGCGACATTCTCCTGGCACCCGCAAGCGCGTACACATGGACTCGACCAGTTCAACGCTCTGTTGCTCGTGGCCATGGTGTGCGGGCCACAGTTCGCGCGGCGTAACGCCTTTGCCGAGGTCGTGCGTCAGTGCGGCAAAGCGTGCAGCCAGTGAATAGCGTTGACGTGCTGCGTAATCGATGACCATTAGAATGTGCACGCCGGTATCGATTTCCGGATGTTGTTGTTCCGGCTGTGGCACGCCAAACAGCGCATCGAGTTCAGGAAGAATTCGAGCAAGCGCGCCACAGTCTCGCAGAACCTGAAACATGACCGATGGCGATGTTTCCATCAGCCCAGTTGAAATTTCCTGCCACACCCGTTCTGCGACCAGGTGGTCTGTCTCCCCGATCTCAACGAGCTGCTGCATCAGTGCGCTGGTCTCTGCGGCGATGGCGAAACTGAAGCGGGCTGCAAAGCGGGCGACGCGCAAGATCCTGACCGGATCCTCTACAAATGCCGGGCTGACATGACGCAGGATTCCATTGTTCAGGTCGGTGCGACCACTGAACGGATCAATAAAGTCGCCGTTCTGATCGCGGGCAATCGCGTTAATCGTCAGATCCCGGCGTTCCAGATCCTGTTCCAGCGTGACGTCGGGTGAGGCATAGACCGTGAAGCCGCGGTATCCGTGTCCACTCTTGCGTTCGGTTCGCGCGAGCGCGTATTGTTCGTGCGTATCCGGATGCAGAAAAACCGGGAAGTCTCTGCCAACCGGTCTGAAGCCCAGCCGCTGCATTTCTTCCGGCGTGCTTCCGACGACGACGTAGTCCTGGTCTCGGACTTCGAGGCCGAGTAGTTGATCCCGGACTGAGCCGCCGACGGCGAAGACTTTCACAATTCGTAGCTCGCTATGACCTCGGTTTCCAGTTGCGCATCGCAATACCAGCTACGCAAGGCGGGCAGTTTCAGAATAGCTTGCGCGTAGCGAGCCGCAGCGCCGTCGAGTTCCACAGCATAGGTCGCGAATCTCGAAACAACAGGTGCATACATCGCATCGGCGATCGAAAAATCGCCAAACAGGAAGGGCCCGCCGCCGCCGAAGCGCGACCTCACGTCAGTCCATATTGAAACGACACGGGCGATGTCATTCGTGACACCCGAACTGTAATTCTTGTCTTCGATGCGGCGGCGCATGTTCATCGGCATATCCGCTCTCAAATCCGAAAACCCCGAATGCATCTCGGCGCTGATCGCTCTTGCCACTGCTCGCGCACCCGAAGCGGCGGGCCATAAGCCCAGTTCAGGGAACTTGTCGGCAAGATACTCGCAAATGGCGAGCGACTCCCATACGCTGACCGTGCCATCGACCAGAACGGGCACTTTTCCGGTCGGAGAGTATTCTCCGATCTTCTCGTGCCAGTTTGTTGTATACAAAGGCAACCGAGTTTCATTGAACTCAATGCCCGCCTGGCGCATCAGCAGCCAGGGACGTAGCGACCATGATGAGTACGCCTTGTTGCCGATCATGAGTTGCCGTTGAGCGATGGCCGGATAATCTGTTATTAACGTCAGGCTCTTAACCGGAAACTATCTTCTCGCTGGTCCACACTGTGCTTTGCAAGATAACCGGGAACGATTGTTTCAAGCGCGCGCGGCTCAAATCCGAATTTCGCCGCAAACGCACCTTCGCATACATTATCGACCTGCATCGAGCGCAAGTTGTCGGGCGTCATGAGCTTGCCAGGCAGGCGTTCCAGAATCGAGGCCTGCAAATATGACAGGCGTGTCGATAGCGGAATGATATGCCTGCGAAGCCCGCGGATTGCGCACACATAGGCTACGAGCTCCCGTAGCCGGTACTGTTTCGGGCCGCAAAGTTCGAAGGTTTTGGAATAGGACTGAGTTTCATCGAGGTTGTCGACGATGGCACGCGCAACGTCCTCGACAAATATCGGCTGAAAGCGCGCATCAGGGCAGGCGAGTGGAATGACCGGAGCCACATCCGCGAGCTTTGCGAACAGATTCAGGAAGCGGTCATCGCGGCCAAAAATCACAGATGGCCGGAAAATTGTCGTCTGCACCATGCTTGCTTCTGCGGCGCGAATCTGTTGCTCGCCTGCGGCCTTTGAACGCAAATACTCGCTCGGTGCATCGTGCCCCGCTTTCAGCGCGGACACATGGATCAGTCGCCGGATTTCGTTTGCGCGGCACACATCCACAATTTTGCGTGGCAAATCCGAATGAACACGCTGAAAGTCGCCTTTGGTCGTCTCGTGCAAGATTCCGGTCAGGTTGATCACGGCGTCGCAGCCGGCAATCGATTCTGAAAGCACTTGCGGGTCACCGATGTTGGCTTCGATTACCTCGGCTGTGGGGAGCACGATGAGATCGCTTTTCACCAGTTCGCGGCGGCGGGTTGGAATACGTACCGACAAACCCTGGCTGCAAAGCAGGCTTGCAACATGGCGCCCGACGAAGCCTGATCCACCGATCAGGCACACTGTCTTTGATCTCATATCGTTATTTGATCTGAATCGCCGGTATGGCGTGTCACTCCTGCTGCGAAGGCGTTGCTAATTGTAGCGTGATCAAAACAATGTGGCCGACCTGGAAGAATTTGTTATCAGCCAATGTCTTCGAGGCAACCGTGCTCGACTCGGTCAGCCTTGGAAGTGGTCGCAGCAATGGCAGTGGCTGTTGAAGTCTTCAAAGGCGTGTTTCGAGCCTCGATGCTTGCTCGTGTCCCCGATTGGAGGCGAGAAGCTCACCGCGTCGTGCGTGCATCAAGTACGCGGCGTGCAATACGGGCGTGCCATGAGTGAATCAGTTCCTGGAGTGAAACAGTCCTGGAGTGAAACAGTCCTGGAGTGAAACAGTTTTTACTAGTTCGTGGTGACCGGTTTCTCGGGAACCAGACCGAGTCGCGCTTTCAGGCTAACTGGCGTTTGCCCGAACAGGCGCGCGTAATACATCGTGTTGCTCATGACCTTTTTGACGTAGCCACGTGTTTCCAAAAATGGAATCGTTTCCGCATAGATTTCACCAGCCAGCGGTTTGTCGGCGCGCCAACGGGCCGCGCGGCGCGGGCCGGCATTGTAACCGGCCGACGCGACGACTGGGTGATTGTCCAGTGAATCCATAATGTCACGCAGATAATATGTTCCCATGCTGATATTCGTATCGACTATGTTCAGCTGCTTCCGGTTGTAGTTTGTCAGGCGCAGGCGCTTTGCCAGCCACTTGGCGGTAGAAGGCATGATCTGCATGAGTCCACCGGCGCCGGCACTGGAACGTGCTGTGGTGACGAAGCGGCTTTCCTGGCGCACCAGGCCATACACCCATGCTTCGTCAAGTTCGAGGTCCGTGGTGTACCCGCGCATCACATCGCGGTACGGCGCGGGAAACCGCAACGCAAAATCGTGCAGGATCGTGGTTCGTTCGGCGGTATGAATTGAACGTTCGTACCATTCGTGTTGCGATGCCAGAGCCGCAGCGGCCAGCAATTGCTGGTCTTCATAATCCTTTACGGTCCAGGCCCATTCAAGCGCGCCTTCGTAACGCATTGAGTTGCGATATAGCGCAAGCGCGCGTCGCAAACCCGGGTCCTTGGCAATCCCCGCGATATCGTCCGCGTCGGGGCGAAACGTACGAGGGACAAAGCTGATCGTGTTTCCAAGGTCTTCGGCCGCTAGCTGCCCATAGAAATTGAACTCGTTCGAAAGGGAGGCGAGCAGCGCATTCGCTTCAAATTTGTTTCCACCGGCCTCCAACGCGCGTGCTTTCCAGTAACGCCAGCGTGATTTGGAGCGCCGATTCGGGCTCATTGACTCTACGCTGTCGACAATGTCGGCCCAGTCCTCCGCGCGCAAGGCCGCACGCACACGCCATTCGAGTTGCTTGTCATTCAGATGTTTCTGATCAACGTGTTTGAACCAGTCCAGCGCTTGCCGATGGTGCTGTCTTGCAGCGGCTACCGCGACCTGCCCCCACACATAGTTGCGATCTGCCTCAGACAGCTTGTCTTCAATGCTGAGCAGTTTTTGAGCGGCAAGATCCGGCCACGACCGGGCCGCTTTGTACAAGGCATAAATTGTGTACTCGGTTTGCGCACGATTCTCCAGTGGAAGTGGTGATTTCTGGAGATACTTCTGCGGTCTGCGCGAAATCGAATTTATCGAGCTACCGCTGGGACGCTGGTCTTGCGGCAAGTACTTCATGATCACTCTTGCGACGCGCTGGTGACCCGATTCAAGCGCAAGCCTGAAGCGCGCCCACACCGCGTCTTCACCCAGTACGTTTTGCTCGAACATGGCTTCGAACAGTGGCAGACAGGCTTCGGGCTGGGAGCGGCCTTTGAACCAGATGTCGCGCGCCTCACGCAGTGCGCCGACTTCATCCAGGGCTATTCGCGCTTGCAGCGAGTAGCAGGTTAGATCTGTATCCCAGGTTGAAAGCTGTTTCGACTCATTGAGGAACATTGCCCAGTGCTCGCGTCTGGCAAGTTCGCGCATCCACGCGGCACGCATCCGCTGGCCGACAAGCGTATTCTCAACGGAATCCAGAAAATCGCTCACTTCCTGAACACTGACTTGTTCGATATCCAGGCGGATCTGCCAGTAGCGCACAGGGCTCAAGCACGTGACCATCCAGGGACGCCAGATGCCCCTCCAACGCCTGCGCGTCGCCTTTGTCGTACGCTTTCTTTGCCGCCAGAAACGTAGCGTCCTGCTCGGTAGCGCAGGCAACGCCACCAGTAAGAAACGAAACAAAAAGAAACGGAAGTACTCGAAGAACGAAGTGCTGCATATGATCCACTAATTTATAGGAAGGTCTGAACCCGTAAGACGAACGTGGTCTTTATTCATGCAAGAGCCATGCTATTGAGTGTCACGCAGGTTGCGATTCAGGCCAGAAAGAGAGGATAAGCGGAATTGCCTGTCTCATCGATGTAGTTGTAGCCGAGTGTCGCCAGGAACTTGCGAAAGGCGGCGCGATCGCGAGGTGGCACTTGAATGCCGACCAACACCCGGCCGTAATCAGCGCCGTGGTTGCGATAGTGAAACAGGCTGATATTCCAGTTGTGCGACATGCTGTCGAGAAATTTCATTAAAGCGCCAGGCCTTTCCGGGAACTCGAAGCGGAACAATTGTTCGTCGATGACGTGCGGCGCCCGCCCGCCGACGAGGTGGCGGACATGCAGCTTGGCCATTTCATTATCTGAAAGATCTTCCGTTGGCAGGCGCTCACGCCGCAGCTTGCGCACCAGTCGTTCGGTTTCTCGGCGGTCGCGTACCTGCACGCCAACAAAAACATGGGCTTGCCCCGCATCGGCGTAGCGATAATTGAATTCGGTCACGTTGCGCGAGCCGAGCATCGCGCAGAAATGCTTGAAACTGCCGGGTCGTTCAGGAATGGTTACGGCAAGAATGGCTTCTCGCCTTTCTCCGAGTTCGGCGCGTTCGGCGACGAATCGCAAACGGTCGAAATTCATGTTCGCGCCGCAGGCGACCGCAATCAGGTTTTTGCCGCTGACCCCGCTACGCTCAACGTAGCTTTTGGCACCCGCGATGGCCAGCGCGCCTGCAGGTTCGAGAATAGCGCGCGTGTCCTCGAACACATCCTTGATCGCAGCGCAGATTGAGTCCGTGTCGACAACGATCATCTCATCGACCAGTTTGCGCGCGAGCCGAAAGGTTTCTCGTCCGACTTGCTTGACCGCGACGCCGTCCGCAAACAATCCTACGTGTGGCAGCACAACACGACGCCCAGCGGTCAGTGACCTGGTCATCGCGTCAGCATCTACAGGCTCAACACCGATAATACGAACATCGGGACGTAGCCGTTTGACGAATGCCGCTATGCCTCCGATCAATCCGCCGCCACCGACTGCCACTAATATCGCGTGCAGCGGCCCACTCCATTGCCGCATGATTTCCATCCCGATGGTGCCCTGCCCGGCGATAACGTCGGGGTCGTCGTAAGGATGAATGAAGGTGAGTCGTCGCCGCCGCGCCAGCTTCATGGCTTCGTCGTAGGCATCGCTATACGCGTCGCCGTGCAACACCACTTGTGCCCCGCTCGCGGCAACTGCAGACACTTTGATGTGTGGCGTGGTAACTGGCATAACTATCGTTGCTTTACAGCCGATCTTCTGGGCAGCGAGCGCAACACCCTGGGCATGGTTGCCGGCCGATGACGCAATGACGCCGCGCTTCAATTCGGCGTTGGTCAGGCGCACCATCTTGTTGTAGGCGCCGCGAAGCTTGAACGAAAATACCGGCTGCACGTCCTCTCGCTTGAGCAGCAGAGTGTTGTTCAGACGGGCAGACAATGCTGGCGCTATCTCCAATGGCGATTCGACCGCGACGTCGTACACGCGCGCGGACAGAATGCGCTCAAGATAATCGTTTTTCATGGTTCGGTGGACAATGTGAGTGCTGGAAACGGACGACGCATATCGCTATCTTAGTTTAGTGCTTTACTATAAGCGGCATACAAGGCGAACTCTCGCGATCTTTCATGCCGTGAGCCGCCAAGCTCTACACTAACGCCTACATGGTAGCAAGACGAAATAAACCAAAGTCAATCCAGTCGTGATGAAATGAAACGCGCTGCCGCGAAAGCGGCGATCGAGTATGTCCCCGATGGCGCAGTCGTCGGCGTTGGCACCGGCTCGACAGCGAACCACTTTATTGACGAGCTGATAGCCGTGCGCGGGCGCATCGATGCGGCAGTGGCCAGTTCGGAAGCGTCGGCAAGCCGTTTGAAAGCGGGTGGCGTGCGGGTGCTGGATTTGAACGTCGTCGATGAACTGCCTGTTTACGTTGACGGTGCGGACGAGATTACTAGTCACCTGCACATGATCAAGGGCGGCGGGGGCGCATTGACGCGCGAGAAGATTGTTTCAGCCGTTGCCAGTCAGTTCGTTTGCATTGCGGATGATTCCAAGCTCGTCGGGCTCCTCGGATCGTTTGCTCTGCCGGTCGAAGTGATCCCGATGGCGCGTAGTCATGTTGCGCGCGAACTGGTCAAGCTCGGCGGCCGTCCGCAGCTTCGTGACGGATTCACTACCGACAATGGCAACATCATTCTTGACGTGCATGGATTGGAGATTTCGGAGCCGATTAAACTCGAGTCGGCAATCAATCAGATTGTCGGCGTCGTGACCAACGGCCTGTTTGCAATGCGTGGTGCAGACGTCGCCTTGCTCGCCGGGGCAGATGGTGTGCGCACGTTGACCCGGTAACAGGATAACGATTGCAACTATTGTGTAACATTGTTCCTTTAAACTGTATCGCCTGACTTTCTACCTTGCCTGCTGGGGAACCGGTGCTGCCAATGAATACCGAACATACTTCCAAGCAATTCGATGCTGAACTCGAGCGCTTGCGCGCGCGCGTGCTGAAAATGGGAGGGCTGGTCGAAGAGCAGATCAAGCTTGCCCTGGATGCATTAATGGCAGGGGATATGGAAATGAGCGAAATGGTCGAAAAGAACGACCATAAGGTCAATGCGCTCGAGGTCGAAATTGACGAGGATGTGAGCACGATTATCGCGCGCCGGCAACCCGCGGCGAGCGATTTGCGCATGCTGCTGACCGTGGTCAAGACGATCACTGATCTGGAACGCATTGGCGATGAAGCAGACAAAATCGCACGTATGGCCAAGCTCATATATTCCAACGATCGCTTGCGCCTGCCCCGCACTGCGGAAATCAGGCACATGTCGCAGATGACCCTGCAAATGCTGCGTAACGCGCTGGATGCGTTTGCCCGGCTCGATCTGGCAACTTCGGCGGAAGTCGTGCGTCAGGACCGTGCCGTCGACGAGGAATTCCGTGGCATTTTGCGCCAGCTCATCACGTTCATGATGGAAGATCCGCGCACCATTTCCATGTCCATCGAGATTCTGTTTGTCGCCAAAGCACTCGAACGCATCGGCGACCACGCCAAGAACATTTCCGAGTACGTCATCTACATGGTCAAGGGTACGGATGTTCGTCACGTATCCCTTGAAGAGATCGAGCGCGAAATTCTGAACTAGCGCTTGCGACGCAATTCGCTGGAATTGGCGCAGTCGAGTTTGACAGGCTAGCCATTCGCGCTGTCCTCCAGTTTCCAGGCGACCGTGCCCGCAGGATGTTCGTACCAGCCCGGGTCGCCGTAATCGTCGTGCCCTTGATCGTCGCGAATTTTCATGGTCGTGAACATACCGCCCATTTCGATCGGCCCAAATGGCCCTTCGCCCATCATCATGTAGCCCGGGACCAAAGTGCGAATGCGCCGTGCCAGATCGGAATGGGGGACACCAAGCATGTTCGGAATGTCATGACCCATTGCGTTCATCGTGTGATGCGACTTGTGGCAGTGCATTGCCCAGTCGCCGGGATAGTCTGCGATGAACCCCCCGACACGGATGTTACCGACCGGTACCAGCATCGTTGTTTCCTTGTATCTGGCCGTTTGCGGTATCCAGCCTGCGTCGGTACCGGTGACCTCAAACGCGGTCCCGTGAATATGTATCGGGTGCTCGTGCATCGACAGGTTGGCAACACGTATGCGCACCCTGTCGCCGGTTCGCGCCACCATCGGATCAATACCCGGAAACACGCGGCTGTTGAATGTCCACATATTGAAATCGGTCATGACTGACGGATCGGGTGTTGCGGTCCCGGCATGTACCGCGAAGTTGTGCAACATGATGCAGTAATCACGATCGACTTTCGGTAACTGCGGAGTGCGCGGATGAACGATAAACATACCCTGCATGCCGAGCGCCATTTGCACCAAGAGGTGGACCCCAACGGCTGGACACCAAAATATAGCTGATAAGTGAAATCTTATGGATTATTCTTTTACGACACAGAGAGGATCCGAAGATGACACGTAGAAAGAGAAGAAATCACACGGCGAGCTTCAAGGCCAAAGTAGCACTGGGCGCAGTGCGTGGCGAGCACACACTGGCCGAGCTGGCTGAACAGTTCGACGTTCACCCGAATCAGATCCAGGACTGGAAGAAACGTCTGGTCGATAGTGCCGAGGACGTGTTCGGTGGCAACGCAGTTGAGGCGCAACACACCGAACGCGAAATCGAGAAGCTGCACGCCAAGGTCGGGCAACTGACGATGGAGAAAGATTTTCTGTCAAAGTTTCTCGGGCGCGACCGGTGAGCGAGCGCCGAGCACAGATTCAAAGCGCTCACGAACTGTCCAGGGCACGCCGCTGCGAGTTACTCGGAGTGGCACGCTGCACAGCGTACTATCGCGGCGCACAGGTGTCAGCCGAAGACCTTGAGCTGCCGTTCTACGGAAGCCGTCGTATTCGCAACGAACTCGATACACGCGGGCTGCAGGTCAATCGTAAGCGCGTACAGCGGCTGATGCGTCAGATGCAGATCAGGGCGCTGTAGCCGAAGCGGCGCACCAGCACGCCAGACAAGGGACACAAGATCTATCCTTACTTGCTCAGGGACATGACAATCACGCGGGCCAACCAGGTGTGGGCGAGCGATATGTGTTATCTACCGATGGCCAAGGGGTTCATGTAGCTCGTGGCGATTATGCACTGGCATACGCGCAAGGTGCTTTCGTGGCGGGCGTCGAACACGATGGACAGCGACTTTTGCGTCGAGGCGCTCGAAGAGGCATTGCGTGGCTACGGTACACCCGAGATATTCAACACCGATCAGGGCACGCAGTTCACGGCCGATGCGTTCACCCGCGTTCTCAAGGAGCACGAAGTGACGATCAGCATGGACGGCAAGGCTCGCTGGATCGACAACGTGTTCGTCGAACGGTTGTGGCGCAGTGTGAAGTACGAAGACGTGTATCTGCGCGCGTATGAAACGCTGGCGGCATTACGCGCCGGACTGGACAAATACTTTCGTTTTTACAATACCCGGCGTCGTCACACTGGGCTTGACTGGCGTACCCCCGATGCGGTGTACTTCGAACAAACGGCGTTGAAGAGCGCGGCCTGAACCCCATGGAGATTTCACTTAAGCGGGGGTCCAAGTTTCGGGGTCCACTTCTGTTCATTGTACCGACGGTGCCACTTTTCTATGGGGAATTATATACTTGTCTATGCATTTGGATCAGTTACCAAGCCCAAGACTAGATCATCGAATTTCGATATGGGCGTGAGCTGATCCGGCTTCTTGGTCAATTTGTAAGATGCATTCGCCCCTTGCTCCATGGACACTAAATTGCCCGCCTTTCCTGTCACTACCTCAGCTTTCGTCCATGCACCAACATGGATACTGGCAGGGGCGATCCCGATGCATAGTAGAGCGTCATAGTGTCGATGGTAGCGGATGTGATTGAATTGAAACGAACCGCCCACATCTTCCGTAGCCGTCTTGAGTTCAAACGCAATAGAGCCGATCCGGATATCCCACGGGTTCTGACGAGCGCGCTGGCCCTTCCGGTTAAGTGGAAATTCACAGTCATAACCAAGTGCTTTGCACAATGCTTCAACAAAGTCCTGCCCCACGTCCCCAACCTTGCTATTGGAAAGTCGTTTGATGTGCTCGAACATCTGCTCGTTCCATTTGTCGGAATCTTCATGGCGACTCAACACTTCGAGCAATATCTCATGTTCATTCAACATCAACGAAACCCGCTTCTACCAGAACCGCACGAATGTGCTCCATGCTGATATGCCGACAATTGTGGGCCGCCAGATTGGAATACTTTTTCCAATCAGCATCTCGCAAAGCTTTTGTCAGTCGCCGCTTGTCGTGCTTCATAACGACGCCATAGCCACAGCCATATTTCACTTCGGAGAAATCCCGCACTAGAGTTGGCGGTTCGCCATAGAACGTCCGTTGCAGAAACCAGTCAGCCTCGTGCAGCCGTTCATGGCCGCAAAGCCGCTCCTTGCGATGGTCCACCGTGAACAGGTCCACCCAATCATTACACGTCACCACAGGTTGCCGGTTGTTCACGCCGCGCCGCCATACTTGCCAAAGTGCATTTACCTGCACGGTCTTTCCTTCCGGCGACATGAAGGCGTTTGTGGGCAGTGACATGGAATTGACCAGTTGTGCGCCTTCAACACGAAATTTCGGGCTTCCCTTGCCGTTTGACTGGAAACCCATCGGCAGAATCAAGCCGATGTAATCCGCGAAAGTCGCGGCATGATTAACGAAGGCGAGCGCGAGCCAAGCCCGATATCCAAACGGTGGGTTGCCAATCACGGCATAGCGGTATCCGTTCAAGCGAGGTTGCCATTCAAGGAAATCCTGACACTCGAAGTCAACCCGACCCGGTACGATCTCAATGCCGATTCTCCGGTCATTCGGCAATAGGTCGAAGAATGCACCATCGCCAGCCGATGGGTCCACGAACTTGTACTTTCCCTGGTCAGCATGGTCTTCAGCCATTGTCCGCAACAAGGCGTCATGGCAAGCGCGAGCAACGCCAGTCCGCGTGAAGAATCGATCCAGCCCCACTTTATCAGGATCAACCCAATTTGGGATTATCGGGTTTCGAGCCCACGCCGCGTTGCGATTCTCTTGCGCATGGATAAGCGTTTCCTCTTGAGCAGGGCGAAGCGGAAACAGAGAGCGTGCAACTTCCTCAGGCTGCGCGTCAATCGGCGGTAACATTACTGTTCTGGTCATTATATGCTCTCCCCTTGGTCAGTTAGATACCAGTTCAGCATAGGTCAGTCGCTTGCCCGTCATTCTCCCAACCGTTTCGGCCATGATTACTTCAGTATCCTTCGGGCGCAGGTTGTGACGTGCAGCGAACTCATTGACATAGCGATGCAGATACTTTGCTAAAATGTGGTGAAATGTTCCATAATAACTTCTCTTGAGCATAGCCCAGAAACTTTCTATGCCATTGGTGTGGGCCATATCATTCACGTACTGGCTAACACTGTGATTGACTGCCCCATGGCTATAATCGTCCATGCCTCTATAAGCTACCGCTTCATCTGTATAGAGTTGCGCACCAACCTCAACAGTGTCTCGGATAAATAAAGCCCTGTAACGTCGGCTTATCCACTGACTGAATGACCTTGGCGTGAATCTTATTGGTTTCGCGTTCTTTCGCGCCAACAACCGCTGTTTTTCCGACTGCGCCCCGTCCAGTTCCCGACAATGTTTTGCGCTTAGCGTTCGACATATTCTTACGCTTGCCGCCCATGTAGGTTTCGTCGACCTCAACCGGACCTTCCATAAGACCTTCCGGGGAAGACCATGCTTCACGCAACCTCTGTGCCATGAAATAAGCGGATTTTTGGGTAATTTCCAAATCACGATGCAGGCGCATAGATGAAACGCCCTTCAAGGAAATTGCCCATAGATACGAGGCAATGGCCCACTTCTGCAATCCGATGTGCGAACGATGCATCACGGTGCCCGTCTTGACGCTGAAATTGCGACGACAGGAACCGCACCAGTAGGGAAGCGGCTTACGCGACGGAACCGGGCGCAATTTGTCAGTGCAGCCGCACATTGGGCAATGGTCAGGGTTCCCTGCCTCGCCCCATCGCTGTTCCTCGAACCACCGCTCCGCCGTTGCATCATCGGGGAATCTTTGAAACAGTTGGATCAGGGACATCCCCTTGCGATGCGACTTCCCTGGTGCTTTCATGGCCATTGATTCATCTCCTTATAAGACGAACATAGCTCATTTCTGGATGCATAGTCAAGCACATAATTCCCTTTCTATGATTACTCTGGCCCCGGTCCATTGCCCAGCACCAGTGTCGATGGCAGTCCCCGGGTCCGGGCCAATTGCTCGAGATGGCGCACCATGCGCTCACCCGTGATCGGGAACCCGGTGAGCTGAGCGACACGGACTCTGGAATAGTCATCGACAATGTTGAGCACCCGAAAGCGCCGCCCGTTGGCCAACTGATCGGACACGAAATCGGCTGACCAGCGTTCGTTCGTCCGCCCGGGCACAGCCATGGGGACTCTGGGCCGAGTCTGTTTCTTGCGCCGCCCCTGGTGCGCACCTGTAGTTGAAGGCTCGTATAGAGCCGACAGGTGCGCTTGCGATTGACGACCAGTCCTTCGCGGCGCAGCAACTCGTGGAGCATCAGATAGCCGTAGCGCGGATACTGCTCAGCCAGGGAACGCAGTCGCTTTACCAGCGCGGCATCCCTGGCCACCCGATCACTCACGCGGCCAGGCGCCTTGCGGCTGATCGGTACCAGCCCAAAGGCCCGGCGCTGACTAATCGCGTAGTGCTGTTGCACATGGTCGGCTACCTCCTTGCGCGCAGCCGGCCTCACCACTTTCGCCCCAGGACATCCTTGAGCATTGCTTTGTCCGGTTCGGCTTCGGCCAGGAGCTTCCTGAGCTTCGCATTCCCGGTTTCGAACTCACGCAGCCGCCTGGCGTCAGACACGCCCATACCGCCGAATCTGTATCTCCAGCGGTAGAAGCTTTGCCCGGAGAAGCCGTGTTGACGAATCAGCTCAGCCAGTTTGGCGCCGCGTTCGTGGGCTTTGAGAAAACCGATGATCTGTTCCCCGGTATAGCGCTTGCGTTTCTTTTCGAGACCTCCCTCGGGTCAATTCCGGGGATAATCTCTCAATAAACCTGGCTACCCTGCCGGGGGAGAGCTCAAACTCTTAACAGCTACGCTGTAGAGAACAATCTTCAAATGCCGCATAGCCATCAATTGTAGTAGTTAGATCATAACCTCCGATCATTTGTAACAACTGCGGTGTCAACTACATCTTCAGCGTCTTCTGCAAGTAGTGCATAGTGTTGCGTTGGGCAAGCCCACTGGCTGCTCGGCGGTACCCGCTCTAACTCGCAATGCACCGTGGACAATGCACCGTGGACAACGAGACTACTCGTTTCAAGGGATTGACACTGGCCAGTGATTATCACATGCTACAATTTTCGAGTTGAAGTACACCTCCTATGTCACAACCGAACTGGGTCAGTCCCCTGGCCATTGACCTTGGTGCCGCTAACACTGGCGTCTACTCTGCGCATTATCAGGCGGGCAGCAAGCTCGAAGAAATACAGCAGAAGACAGGCAAGGTGTATCAACTGGGAAAAAGCAGCTACACCCTGTTGATGCAGGACAGAACCGGCAAACGTCACCAGCGGCGTGGGTTTGACCAGCGGCAGATGGTCAAGCGACTGTTCCGGCTGATCTGGGAAAGGCATTTCAATCTCGACTGGGACAAAGACACCCAGCAGACCATCAGCTTCTTGCTCAACCGGCGGGGTTTTAGCTTTCTGGCCGAGGAATACGATGCCGATATCTTGCGCGAATTTCCGCAAGAGGTATTTGGCGCGCTGCCGAAGGCGTTGCAAGATGAATTTGGAAGTCATGCAAAAATCTTAGAAAATTTAGACAAATGGCGTAACGACAAAGATAGCAAAAAGAAGATCAAAGAAATTCATAACGAGCTTTTGCAAAGCAACGAGAACGATGAATCTTCGCATTGGGACTTCAAGGCAGATATTTTTGATTTAGAAAAAGCCTAAGGAAACTGGCAAACCCGTTGAACGCTTTTTCAAAGAAGACGGGGAGCCAATCATCAAAACCCACCTCCACCACCTCGCCTTTGCCCTGTACAAAATCAAGACAGAACTGGAATCCGGCCACCGCCATCGCAGCAAATATTTTGAGGAAGTCAAACAGGTTCTGAAAGGCACAAACCATACCCACGGCTACCTGAGAAAATTTTGCTGCCAGTTAAAATCTGGTGGGTTTGGCGTATTGGATGCTAAAAAACTGACTCGTCTGATCAGCCATCTGAGCAATCTGGAACTCAAACCGCTACGCAAATACTTCAATGACAAGCGGCACTATAAGGATGACTTCTGGGAAGAAAAGCAGCTAAAGGAGATTTTTGAGTGTTGGATACTGCGCGAATGGCGCGTCGGGGAAAAGGACAAGGATAAATTCGAAGGTGACAAGGATAAATTCGAAGGTAAGGAGTTTTCCTACGAAAAACTCAAGCAAAAGTGGGAAGGTCATACAGGTAACGTAATCTGTTTCTGGCTGAAAACCAACCCCCGATTCACTATCCCGCCCTATCAAGATAACAACAACCGTCGCCCGCCCCGTTGCCAGAGCCTGATCCTGAACCCTTTCTTCCTGGACAGTAAATATCCACAGTGGCATGGTTGGCTGGCACAACTCAAGGACGTTGATGCGGTAAGGGAATACCTGGATGACTTTGAATGTCAAATGAAGAGTTTGCAAAGCGGCAAGGGCAATAGCTACTTTGACGATAGTGGCAAGGATGATTTCAAAAAAGGCTCACAACGCAGAAGCCTGGCCGCGCTGGATGCCCAGCTGTTGCAGTTTACCCTTGATCGGGTCAAGGTCACTGACCCGCTGCAACTGAATGAAATTTATTCCCAGGCCAAGGGGTACAAACAAAACAACAGGGACGACAAGAACCCGGAAGCATTTAAGGAAGGTCTTGAAACCGCCATCAGGGACAGTGTTTTACCGGATGGATTGAAGACGCAAAGAAACTACGCCAATGACGCCATCTTCCAAGAAGAGACCTTCATGCATCTGGTATGCCAATACTACAAACAGCGCCAAAGGGCCAGGGACGGGCGCTTGTTTATCCATCCCGAATATCGATTTCGCAAGGGGCGCGGTCATGAAAACACTGGTCGCTTTGATGACAAACATTGCCTGCTGACCTACTGCAACCACAAACCAAGGCAGAAAAAGTATCAGAGCCTTGCCGACCTTGCCGGGGTATTGCAGGTATCGCTTGAAAAGTTACGAGGCGTGATTGATTCGAAAAATGGGGAAACAGAAGACGAAAAGCTGACTTGCTGGTTGCAGGGCATTGAAGGACTAAAAACCAATTGCGAACGCGCCGCCAAAGAACAGAAAGACCGCCGGGGTCGGTTGAAGCTGGATATTCAGGCTATCTATGGGTTTGATTTATCACAAAAGAACAAATGAATCATCAAGCCCGAAAGATATCCTACGTACATCCAGAGTAAATAAAGCGTCGAAATTGTACGATTTTTGTAAGCGAGCCAAGAAGTTTTGCCTTACCGTGACAGAAAGTCTGTATGACAAGGAGGCGCAAGAAGAATGGAAAAAAGATCTGGAGCGCAACCCGGCGACTGCCGTCTATCTACTGGCCCAAATCCATAATATTGCCTTCATTGAGCGTAGCGGCAGTGCCAGTACCTGCGCCGTTTGCAGTGCTGACAATGCCCAGCGCATGCTGATGATCGAGATAGAGACTGCGGGCCGCAGAGACAGCACGGCCAAAGCGCAACGTTTACCTGCCATTGCCGCCCGCCAGTTCGACGGCGCGGTCAGGCGCATGGCGCGTATAGTCGGGGGCGCTATTGCCAGAGACAAATGGGAGTGTATCGAGCGTGAACTGCAAAAAGGCGAGCGGGTCCGTGTGCCGATTATCACCGAATCCAATCGCTTTGAGTTTGAGCATTCGAAAGAAGAGATCGCAAAAGACCAACGAATAAAACCCCGGAGAGGTAAAGCACTCAAAAGAACTGATGATCCCGCCCCGCGCCTATTTGTTGAAAAAGAACAACGCATCAAGGAAGCAGGTCACAGTGCATGCCCCTATACTGGAGAATCTATAACCGATAGTGGGGAAATCGACCATATCATTCCGCGCGCATCACGCTGGGGAACCTTGAATGACGAGGCCAATCTGATCTGGGCTAGCAGGCAAGGTAACAACACAAAGGGTAATGCCGAGTACTCGCTGTCAAACCTGAAAGATACGTACAAACGGAAACAATTTGGTCCAAAAGACGATGGGCAAATTGAGGAATGGATTATCAATCAAATAGGTGATGGCTCTGACGAAAATTTCAAGTTCGGTCCGTACCGCAGCTTTATCAATTTGAACGAGAATGAACAAAGAGCCTTCCGCCATGCCTTGTTCCTGGTTGGCCATTCATTACGAGAAAAAGTCATTCGCGCGATTGATAATCGCAACCGCGCCCTGGTCAACGGCACCCAGCGTTACTTCGCCGAGGTGCTGGCAAACCAACTCTACAAGGAGGCCAAGCGCATCAACAAGGCCCACCTGCTGACATTCGATTACTTTGGCGTTGAAGCACAGAGCAGCACCCGGGGTGACGGCATTTATGATCTGCGCAAGAGATACGAAAATGTAGCAGATAATGCCGTCACCCCGAAAGAAAGCGGCAAACCCCAAGAACCTTATTCCCATCTGATTGACGCCCAACTGGCCTTTGCCATGGCAGCGGATGCGCACCGTGATGAGGGCAGCCTGAAACTTGACCTTGGCGATGCCAGTCTGTGGCCTGTAGTGGACAAGGAAACCGGCGAAATCGTCGATGACAGTACCATTTTCAAGGCGATTCGGGTCGAGCCGGATGGCATGAAGGAAGAGACATTGGAACGGCGCAAGCCCAGCGAAAGGTTTTCCTCACATCGTTCCTTTACCCGCGACACCTTTTACGCTGACCATTACCTGCCCGTTTTGTTGAAGGAGGAAAACAATCAGGTTTCTGTCAGAATAGGTTTCGATTGGCAAAACAGTGTTGATAAGTTGCGTGAAAAGGATTTCTTGCAAAACCTGAATGGCCTGCTGAAGAAAAAGCTGTGCCGTGGCACAGAAGACGTGGATATTGGTGATTCCAGCAGCTTCTGCGATCTATACGAAAAACTGACAGCGCAGGATCAGTTTCAACAGCAGGTGAAAAAGAGTGGATATTGCTATCTGAGCATCAACAAGCAAAAACTGCACGAGTGCTTGTTGCGAGATCACAACACGAGAAATGGTCAACCACCAGGCAAACTCTTCAAATTCTGCTATAGCACTCTAGGCTACCGAACGGGGAAGAAAAAGATCAGTAAGCCAAAAGACCTTGATGATGTAATAAATGAAGACAAGAACTTTCAGATAATAAAGGAAACGATCTTCTTACCTGCCAAGAAAGAGTGGATAGATTGCCGGGAGAAATGGCAAGCGGCTGAAAAGACAGGGCAAGCCTTTGAGGACTTCTTGCGAATTTACTTTAAGTCCCAACAACAGCATGCCCATCAAAAGGCCAGAAAGGTGTTCTCAATGCCTGTTGTGGTCGGGGAGGGGAAATTCCTGATTGGCAGCAAATCTTGGGATGGAAAACGTACAGCCCAGATTCTTAACGACTCGGATTCGAGAATCACTAATAACAAGCCTGCCATCCCCTGTCGACTGGAGGACGGCTCACTAAGTAAAAAGCTGGCCGTCTGGGCACAATCTGAAAATGTGGTCAAATTGTCTGAGGACGAATATCAGAACGGCGTGATCATTGATCCCTCCGACTGGTATTGTGTTGATGGCGAGAAAATACCGCTGCCGGAAGCAATTGATGGGCTCTGGTACCGGATTGATGATTCAACCCGGCCGAGCATCAAAATCCGCCTTGCGCAGGATGGCGAGGAATTGACGGCAAATCCCCTAGAAGACAATATCTGTAAACCTAGATCCAAAGATATTTGTAATGAAATATTCGAGGAAAAAATCAAACCGGCAAAGAAAGGCGATGTCTTTGTTTATAAGGGGACTGGATGGACTGCTGCCATGAAGAAAGCTTTCAAAACCGCCCGTTCTCGACAATAATGTATAATGTACTCACTCAAGGAGAACTGCTCGTCTACAAACCGCAAAAGCCCACCCAAAATGGCGAAAACTGACAGCTCCCATGAAACACCTGGTCGTCTGTGATTATGGTGCCTTCCTTGGTCTGGATGCCAGCCGACTGGCTGTCAAACAGGATGATCAGGTGCAGTACTATCCACTTAACCGCCTCTGCACTGTTGCTATCGCCAAACGCGGGATCAGCGTTTCCAGCGACCTAATCGAGGCATTCAGTCAGCGCGGCATCAAGCTGTTTTTTCTGGATTTTCGCGGTGTGGCACACTCGGCCCTTGTTGGCCAGTCGCAACATGGCGTGGTGGCGGTGCGAGCCGCGCAAATGGCCTTCTGCCAACAGGACACGCTGCCACTGGCCAGACAAATGGTCAATGGCAAGCTCAAGAATCAGCGGGCTGTGTTGAATCATCTGAATAAATACCACCAGCATCCGGTGCTGCAAAGTGCTGCCGAGGCATTGCTGTTGCATGCCAATCAGTCAATGCAAGCCAGCACCATCGAAACGTTACTGGGTTTTGAAGGTGCCGGTGCCAGCGCCTACTTTCAGGCGTTGCGTGAGGCGCAGCTATTTTCTTCCACTTTTGAAACACGCGAAGGGCGCGGCAGTGTAGAAATCAACAACGCCATGTTGAACCTGGGTTATGCGGTGCTAAGCAGCTACTTGCTGAGCGCGATTGTCAACGCCGGGCTGGAGCCTTATCTTGGCATTATGCACAGTAAACGCCCGGGCAAGATGGCACTCGTGTTAGATATTATGGAAGAATACCGCGCCTGGGTGGTGGATCGGGCGGTAATCAAACTGCGCCAGCGCACCGAGGCCAAGATCACACTGGATGCCACGCTTAAAAAAGCCCTGATCAGGGAAATTCAAAATACCTGTGGCAAACGGTATCGTTATCGTCGCAAGCAACTCCGGCTGGAACATATCATGCAGCGTCAGGTGTATCGGCTGTGCGGTCACTTTTATGGGGAGAATAGGTATCGACCCTTTTTGTTCAAATGGTGATCGATGAATCGGTTACGGCAGGAATATCTGCTCAGCTATGATATTACAGATAGCAGAGTGCGCACCCGACTACACAGACAACTGGCCGGATATGGTCTGCGCTCAGTACAAAAATCGGTCTTCTGGGGGCATTTGAGCCTGGCGGAGTTACAGGCTGTTAAGCGGGATTTGCAACAGGCCCTGGATGCCTCGGACAAGGCTTTTATTACTCACAGTAATTTCAATGGACGCGGGCAAAGCCACCTGCTGGGTCATCACTCTGAGGAATTTACTGACTGGCCGGAAAGCGATGTTATCTAGCGTGCCGGCCAACCTGATCCGGCAATGGTGTTATTGCCCGAGAGTGGTTTACTACCAGGAGCTAGCAGGAATGCGTTCTTTCGCGTACCCCGAATGGGTCAGGCAGGGTGAGCACTTTCACCAGATGGAAGCTATCCTCTGGCAACGGCGCAACCTGTCGCGTTTTCACCTTCGGGAAGGCAAACAGCATCATAGTCTGTCCATGTACAGCGCTGCCTTGGGCCTGCATGGCATCGCTGACATGGTGGTCGAAACAGATGAAACAGTATACGCAGTGGAATTCAAACTGGCCGCCAGCAACAAAAAGCGCGGTGATGTGTTGCAACTGGTCGCCTACGCCATGCTCGCCGAGGATCATTTCCAAAAGCCGGGGACAGTGGGGTTTCTGGTCGGTAGCGGCAAGGTACTGCACACTATCATCATTGATGCAGAAAAGCGCCAGCAGGTGGCCACGGTGGCCCAGGCGATTCGCGCTATGCTGGTCAAAGGCCGTAAACCTGAGTCCAGCGCATCGCTGGGGCAATGCGGAGCCTGCGAATATGTGAATTTCTGCAATGACCGCTTATAAAACCGTGCCCACCGTGCATGATGCCGCAGGCCAAAAAACACGGACAACAAAAAACCGCCCGGAGGCGGTCCATGTCCTTCACGAGGAAGGCAGACGTGTTAGGACAACAGAGGTCCGTTCAATATACATACTTTTTGATGATTACAGTGCATCAACGAAAGGCTATACCAATGCAGCTAAATTCTACCAGAAACAATCGACTTCGCAAATTGCCTGTCCTTTCGTACAACTCCTTGGTTTGCGAAAAAAGTACCCAGCTTTTCAAGCCTCATCCCCTTGAAAATCAAATATTTTCAAGGGGGCTGCATCAGTATAGCCTTTCACCTAGCAACTGAAACTCTGGTGACAAATTTCATCGCGTGTAGTTCTGTGCGCTGCATCAGTATAGCCTTTCACCTAGCAACTGAAACGCAAGTACAAGTATCCGTCTGATGCGCTCGTCGGCGCTGCATCAGTATAGCCTTTCACCTAGCAACTGAAACAAGGTCCGCGATTCATCCGGGACGATCGGAACGATGCTGCATCAGTATAGCCTTTCACCTAGCAACTGAAACAGTCCATAAGCCAGCCGGCCATAAGCGGCGGGTGCGGCTGCATCAGTATAGCCTTTCACCTAGCAACTGAAACCTATGCCGCCGGGCAACACGTCGAGTTGTCTGGCGCTGCATCAGTATAGCCTTTCACCTAGCAACTGAAACGCTGTATCGGCAACAACCGGTGACGGCCGTTCGGGCTGCATCAGTATAGCCTTTCACCTAGCAACTGAAACGAAACCTTGCGCGCACTGATTGGCGGCTACCAGGAAGCTGCATCAGTATAGCCTTTCACCTAGCAACTGAAACGGGACTGCTACAGTTCGACGGTAGCGCCTTCGGCATCCATTTCGAGCTGCATCAGTATAGCCTTTCACCTAGCAACTGAAACGAAACCTTGCGCGCACTGATTGGCGGCTACCAGGAAGCTGCATCAGTATAGCCTTTCACCTAGCAACTGAAACGGGACTGCTACCGTCGATTCGGTCGTGATGCTCGGCTGCATCAGTATAGCCTTTCACCTAGCAACTGAAACGAATCAAATGTACCGGTTTACCGCGGATGGTAATCGCTGCATCAGTATAGCCTTTCACCTAGCAACTGAAACTCATGTCCCGATAGCGAGACCGGCTTCGCGATTGGCTGCATCAGTATAGCCTTTCACCTAGCAACTGAAACGAAATCCGGCATCAGCCATGGATGCGGATAGGAAGCTGCATCAGTATAGCCTTTCACCTAGCAACTGAAACTTGCTGGAGTGCAGTCGAAGAAATTGTGGCTGGAAGCTGCATCAGTATAGCCTTTCACCTAGCAACTGAAACCCTCCACATTGGTGGCGGCCGTGGTGCGCTCGATCGCTGCATCAGTATAGCCTTTCACCTAGCAACTGAAACGGTAGTCGCCAAATTGGCCGGGCGTTTGGAAGGCTGCATCAGTATAGCCTTTCACCTAGCAACTGAAACCGGCAACGCAATATTCCCGCAGCCGCGCGCAGTGCTGCATCAGTATAGCCTTTCACCTAGCAACTGAAACAAAAGATCGGCGACACGATGCAAATTGCGATGCGTGCTGCATCAGTATAGCCTTTCACCTAGCAACTGAAACGCCGCTGTGAATCCCGGTGTAATTCCTAGATCTCGGCTGCATCAGTATAGCCTTTCACCTAGCAACTGAAACACTACGTCGAACAACAAAAAGCAGCCGGCAATGCGCTGCATCAGTATAGCCTTTCACCTAGCAACTGAAACCGAAGGCGAGTTAATGACGCCGATCGGAGCGGCAGCTGCATCAGTATAGCCTTTCACCTAGCAACTGAAACAACAGCATGCTGATGGCGGGCGGCGCCTCCATAAGCTGCATCAGTATAGCCTTTCACCTAGCAACTGAAACCTCCGGAAAGAACTGCAACATTGCTGCGCCACTACGCTGCATCAGTATAGCCTTTCACCTAGCAACTGAAACCCTCGGCCCAGTTGTCGAGTGCGAAATGCATCTTGTGCTGCATCAGTATAGCCTTTCACCTAGCAACTGAAACCGCGGCGATTCGCGACCAGCGTCTCGTGCTGAAAGCTGCATCAGTATAGCCTTTCACCTAGCAACTGAAACTGAATCCCCGCCATATCAACAACGCGAACGGCATGCTGCATCAGTATAGCCTTTCACCTAGCAACTGAAACGGTGCACGAGGTGTCGATCATGCTTGCCGCCACATGGCTGCATCAGTATAGCCTTTCACCTAGCAACTGAAACGAGCGGATCGGTCCGCAAGGTGGCGGTTAGTATCCGCTGCATCAGTATAGCCTTTCACCTAGCAACTGAAACTCAATCGTTTTTTTGCCAACTGTCGCGCTCTGATGCTGCATCAGTATAGCCTTTTCGTCCGCATGCGGGTGATACATGAATGTCCCGTTCTGTTTCAGCGTGAACTCGTAAACATAGGTTTCTCCCGGCTTGATGTGCGGTTGGGTAAGTCCACCGACACCGTCCATGCCGTTCGGAAGAAATATTCCGTGCCAGTGCATTGTTGTGTGTTCCGGCAGTTTGTTTGTGACGAGAAGGCGTATCCGGTCGCCCTCGACCGCTTCGATTGTCGGACCGGGTGACGTGCCGTTGTAGCACAGTGGCATTGTCACCGCAGTCGCGCCCTGCAAATTCAACAATAGTGCGATAACGGCGACAGCGCCGTTCTAAACATAATCACTTGTGGTGAACCCGGTCATGCGCGTCAGTATACTGCCTGCGTACGGTGCTCGGCGATTTCCTGGTTAGCGCTCGGCGGGCGGCACATAGCCGGTTGCAGCATCAGCGCCGGTTCCGAAGAAGTATTGCCCGGTCTGTCCCATCAGGTATTTGCGTGCGGCCGGATCGGCCAGATTCAGGCGATTTTCGTTGACCAGCATTTTCTGATGCTCGAGCCAGCCCTGCCACGCGACCTGCGACACGTTTTCGTAAATGCGTTTGCCCAATTCCCCGGGAAGCGGCGCGAAATCGAGCCCCTCGGCTTCCCTGTTCAGCTTCACGCACTTTACCATTCTGCTCATAGTTGACTCCGCCTGTGTGCCGGATATGGACTCGGTTTCGTATTGTTCACGACCGGGATCTTTCGCCGCTATTTCTGGAACAGCATTATAGGTGCCGCATTCTCGCCGTCTTTTGTGCCGTTAATAGTGAGACACTACACTAGGTCAGCTTCTTTTCGAGTACCCGCGAATTGCGCTGGTAATTGTACAAGGCTGCCTTGCGAGCTGGCAGGATTGACAGCGGTGCGCTCGCAAATCCGTGCTCGATGAACCAGTGTGATGCCGCGGTTGTGAGCACGAACAGTTTTTTAAGACGGGATTTCCGCGCGCGCTTCTCGATCGCCCGAAGCAGTATCTCGCCTGCGCCGGCGTCGCGGAACTGCGGGCGGACTGCGAGGCAAGCAAGTTCGCCGACGCGCTCGTCTGCAAACGGGTACAGCGCCGCGCATCCGACTATCAGCCGGTCATGCTCGAGCACCATAAAGCGACCAATCTCGATTTCCAGTAACTCGCGCGATCGTTTTGCCAGTACGCCTTCTGTTTCCAGAGGTTCAATCAGTTGAAGAATCGCGCCGACGTCATCAATGGTTGCCTCGCGCAATTGCTCGAGAGGGTCCTGGCTGATCATGCTGCCAACACCTTCGTGCGTGAACAGCTCGAGCAGCATGCTTCCATCGACGTGTCGATCGACCAGGTGAACACGCGCCGCGCCGCCGCGGCATGCCTTTATCGCAAACGGCAGATAGTGATTTGCCGAAGAGTCCGCCTCTTTTTCGTTGTCGAACAACGCTTGCGCATCCGAGACGGTCAGTTCTCGCAATAAATTGCCGTCAGAATCTGACACGCCGGCAAAATCGGTAAGGAAAATCAGCTTGTCTGCCTGCAACGCGATTGCACATTCGGCGGCAACATCCTCGAGTGTGACATTGAAAATTTCTCCCGTCGGCGAGTATCCAAGAGGCGAGATCAGAACCAGCTCGTTATCGTTGAGTCGTGCGCGAATTGCATCAGCGTCAACTTTGCGCACTTCGCCCGTGAACAGCATGTCGACACCGGAGACGACACCGCGCGGACGAGCTGACACGAAGTTGCCTGACGCCACGCGAATTTCACTTCCGGCCATCGGAGAGTTCGGCAGTCCCATTGACAGCAAAGCTTCAATTTCCACGCGCAAGCGGCCGCTGGCCTGCTTCGCACACGCCAGTGCATTCTCGTCGGTGATACGGACCGCGTCCGAATAGCGCTGCTCAATATTGCGCAAATCGAGCTCGCGTTCGATTTGCGGGCGCGCGCCATGCACCAGAACCAGTCTGACGCCAACACTGGCCAGCAAGTTCAGATCATGGGTCAGTTCGACGAACTTGCCGTCCTCAACGACTTCTCCGCCGAACGCGATCACGAAAGTGTGCCCGCGAAATGCATGGATATACGGTGCAGCGGAACGAAACCATTGCACGAACGCATTAGGGGCGGACGCTGGCATGCGTTAGACGCTTATTCCGGGCTCACTTTGTGTATGGCCGGGCGACACTGGATCCGCAGCCATGATCAGTATCGCCGCTATCAGAAGGGCTGCTATCAAATTGCCCACCATCCAGGTTGCGACGATCAAAACGGCCATCACTATCACAACGCAATATCATCCAGCTGCCGCTCATCGCCATCGAG
>CATOSA010000004.1 GCA_951812315.1 uncultured Burkholderiales bacterium
ACATGCGTCGCCTGCGAAGCGAAATGACGTTCCCGGTACTCGAGACCTTGCGAGGCTATAGCCAGTTACTCGAAAAGAATGGCTGCACAGTTGTCGAATGTGACGACCTGGGCAAGATCTGGAGCCGGATCCTGGAAGAACGCCTCGCCATGTACCGCAGTCTGGAAACCGAGACTGAAAGAAGCTTTGGTGCAGATCGTTCCCGCGAATGGGACGACGCTTATGCGTTTTTCGTCGGCCGCTATCGTGAAGACAAGCTTGGCGGTGGTCGATTTATCGCGCGACGCGACCGGCCACCTGTCGTCGCTGATGAAGAAGAGGACATCTAGTGTAGTGCTTCACTAGGCGCGAACGTCTGGCGAGTCACCTGAATCAGACGAAACGTTTGACTTGTTTCAGCACCGACATTCACAGGACTGACGCCGTTTGATCATCCTGAGACCAGGAACCTGAAAATGTTCTTCACTCCCCCAAAAGTCCTTGAAACAACCGTATTTGCGAGTCTGCCGGACGAGTTGAAACTCAAACCCGGCACGATCAGCGAATGGGCGCGCGGACAACCAATTGGCATGCCCACGCGATCTTTGCTTGAAGGTCCGTCAGTTGACAAGGACGGAACACTTTATTGCGTCGACGTCGTTACCGGCCGAATATATACGGTAGCGGCGACGGGGAGTTCAGCATCGTCGCGGAATATGATGGCTGGCCGAACGGTCTCAAGATTCACAAGGACGGGCGTATTTTCATAGCCGACTACAAAAACGGCATCATGTTGCTCGATCCGGCCAACGGCAAAGTCACGCCTTATCTCGAACGCGCGAATCTCGAGCGTTTCAAGGCCGTAAACGATTTGTTCTTCGGCGCAAATGGCGATCTTTATTTCACCGACCAGGGGTTGACCGGATTGCACGATCCAACCGGTCGTGTATTCCGGGCAGATTCCGATGGGCACGTCACCTGCCTGATCGACAATGTTCCCAGCCCCAACGGGCTGGTCATGAACCTGGACGAAACCGCGTTGTACGTTGCGGTAACACGCGGAAATTGCGTGTGGCGCCTGCCATTCTCGCCAGATGGCAACGTAACCAAGGTTGGCGTACAAGTTCAGCTCTCAGGCGGTAACGGACCGGATGGACTTGCGCTGGACGAGAACGGCGGGCTGCTGATTGCACACGTGGGTTTCGGCGCGGTGTGGGTGACCGACGCCAGGTGCGAACCGCGCTACCGCATCAATACCTGCATGAATCAACACATCACAAATATGGCGTTCGGCTGGCCTGATCGCAACGTGATCTACATCACTGAATCCGGTTCGGGAACGATACTCAAGGCCACACTCGACGTGCCGGGAAAACTGATGTTCTCGCATCAATGATGTACCGGCATCATTGACGTATTCGCACCAGACGCACTCACATAATATGCTGGAGACCTCCGGAAATTTTCAGGGGAATACCGTGAGAATCAAATATTCGCTGTTATTGCTGTGTTGCATCACGACAATCGTCTTCGCTGCAATTGCAGGCGCACAGGTACTACCGGCTGCCAAACCTGAATCGGTCGGCCTTTCGACCGAGCGCCTGCAAAACATTAGTACAGTATTCAGGAAACATGTCGATCAGGAAGTACTTCCTGGTGTCACGTTCATGGTCGCCCGTAACGGCAAGCTGGTGTACTCGGACGCCATCGGCGCTCGCAACGTAGCGAAACGCCTGCCGATGACTCAAGACAGTATCTTCCGCATTTACTCGATGTCCAAGCCGCTCGTTTCAGTTGCGGCAATGATGCTGATAGAGGACGGCGCGCTACAACTGACGGACCCGGTTTCAAAATTTCTGCCTGCCCTGAAAAATCGCCAGATCAGCGTTGCGCACATTGACGCGAAATTTGCAAAGACAACCTATACCCTCGTGCCTGCGCAGCGCGAAATGACCGTACAGGATTTGTTGCGCCACACCGCCGGGCTCATATATGGCGAAATCAGTAGTAACAAACCGGTAAAGGACGCCTACGCGAATGGCGGCTTGTACAGAACCAACACAAACTTCGATATCCGCGACCAGACACCACGCAAACAGATCGCGGCATTTGCGCAGGCACCTTTGGCGCACCACCCGGGTACAGTTTGGGAATACAGTCTGGCCAGCGATATGCTCGGGCGCGTTGTAGAAGCGGTGTCCGGAAAGCGACTGGGGGAGTTTCTTGATCAGCGACTGTTCAAGCCTCTGAAAATGATCGACTCCGGATTCCGGGTTGAACAACACAGCCGCACGCAACGGACGCATCCGGAAATAAGACAGTGCAGTTGATCGATGTTTCAATCGTACCTGCCAATGATTCTGGCGGCGCTGGCGCCGTATCTACCGCTGGTGATTATCTTCGATTTTCGCAAATGCTGCTCAATGGCGGTCAACTCGGCGGAAGTCGGGTCCTGAGCCGAAGCAGCGTCGCGCTAATGGCCTCGGATCACCTGGGTGATCGAATCGAAATGTCACTGACACCGGGTGAATTATTACTCGGCGTGCAAGGCTACACGTTCGGGCTGAGCTTCGCCGTGCGCGAGGAACAGGGTATTGCTGGCGTGCCTGGTTCAAAAGGAGAATTCACCTGGGGCGGTTACGCCGGCACCTATTTCTGGATTGATCCTTCCGAACGTCTCGTTGTGGTTTACATGAGCCAGGCGCCCGGCCCGACGAGAGCCTACTATCGAAAGTTGATCAGACAACTCGTGTACGCGGCCATTATTGACTGAGTGTCCCGGGGCGGCGCTCAGTGATGTGAAGTGCCGTCTGGACAGCAAGTTACTGCACATGCACAACTGCCGAGACATCATTTTCCGTTGTATACGCTGCCGGGAAATCACGCCGATGTAATATGACGTCCGCGCGACGCTTGAAAACGACTTCGAAAGTTTCAGCGTGGCTGGCGCGGCCAAAGACGGTACCGACTAATCAAGACCTCAGGTCATACAGGAGCAGCAATGAATGCGCAGGAAATCTTCACCCATTTGCGTCAGTTCGACACACCAACCATCTGCAATGCGCTCGAGGTTGCGAGCGGCAAGCGAGAGTTGTCCGGATTTACGCAGCAAACACTGATCGCAGCGTCACCCGGCCTTCCTTCGATCATCGGATTCGCCCGAACCGCTACGATCCAGTGCACAACACCGTACGACGCCGACGAGCGCCGTCGCAAGCAACTGTCGTACTACGAATATGTTGCAAAGCCCAGCCAGCCATCGATCGCGGTCGTGCAGGATATTGACAAACGACCAGGACTGGGTGCTTTCTGGGGCGAGGTCAATACGCACGTACATATGGGGCTGGGCTGCGTCGGAACATTAACAAATGGCTCGATGCGCGATCTCGATGCAATGCATCCGGACTTCCAGTGCCTGGCAGGATCGCTTTCGCCCAGTCATGCATGGGTTCAGGTCGTCGAAACCGGCAATCCGGTTGAAGTCTTTGGCATGTCTGTATCAGACGGCGATATCGTCCATGCGGACCGCCATGGTGCCGCAGTCATACCGAAACAGTATCTGGACAAACTACCTGCTGCGATCGACCTCATGGCTCGCCGCGAAAAAGTCGTGCTCGACGCGGCACGCCATCCTGATTTCGGAATTGCGGCATTGAAAGACGCCATGGCAAAGTCCGCGGCTATACGTTAGCAATTAATTGTTTCAGCCCGGTGGTGCCGCGACAGAGGACCAACACAAACAAACCGGGCCGCCAAACGTACAACGGGCACCCGAAGGTGCCCGTTTGCCGTACTGGAAAGTAGTCAGTACATTCAGTGTTGTTCGCCACGCAGGATGAAATAAATCTGGTCTTTCAGCATCAGTCGCCGTTTTTTCATTTCTTCAAATTCGAAGTCCTGAAACAGCTTGTCATTTTCCTCGATGTCCACGATATCCGCGTTAAGTCGCTCATACTCCTCGACCAAATCTGCCAATCGGGTGTCTTGCGACCTCATTTCATGCAAAACTTCTTTGTACTCGGGGAACTCGTGTTCAACGTCGTGTGGCTGAATGTACATAAATGCTCACCTCCGTCGTCAGTTTGGGCCGCAGGACGCGACCCCATATTATGAGCATACGCCCGTGTTACTGTGTTCGCCAGTACCTATGAAAATTGTTCGGGCAGCAATCGAAAAAGCCTGAATTTTTCGGAAGATAGGCCACGAATTTCGCAACGCAACATAATCGGCAAGCGCGGCATTAATGCACCCTAGCGGCCTTCATACGACCGGAATTGCATTTGGCGCATCAATGATCATAAAAAACCGGTATTTGGAACAGGAGCGCGCATGGACACGATAGCGAACCCGGCACGGGACAAATTGAGCCGCGACGAACTTGCGGTCGGCGTAGGCGTTAGGGCAGTTCGCGGCGTCGAAATCGCCTCAATCATGAAAACCGCCGGATTTGACTGGCTTTTTATAGATCTCGAACACGGTTCGGCCTCCATTGAGACAGCTGCGTCAATCTCCGTTGCTGCCGTTAGCGCCGGCATTGCGCCGCTGGTACGCGTGCCACACGATGACCTGAATCTGGGCACCCGCTGTCTTGACGCCGGCGCACTGGGCATCGTGATGCCCCATGTCGATACCGTCGAAGAAGCACGTGCGATGGTTGACGCCTTTCGTTTCGCGCCGCAAGGCCATCGTTCAATCGCCGGAAACTACGCGCAGCTCGGGTTTGCCGCCAGATCAGCCGCCGACGTGGTCACTATGTTCAACAATGCAGTTTTGGTCGTCGCAATGATGGAAACACCGCGGGCAATCGAAAACGCCGACAAGATTGCGGCCATCGAAGGAATAGACGTATTGCTGATGGGCACCAACGACTTGTGTCTGGAAATGGGGATTCCCGGGAAAATCGACGATCCGCGCGTCGGCGCGGCGATTGACACCGTCGTCAGCGCCTGCAAAACCCATGGTAAGTGGGCGGGTCTGGGGGGGGTCTACACGCAAGAGCTTTTGGGATCCTACATATCGCGAAGCATGCGCATGATCCTCGCCGGAAATGACATAAGCCTGCTGATGAGTGCCGCTAGTGACCAGGCGCAGTTCGTACGCGCGTGCAAATAGACGCTGAGAAACCGATACAGATTTCATACGATCAGGCAGCATGAACAAGGTATTTGTCCACGACCAGCTTATTCGCTTCGCGCATTGCGATCCGGCGGCAATCGTCTACTATCCCCGCTTCTTCGACCTCGCGCATAGCGCGATGGAAGACTGGCTGTCCGACGGGGTCGGCGTCGCGCTTGCAGACATGATTCGGGAACGGCGAATCGCAACACCAACTGTCAAAATTCACTGTGACTTTCTCAAGCCACTACGTATGGGCGATACACTTCGCTTCGAACTACGCGTCACGAAGATTGGAAATGCTTCGGTTGATGTTGATTACCTCGGCAGCAAAGATGGCGTCAAACACCTGCATATCGAGCAAACGCTCGTATTCATGCATCTGGATCGTGTAGAGGCGGTACCGATCCCGGACGACGTGCGGGTCAGGCTGGAAGAATTTCTCGTTACCGACAGTGCAAACTAGCACCAGACTGCACTAGCAACATTCCGCATCCCGTGACTTGCACATCCATCGCACGATATCGTGCGTAGTCTCTAATAGTTCACTCGCGCTGGCACTCTTTCATAGCGCGCACTCGCAAGCATTATTCCGGAAAACGAATCGAGTCGGTTTTACTGCTGGGGAACTCAATGCATACGATGAAGATATTTATTGGTGCGCTGACGCTAGGCGCAACATCGCTGGCCAGCGGCGAAGAATTTGGCGGCCATGACGCGATGTCACTTGCGCAGGGCAAACGCGTCAAAACAGACTGCTCCATCAACTGGACGAATCCCAAGGACGACAAAGTCTACTGCTTCGCCAACGCTCGCAACCAGTTCATGTTCAAGCAAAATGCCAAGACATTCGTGCCTCGCGCGCAAGTTACTTTCGAAAGCGACTAAGCTTCCAGGGCAACTGTCTTTCGAGAACAAGCGTCTATCGAAAACACCTCGCTAATCAGCGCCTGGCGCACTCGCATCTTGTTTTAAATTCGCCTTCCCTGGCGCGCTGTCAATAAGTGCAATCGCCTCTGGCACATGAACAGTCGTCGTCGGGAATGCAATCTCGCCACCGTGCTGCGCAATGATGTCGCTGATGGCCAGCATCACTTTTTCTTTCACGGTATGGAATTCGGTCCACACGGTCGTGCGTGTGAACGTGTAGATGAAGAAATCGACTGACGACGCGCCAAATTCATCCACGTTAACCATCAGCGTTTGCGACTGATCAATTTCCGGACTTTCGTTCAGATACTTGCGAATGTCCTGCAGAATTTTCGGAATCCGCGCAATATCGTCGTAGCGAACCCCGATAGTCTCTCTGATACGGCGATGCGACATTCGCGACGGGTTCTCCACGGCGATGGTCGTAAACACCGCGTTCGGAACATAGAGCGGGCGTTTGTCGAATGTTCGAATAACAGTCACTCGCAAACCAATCTCTTCAACCGTACCTTCAATTTCCCGATCGGGAGACCGGATCCAGTCTCCAACACCGAACGGTTTATCAATATAAATCGTCAGGCCGCCAAACATGTTGGCGATCAGTTCTTTCGCTGCGAATCCCACCGTAATGCCACCAACGCCACCAAATGCAAGCAAGCCGTTGATATTTATTCCCATGGTCTGAAGTGCGATCAGGCCTGCAGTAACGATTACCGCTGCGCGAAGCACGTTACGTACGGCATTGACCAATGTCTTGTCGATCTTTTCTCCGGCACTGGACTTCGCCGCGATGTAGCTGGCTTCGTAATTGTTGATGAAACGCAAAACAAACCACGTAACCACGGAAATGATGCCAACGTTGCGAATCGCACCCACGACATTGAGAATAATATTCTGGGTGTCCTCCTCTTCAGTCCGCAGCCCGATGATCTGCGCTGCAAAGCTGAGCCCTACGATCCAGACAAGCACACGAGAGGGCCCCACAAGCGACCCGAACAAGACATCGTCCAGCCGGTTACGGGTCTTTTGCGCACGTTCTGCCAAGCCGGCAACAATATGCCGCACCACAGCGCCTACGATGAACGTGACCGTCACCAGGACAAATATCTGGATCATCCAGCCGAAATCGCCACCAATCGCGTTCCACAACTTGTTCAGCTGTTCCACTGCTTGCTCATCCTCTTACGACTTCGACAACGCCCTGTTGGCCATGCGAACGATACATTTGTACCGTCTCTGACCTCTAGATTAATCGAATCAAATCGCATCGCATTCTACGCACTAAGTGAAGTTCCAAAACTACTGCGCCTCGCGCTCAACGAAACATTCTCGCTGACCCTCCGTCCTCACACTCCCTGCTTGCCCGTGGTCTCGACGCGGCGCTGATACGCCTCGACATATGCATCGATCAGCGGTACCGCGTTATCAATTGCCTCGAGTGCCGCCGCGGCTACCGCATCAATGTGCACAATGAAACCTTCAATACCGCGTATCGCCAGCATCCGCGTGTATTTAAGCCCCGCGTCCTGCCCGGCGAACCTGATTGCCTCAGGATCGCCCATGAAGTCGCGGTCACGAAACGGTTCGAGCTTCCAGTAAGCAGTCTGAAGCTCGCCGAAATCATTCTCCAGACCAGGAACGCGATAATCAATCCTGCCGGTGAATGTGTAATTTGCCATTAGAACTTCTCCAACCAGACGCATCTGCATAATGATTCGTTGCTCGTTACCGACTGGCGTAGCGAAGTGCGTCGCAATGTAATCGGCTTCCTCAGCGTCCAGCGCGATTGCGACTTCGCGCTGCAGTACTGAATAAAACCACTCGGGCGAATCGATTCGATAGTTGATCAGTTCAAGGACGTCTTGCATCAGAGCGTCTTCGGCGGACTGCCATTCGCGTGCCGATGGGCCCCACCCGCTCCCAAGGCCGGCACTTCGGCCATGCTCGGCAAGCAGTTCTCGCGCATGCAACAACGCGGCCTGCCTGACGACGATCTTACCCACTGCAACAGGCATGTCCGGATCGAGACTATGCGCAAGGCGGGAAACTGCCTGATCCTTGAATTCGTCCGCAAAAACTTGCCCTGCGATCAACAACCAGGAAAACATAGCGCCAAAGCATATCGATCGTGCAAAACGCAACATTCAACTTCCTCTGGTTAGTTTGCAATAGCCAGAGTGTACAGGCTCAGGGAACGCAGTCGTTTAATACGCAAATCCACTTTAGTCGGAAGATTCAGGTGCGGGGCAGCGCCGACTGATTTGAGTTGACGATACCTGAACCCGGATAACCTGTTCCCGATCACTACCGGATCTGACGTCAAAGGACGACGCCAGAATTGGCGGTATCATCGGTGCAACTAACTCACGGGTCGCCGCGGGGACGCAACAGCTATCGAAGAATCGGTAGCATGCGGCAGCGTATCGGCATCACAACGAAATATCACAACAGGGGAGAACGATCATGGCTTCAGACGGCAAGGTGGCGATCATTACTGGTGCAGGCAGTGGCATCGGAAAGGCGACAGCGCTTGCTTTTCTCGACGACGGTTATCAGGTCGCATTTGCCGGCCGACGCAAGGATGCGCTGGATTCTGCGATTGCCGAGGCAAACGTCGATGCCTCCCGTGCGATCGCCGTACCCACCGATGTAAGCGATCCCGCCGCAGTGAAAACGCTGTTTTCAAAGACTCGCGAATCGTTCGGCCGCGTCGACGTTTTGTTCAACAACGCGGGCATCAATGCACCCGGCGTGCCGCTGGAGGAATTGACAGTCGATCAATGGAAATCTGTTGTCGACATCAACCTGACCGGGATGTTCCTGTGTATTCAGGAAGCATTCCGCACGATGAAAGACCAGGGCCCGATGGGCGGGCGCATCATCAATAACGGATCGATTTCAGCGCACGCGCCGAGACCGAATTCAGCCCCGTATACGGCCACCAAGCATGGCGTCACTGGCTTGACGAAAAGCGCGTCACTGGACGGGCGCAAGTACGATATTGCGTGCAGCCAGATCGATATCGGAAATGCGATGACCGAACTCGCGGCCAGAATGGCCAAAGGTGTTCCACAAGCTGACGGTTCAATCAAACCCGAAGCGATGATGGACGTACGTGAAGTGGCGAGTTCGGTCGTCTACATGGCGAATATGCCTGCAGGAACCAACGTTCAGTTCATGACGATCATGGCGACAAAGATGCCATTTGTCGGTCGTGGCTGATTTTTCGTGACGCCCCCCGGGTGGCTTTGGATTCCGATCACGGTCGCCGCCGCCGGGGCGCAAACAGTGCGCAACGCGGCTCAACGGCAACTGACCGCCGAGCTAGGGACTCTGGGTGCAACCCTGGTTCGCTTCCTGTACGGATTGCCATTTGCGGCGTTGTGGATCGTCGCGGTTAAGGAATTCGGCAACTACGAGTTGCCAACACTCAGCACCCCTTTCGCAGCGTGGCTGGTGGTCGGTGCGCTGAGCCAGATTGTGGCGACTGCGTTGCTGTTGCGGGCGATGAATGAGCGCAATTTCACGCTCGGTATCGCTTATTCGAAAAGCGAAGTCCTGCAAGTCGCTGCGTTCGGGTTCATTTTTCTGGGCGACCCTCTGACCACCGTTACGATTGCTGCGGTCGTTCTCGGAACATTGGGTGTCATGCTCCTGACACCGGTCGACCGGCTACACCCCATTCGTACCCTGATTTCGGGACTTGCAACGCGCCCGGCGTTACTGGGGCTGGCGTCTGGCGGTGGTTTCGCATTGTCCGCTGTAGGTTACCGGGGAGCAGCACTTGCACTGGATGCCCCGTTCCTGATGGCTGCTGCGTTCACGCTGATTGGTGCGCAACTATTTCAGAGCATCGTGTTGTGCACGTGGCTGAGAATATTTCGGCCAGGCTTGCTCACCCGTGTGTTGCGGGCCTGGCGAGCATCGCTATTTGCGGGCTTCGCGGGCGCCGCTGCGTCGGCAGGATGGTTCACCGCAATGGCGATCGAGCCCGTGGCGCATGTTCGCACTCTTGCATTGATCGAACTGGTATTCAGTTACACAATTTCGCGGCGAATATTCAAGGAGGAATTCAGCCGCCTGCAGTTAGCTGGAATTGGCGTACTCGTTGCTGCGTTGGTCATCGTCACGCTCAGCTCACGATGAAACACAATACCCGAGCGCACTAGTGTTGAGCATCATGCAAACAATGCGGTGAGCGAAACCAGCACGAAGGGATCGAGTAATGAACGGGACAGCGCAATACATATTTATCGCAAGCATGGACGTCGACGCCGACAAGGAAAACTTGTTCAACGAGGTCTACGATACGGAGCACATACCGCTCATTCTCAAGGTACCAGGAGTAATATCCGCGAAACGTTACCAGTCAGTGCCATTAACGATGACGTTAGGCGGTGAGGAAAAGACGATTGTCGCGCAAGGCGAGCCACGCCACAGCGCAGTGTACGAGTTGGAATCAGCAGACGTTCTGACGAGCAAAGCGTGGGCTCAGGCAGTCGACGCCAGTCGATGGCCGACAGAAGTCCGGCCATTCACACGAAACCGGCGACACGTACTGAAGAAACTCAGGCCCTAGCTGACTGCTGGACTCAGGATGACCTAGCAGAGGATATTGACCAGCGTTGAACCGGAGAATACCCGGCACCGTTGCTGCGGAAACACGTGAGGTCCCGGGTCAAGAATGGCGGACTGGGCGCGTTCATCGATCTCCGGCAATGACGGATTATTGCGGCGTACCCACCCAAGAAGTTCGACCACGGTTTCCTCATCTACCACCGGGCGCCACAGCAAAGGCTCTTGCTTACCATGGCAGTGGCCATAGCATGTGGAACTGGGCACTTCCCAGCGCGACCCCTGAGTACGAAGCAACATATACATCGCTTTGCCCTCAGCCTCGTTCACTCCCTCGGCACCGGTCGCATCGAGAAACATATGTTGAGCATCGTCCCATGGTTCTGTCATTGTCTGAGTCGCATAGTCGTAAACGATCGACGACTTTCGAAAACCGCCATTGAACGGCTGGCCGATCAGATCCCTAAACAACGGCGGTAGTCCCCTGCCCTTCACGAGGTGGCCGCCGGGGACAGCCCAGACCTTGCCCTGCGGCTGGCGGTAGGCAAACGGTTCCACCAACCGCATCGTTGGCACGAATGGGTCATCGAGCCACTCAACAATGACCTTGCCCTCAAATGCGCCATAGTTATTTTTACCGCCGTCAGCTGCGCTTACACCTGCCGACAACGCGACCATTGAAACGACAATGAGCAGTGCCTTCATTCGTCCAGTCTCACTTATTCGTGCCATGTTGTAGATGTCCGCGCCAGCGACAACGACCCGTTAACGCGATTCAGTCGCTACCGATCTGTCTTCATAATACTGTGAACTGCGGCGAATATCTTCCCCAATTCCTATTTTTCAGAGCCGATTATGTGAGGTCCCGGCTCGAGAATCACTTCGTCAACTCGCTGCTCAATTGCCTCCAGCGACGGCGCTTGCTGTCGGACCCAGTCAACCAGCGCTAGGACTTTCCCGTCATCGACCCTGGGCGCCACTCCAACTCGGCGTCCGGTGCATGGCAACGACCATAACAACCACTCATCCGGCGAACAGCCCAGCGAGAACCCGTCGCCTGAAGAAGCGTGTACATCACTTTGGCATCGGTCGGATCAACGCCTTCTACGACGCTACCCTCAACAAACATGCGTTGCGCATCTTTCCAGCGCCGCGCTTTCACTTTAACGGCATGGTCATTAGGTAACCGCAGACCTCAGAAACCCGCTCGTGAACGGATCCCCGACCAGGCTGACAAACAGTTTCGGCATGGATCGGCCGTCCACGGTCGCGTCCGCCGGCACGACCCACGTATCGCCTCCGTTTTGCCGGAATAACAATTCCTCTTTGAGCCGCATTTTTGGAATGAAAGGGTCGTCGGACCACTCGGCTACCACGCGCCCTTCGAATGTCCCGCCGGCAAAATCCTCTTCGCTGGCAACGCTCATGGGCGCTGCGCACACGGCCACCAGAACAACAGGTAACAACTTTGTCATGGACAAAGAAGTCATGGCCCGGGAACCGCTACAAATGGGATCTGAATTGCAACGCGCTCGGAAATCACAATTTCTCCAAATCAAGGGACGGAAACAAATACGGGCACCCGGTTCAGCGTGGAGTTCTTGAGCATCGACCTAGCGAACGTACGAGAAAATATGCGGACCACGATGAAGAAGCGTGTCCTCCACGCGCTGATCGATTTCATCGAGCGACGGATCGTCGGTGCGCACCCAACTCACCAGCGCGATCACCTGCTCGTCATCCACAAGCGGGCGCCACGAAAGTTCGGAGTCGGCCGAGTGACAGGAGATGAAACAAGTACTCGATCGACGTACGGCCCATCGGGTACCGCCCGCATTCATCAGCATATACATTACCTTTGCCTCGATCGGCAAGACACCTTCGACAATGCTGGCTTCGTAAAACATTCGTTGCGCTTCGGGCCAGGGCTGAGTCATATCCTTGACAACATGATCGTAGACAATGGCCGTCTTGCGAAAGCCGCCTTCAAATGGATGCCCCATCAGTCGCGCAAACAACGACGATGCAAATCTCCCGTCCAATATCGTTTCCGAGGGAACTACCCACGACTTGCCATTGGCCTGCTGAAAGGAAAACTCATCAACAAGCCGCATGCTCGCGATAAACGGACTGTCGTCCACCCACTGAAGAATGACTCTGCCGTGACAACGGCCCTTCCCGGCCGCCAGAGCAAGACCGGAGCACAGTGCCAAGCCAACATAATCAGTAACGATACAACTCTCAACAATGCCCCCGGTCAGATCAGTACCATACACTTGGACACATAGCACTTGGACACATTGCACTAGGACACATAAGTGAAACGGTTCGGCAAGCGTTGCTCTGGCAAAAGCAATCTGTCATCGAGCGGCATCCGTTTCTAGATTTTAAGTGGCTTGTATCGTATCCGTTTTGGCCTGGCCGCTTCCTCGCCAAGGCGTTTTCTCTTGTCAGCTTCGTATTCATGGTAATTGCCGGTAAAGAACTCCACCCGGGAATCGCCTTCGAAGGAAAGGATGTGAGTGGCGATTCGATC
Source organism: uncultured Burkholderiales bacterium (assembly GCA_951812315.1). Taxonomy (GTDB): domain Bacteria; phylum Pseudomonadota; class Gammaproteobacteria; order Burkholderiales; family Eutrophovitaceae; genus SG8-40. The sequence continues at coordinate 13,136 of CATOSA010000004.1, forward strand.
CAGGAACCATCGATCGTGCGAAATCACCAGCACCGAGCCCGCAAATTCCAATAGTGCGTCTTCGAGCGCGCACAACGTCTCGACGTCAAGATCATTTGAGGGCTCGTCGAGCAATAACACGTTCCCGCCTTCGATCAATGTCTTGGCCAGATGCAAACGGCCGCGCTCGCCGCCGGAAAGTTTTCCGACAATTTTCTGCTGGTCGGCTCCCTTGAAATTGAAGCGGCCGATGTAGGCTCGCGAAGGCATCTCAAACCTGCCGACCGTGAGGATGTCCTGACCGCCTGAAACTGCTTCCCACACGCTCTTGTCGCTGGGTAAAGAGTCGCGCACCTGGTCCACCGCAACGATATGCGCGGTCGGTCCGATGACAATTTCCCCGCTGTCCGGTTTCTCGACTCCGGTAATCATGCGAAACAACGTCGACTTACCGGCGCCATTCGGGCCGATAATGCCGACTATCGCGCCCGGAGGAATCATCAACGACAGGTTGTCGATGAGCAAGCGCTCGCCAAATCCTTTCGACACGTTCTTCAATTCAATGACGTGATCACCAAGTCGCTCCGCAACCGGAATGAAAATTTCTTGCGTCTCGTTGCGTTTCTGATGCTCGTGAGTCGAAAGCTCCTCGAATCGTGAAATACGCGCTTTGCTTTTTGCCTGCCGAGCCTTCGGATTGGCGCGTACCCACTCAAGTTCCTTTTCATGGTCTTGATGCGCGCTGATTCCTGCTTTTCCTCGGTTTCCAGGCGTTGCTCTTTTTGTTCCAGCCAGGAGGAATAGTTGCCCTTCCACGGGATTCCGTGGCCACGATCGGGTTCAAGAATCCACTCGGCGGCGTTATCCAAAAAGTAACGATCGTGCGTCACCGCGACGACTGTCCCGGGGAATCGCTGCAGGAACTGCTCAATCCACTCAACGCTCTCGGCGTCAAGGTGATTGGTCGGCTCGTCGAGTAACAACATGTCCGGCTTGGACAACAACAAACGGCACAAGGCCACGCGGCGCTTCTCACCGCCTGATAACGTGTCTACTTTTGCATCCTAGGGTGGCAGACGCAGCGCATCCGCGGCAATTTCAAGCTGATGCTCCATGTCCGAGCCACTTGCGGCAATAACGGCTTCGTATTCGCCTGTTCGTCCGCCAGTTTCTCGAAATCCGCGTCCGGGTCAGCATACGCCGCGTAGATTTCGTCGAGTCTTTTCTTCGCCTCGACTACTTCGCCGAGGCCCTCTTCGACTGCCTCGCGCACGGTCTGCTCCGGACTGAGCTCGGGTTCTTGCTTCAGATAGCCGATGCGGATATCTGACATCGGAACCGCTTCACCGTCAAAATCCTTGTCTTCGCCTGCCATGATGCTGAGCAAGCTGGATTTGCCCAAGCCATTCAGACCAAGCACACCAATTTTTGCGCCTGGAAAGAAGGAGAGTGAAATATCCTTGAGAATGACGCGTTTCGGGGGCATCGGCTTGCTGACGCGCATCATCGTGTATACGTATTGAGCCATATTCTGAGTTCTGTCGAGCTTGCTTCGGAAAGCGACGCATTATGCGTGAAGTAGGGACAACAGGCACGCGTCCCAGCGACGAAGTATCATTGTTTATTCAGAGCAGCGCTACTGAAGCGCCGTTTGAGTTACAGACGAAGGACCACAAATGCCATATGCAATTCAGACCAGGGACAAAACCGGATCCGAGAGTATCAGGAGTGACAATCGCGCAGCGCATCTCGAATACCTGACAAAGCTTGAGAATCTGATACTTGCTGGCGGTGCCATCACGCAAGACGACGGCACAGGCGGGCACGGAGGCATCATCATCATTGATACCGATGATCGCGCGGAGGCTGAGCGCTTTGTGGCTGAAGACCCCTTTACCAAGGCCGGTCTATTCGAAGAAGTGACTGTCTCGCGCTGGCGCAAAGCATTCTTCAACAAGGAACGCCTCGTCTGAGATCAAGCAGGCCTGGCAGTCTCTGCGAGTCGTTGCCCTGCCTCGTTGTATTCGCGCGCAAGGCGTTGCACCACCGTCCGGGTTGAAGGCGCGTCGTCGATATTGCCTACGCCCTGGCCGGCACTCCAGATTTGTTTCCACGCCTTGGGCTTTTCTCGCTCAGAACCGAAATTCATCTTGTTTTTGCCCGCCTCCGGCAGGTTTTCCGGATCCATACCTGCGGCGCGCACGCTCGGCTTGAGGTAGTTGCCATTCACGCCACTGAAGTACGGCGTGTAGACGATATCGTCCGCCTGGCTTTCCACAATCATCGCCTTGTAATCGTCGACCGCGTTGGCTTCCCGGGTAGCGATGAATCGCGTGCCGATGTACGCAAAATCAGCCCCGATCGCTTCGGCCGACAGTACCCCGGCACCGTCCGTAATCGCTCCGGACAATGCAATCGGGCCGTCGAAGAAACGCCGTACTTCGCGCACCAACGCAAACGGACTCAGCAGGCCGGCGTGCCCACCAGCGCCTGTACATACCAGAATAAGCCCATCGACGCCCGCTTCGAGCGCCTTCTGCGCGTGCCGGATCGAGATCACGTCGTGGAACACAACCCCACCGTATTCATGCACTTTCTTCACCACGTCATGCGGCGCACGCAAACTTGTGATGATCATCGGCACCTTGCGGCGCATACACACATCAAGGTCGTGATCGAGACGGTCATTGGATCGGTGAATAATCTGATTGACCGCGAACGGTGCGACTTTCTCGTCTGGGTGCTGTGTCCGATAGGCCTGCAGAGAAACGTCGATACGCTCGATCCACTCGTCCAGCATTTCGGCCGGCCGCGCGTTTAGCGCAGGGAAAGAACCAATGACACCACTGGTGCATTGCGCAACCACCAGATCCGGGTTGGACACAATGAACAGCGGCGCCGCGATAATTGGAAGCGACAATTCCGAACGCAGTTTTTCAGACAATGACACGCGAACTTCCTTTTTCTTGGCTAATTGATTAATTGAGAACGACAGTCGAGTTGGATCTCGATATTTTCCCCGAACATGGCAGGCTACTTGTCGGGAGAAATCGCGCTATGACACGACCAGCTTCCATTTACCCCTGAGTCCGGATGCCAAATGACTACACAACGCTCGAGCCGTGTGTCAGTTTCTCGCGAGGAAAACAAACGATATGCCCGCTATTTACTGAATCCGAAACAAGTGGGTGAATACTGTCCGATGAACAAGTGCTGGCGACAGATCAGGCAACCGCGCGAAGGCCACCCCCAAATTCCCGCTCCATTTCCCGCCGCACTTTAACGGCGAGGAGAGATTCGTCAACCGTTACATCCGTCCAGCGTAGCGGCTGCCCGGCAGCGACCGGGTTGCGCAATGTGACACCGTGAGCAAGACCCAGCGGCAAGCCACCCAGGTTCAGGGAGTCTGATGCCGGCATGAGCTTCCCCACGACCGTATATCCTCCTTCGCCGTCGAGAATTTCGCCTCCCTTGAGGTCACGCTTGGCCACCGCTATAGCGTCTGCGCGGTATCCGGTAGCAGTCCCGGTCGATTCATTTCGAATCCCGACCGACGCGACCGAAATACCAAGCTCAAGACCAATCAGATGCCAGCGTTTGTACATGCAGGCGTAACGACCTGAGTCGTCAGTCTGCACGCCGTATTCATTGAAGCACCGTCTGATGTATTCGGTGTCGCCCTCAAACACCACCCACACTCCCACACGAATATCGTAAGGGACCGGCTTGCCGTCAAGTTCCAGCGACGAAACCACTTCGACCTGCCCCTTGTGGTGCAGTTGGCCACCTTCTTCGATCGGGCGCATCACGTTCGGAATGTCATCTATCCGCACAGGCGGATACGCCAGTCCATCGGGCGCCGGTGTGAGGCCGGTCGCGTTACAAACCGCGGTGCTTTCAATTGCAGGTTTGGATCCGTCGAGAAACGAGTTGAACATTTTGGGGTTAAGCCCGCCCAAGCGCGCCTGTTCCGGCGTCAGCCCCCAATGTTCCCAGACGGTCTCCGGTGTGGACTGGGCGAATTGTGGCAACCACTTGTGACCACGGCCCGCCGCCACAACTTCGAAACCGGCGGCACGGGCCCAGTCAACAAGGTCGCAAATCAATGCAGGCTGATCGCCATACGCAAGGCTATAGACCACGCCCGCCTGCTGCGCCTTGCGCGCCAAAAGTGGTCCGCAAAAAGCGTCTGCCTCGACCGTTACCATCACCACATGTTTCCCTTGGTCGAAGGCGTACATCGCATGATCGACGGCAGCGATCGGATTGCCAGTGGCTTCGACAATGATGTCGATCTTCGGGTGCGAGGCAAGCGTATGCCAGTCATCACCTACATGCGTTGTGCCTTCCGCGCAAGCGGCGTCCAGAGACGATGCACCGTAGCGGTCTTCTTGCCAGCCGACCCGTTTCAGGTTAACTCTCGCGTTATCCGGTGCGATGTCGGCAACGCCAACCAGATGAACTCCGGGAATCTTGGGCACCTGGGCCAGATACATTGCGGCGAACTTGCCGGCACCAACAAGCCCGACGCGAATCGGCTTGCCCTCAGCGGCACGAATTTGCAATTTGCTATAAAGATTCATAATGATCCGTATCTATGACAACCCGTTCATGACAATGCGTTTGTCACGATCTTTCGTTCATGCTGCGATTTGAGGATTCAGGGCCGATTCCGGCGTACCGTCTTTCCACGGCAACGCCACATCATACTGCTTGAGTAAACAATCGTCGGGCAAACACTCGATCGGATCGAAATCCCGCAGAGCGAGGTAGGCGGGCCGGTTAAACCGCTGAATATGATTCGTGATAGCGCACAGGCTCAGATACACCGTATTGCGGTCCCATGGAGACATATTCGAACCTGAACCGTGCACTAACAATGAATCGAACATTATCATCGATCCCGGTGGGCCCTTCGGTACAACGATGCCACCACGGTCTGCCAGTTTTCTGATCGTATCGTTATTGATGGTCCACAAAGGATAGCTGGTCGTTACGTCGTCGAGATCCGCGTCAATAACCCCGAGCTTGTGACTGCCCGGAACAAACATGAGCGGTCCGTTCAGCTCACTGACTTCGTCCAGGAATATCGCGATGTTCATTGCACGGGGCTCAGGCATCTTATCGGCAACGTGCCATGTGCCAAAATCCTGATGCCATTGCCAGACGTCCCCGTTGAATGCAGCTTTTGCGTTGACCTTGAACTGGTGCATGTAGACGTCTTCGCCGAAAATCTGCCTGGTCGGCCCTACGAGGCGCGGATGCCGCGCCAACCGGGCGAACACGGCGTTATACATGTGCACCCCAAAGCTGGTGCGCACCGCATCGGAACCCGATTCTCGTACGTTCTCCGGGCGATGCTGCGCGAAGATCCCGGGAGTTTCTGTGTTGAGTACAGCGATTTCCTCTTCCGTAAACAACGAAGGGAAGAATAAGTATCCACTTTCCTCAAACTGTGCAGCTTCCTCAGGCGTGAGTTGCATTTTCCGTTCTCCGCAAATCTTGTATCAGGACTGAATAGTCTAATGATAGCCGCAAACATGCGGCGCGCGATTTATCGCAAATCGTTGCACAACGGAAATTCACTACGCGAAATCAGCGCGTTTCCTGGCGCCAGCTGAGACGTAAATGCGGCACCAGTCAATACCTCTCACCTGCGTCTGGAAGAAAACACCGCACGGCGAATTATCGTTTGTCTGTCGGGACTTCGATGTATGTCGTCCGCAATTGGTGTTACCCAGACCGCTCAGTGAGACAGTGCATGAACACGCCAAGAAAAATTAGAGCGTCGCGGACCCCATGGGCAGCGCGTATTGTCTATTGACGCATTTTCTGATTCCAGCCATCCATCAACGAGCAACCCAAAAAAAAGGGCACCTTAACAGGTGCCCTTTTTTCTGGTATTTCGTAAAAGCAGAAACTACTGGAATGTTTTATGTTCCGTAAATACTACGTCAAGCGACGTTGCGACACATACGCCCGCGTCGTTCTACAAAGCGGCGCTCGGGAAATCCAGTTGCTTCGATGACGTGCCTGCGATCGGTTCTTCTCTGAGAATTACGCTTCTCGGCTACTGTATTCAAGCTCGTCGATGCGCCGTTTACCGAATAAGCCTGGTACGAAGTCATCAAAGCATTGTGAAACAATTGCACACTACGCTTGGAAGCGATCATTACCTTTGTTTGCAGCTTTTCGGTAACCGCGTATTTCTTTACGATTTCGAGCGCAATTACCGGATGCTGGTCATCGTAGACCGCGTGCTCCCGGAACCACTTGTATGCCTTCGGTTTCATGTCAACGCCACGTGTGCCACGATAGGCCTCAAATCCGTCGGTTACCTTTTTCGCGATGTCCCCGGCCATACCTTCAATGGCAAAACTCGTGGCAGCGACAGCCTCGGCAAGTGACCCTTTGGTATTTACATACCAAAGCCAGTCGCTCAATGACTGCACGTCACGCAGTATAGGTTTGTTACCTTCGGCGAGATCAATCATTGACTGGCGTTCGAGTCCGAAACCCTCACCCATCCAGATCCAGTGCTCGGCGTGTGCTTTTTCGGCGCGAATGTTGTCAATCAGAAATCCTCGCGAAAAATCATCCTCGACCTTGGTCAAGGCTTCCGCAAGAAACTTCGGAAACGCATGTATGAAAGGATACATTTGAAGTATCCATCCCTGCATCTCGGAAACCGTCAGTCTGGTGTTTGCGACGCCTTCCGCCCACGATCCTTCCAGAAGTTCATTCCAGTATGGCCTAAGATAACCATGCAGCGAATCAACCCATGGCGGACGCAGAGCAACCTCAATTCTCGAGCCCATATGTCTATATTCTCCGGTTTGGCAAGCAATAAATAACTCTAGAACGTACTTGCTGCACTCGAAGCGCCCTCCCCCGATCCAGTGCTACTCCGGGAAAGCATTTGTATGCTCTTGTCCCGATATAGTCCGGAAGATGCAGAAGAGCCAGTAAAAAGTCAAATCTATCAATTTGTTAAGTTTGAGCGCACTAAGATCAATCACAACCTTCCCACATTCTTTCTTACATGTTGCATGGCAACATTGCCTGATCGAGGCCTTTGGTGAGTGCCTCCGAAGCAACAACCAACCAACTGATATTGTTAGCTAATCGCCGAACAATCCAGAACAGAATCTCCAGGGGCCGCCGGACGAATGTGCAATTGCGATGAGGGAAGCAGCGCCCGGCCAGAGCTCACCGATTTCAACCGGTGAGTTGACGCTGCGCAAATTCGGGAATATTCAAGGCTAACGGCAGGGTTTGGTCGGTTCTAACGCGTTGCAATAGCGCCATCCCTACCTACAACGGCACGAAAACCAGCAAGACAGGGCATGTCTATCCTGGCCCCCGGTTATCAGCCAATCAGGAAGCCGAGGCCGCCACTTGCGTTAACCGCGGCGCGAAAACCTCCGGCTTGTGCACCCAATATCCCTGAGCAAAATCAACTCCGACTTCCCGCAGCGCATCCATGACTTCTGCACTGCCGACAAATTCAGCAATTGTTTGCTTACCCATTACGTGTCCGACGCTGTTAATGGCTTCCACCATTGCTCGATCGATCGGGTCGTCCGCCATATCTTTCACAAATCCGCCATCGATTTTGAGGAAATCAACAGGAAGATGTTTCAAATAACCGAAGGAAGACATTCCTGAACCGAAATCGTCAAGGGAAAAACGACAGCCGAATTTCTTCATTTCCTCTATAAACCGTGTGGCCCTATCGAGATTTGCGATCGCGGCAGTCTCCGTGATCTCGAAACAGACTCGATCTTTCGCCAGCGAAAAGCGTTCGAATTGCTCGCCCACGTAGTCAAGAAAGGCATCGTCACCAAGTGTAGCGCCAGATAGGTTGATGGAGCACAACTCCAGTGAATTGCCACCCGGCTGGGCGAACAGCCGCTCCATCGTGGCAAACGCATTGCGCAACACCCAGCGATCAATCGACGGCATCAATCCGTAGCGCTCTGCAGCCGGAATAAATGCCATAGGTGGTACGAGTTCGCCGTCCTCGTCAAGCATACGTACAAGCAGTTCGCAGTGGGTACCGAGGTGCGACTTGCCATCGACCCCGACAATGTCCTGGGCATAAAGAACGAAACGGTCCTCTTCCAGCGCCTTCTGAATGCGCACGACCCATCCCATCTCTCCGTGGCGCAAAGAAACCTCACTATCCTCGCGCCGGTAAAGCTGTACCCGGTTGCGTCCCTTGTCCTTGGCCATGTAGCACGCAGCGTCGGCAGCACTCAGCACGTCTGACAACGTATATAGCCCGTCATCGACGGAGACTAAACCGATGCTCACGCTGACCGCGAACGATCTTCCTTCTGAAACAAAATGCAGATCTCGCGTTGTCTGGCGCAACTCTTCAGCGATGCGCAACGCATGGTCCGGCGGACAATTTTCAAGCAGCACTCCAAATTCATCGCCGCCCAATCGGGACAACGTATCGCCTTCACGCAGACGTCGTTGAAGCAGTGACGATACCTGTCGAATGAGCTGATCTCCGGCCGCATGCCCACAGGTATCATTAATGACCTTGAATTGATCAAGATCGAGATACATCACCGCGTGGTGGCGCCCGAGTTGAGCCGCAGAGGTGAACGCAAGATTCATTCGGTTCTCGAACTCAGCGCGATTGATCAGCCCTGTGAGCGAATCATGGGTCGCCTGGTAGGACAGCTTTGCGGCGTACTGTCGTTCGTTGCTCACGTCGTGCAGAATCAACACAACGCCATTGATTTTGCCATCGCTGCCTCTAATTGGCGCGCCCGAGTGCACGATAGGAAGCTCGACACCGTCATTGCGCACGAGCAGCATGGTCGCAGCCACCTCTACCGTGCGCTCCTCGCGCAATACCGTCTCGATCGGGTTCGGTGCTGGCTGACGACTCGCTTCTTCCGTCAGTCGGCAAATTGCCTGCAATGGGAGCCCTTTCGCAGCCGACATTTTCCACCCCGTGAGCGCCTCGGCAACCGGGTTGAGAAATTCAACCCAGCCGTCGGGATCAGTCGTAATAACACCGTCCGCGATCGAAGCCAGCGTAACCTGGGCCCGCTCCTTTTCGGAAAACAACTCAGCGGCAGCGATCTGACGATCTGTGATGTCCGTCATTGAACCCGCCATCCGTACAGCCTTGCCGTGCTCGTCGCTCACGGACTGACCCCGCACACGGAACCACCGGTATTCGCCCAGCTTAGTGGCGATTCGCGACTCAACGTCAAACGATTGTCCCTGCTCGAAGTGAGCGCGAAACGCGTGTCCTACGGATTTGCTATCGTCGGGATGTATCCACGACATCAAGTAGTCGGTTGTGTCTTCGAACTCGTTCGGTCGAAAACCCAGCAGCTGTTTGAACCGCGGTGAGTAATACACTTTGTCCGCAACAATATTCTAGTCCCACAAACCGTCATTGCTACCCGCAACCGCGAGATTGAACCGCTCCTCACTGAGTTGGAGGGCGCTCTCGGCCTCCTCCCTGCGTCGCGCCATGCGATTGGACAAAACCATGCCGATTGGAACCAAAGTTCCGGCCACTGCGAGGTTCAGAATCAGTAGAAGCACTTTGGTAATGCGCGTGGCTTCTCCCAGTAATCTTGAAAATCTATCCGCCAGTGGGGTGAGCAATCTATCGATAGCCAAAAGGCGATCTCGAAATACCCGCATTTCCGCCTCGGAAACATTGCCCGCAACGACACGGGCATTCAGATCTTCGGCAATGTCCGTAACCTGGCTGACATAGAAATCGCCTTCGGTCCACAGCTCAATAATTTCTTCCATGTGCCACAAATTCTTGAAGCGACGGAACAACATGATCATGCGTTCGATATCGTCCGGATGGTTACGTCCTTCAACAAAACCTTGCCAGGCAATTGCTTCATCAGGATTTGGTTTCAGCAACTCGATACGCGCTTTCTCATCTCCTTTCGGAACGGCTATCAGGGATTTGTATTGTTGATAATCGGCGACGTCCCGCGTTTCCGTATAGCGCAGCAAATAGAATACGGCGCCCTTCTGGCCTTTTGACCAAAGGCTTTCGCCCTCAGAATAAGAGCGCGTCGCAAGAAGTAAGTCCATGCTTTGTGCAGATACGACCAAAAGCACGACCACAATTACGAGGAACGGCCAAACGATGGCTAGCAGCCGCTTGCTTCCCAACGTATTGCTAAGAGCATCGCGAATTCGGCTCATCTATCGCTTATTTTCATGTGAATAGTTGTTCGACGGGGTTCCGTCCGTCCAGCGACACCGGATTCATTGAGCCGCGCCTAGCGTTTTGGTTGAAAGACACGACACCAAGGTTCCTATCAAGCGGTTCCTTATCCAGCGGTTTTCCAAAGGAATTCCAGATCGGTTGGGCTCATCAACAGTACGAACTCTTCTCTTGATCACACGTTAGCTAATTAGTTAATCAAGTGCTTTGTTCAAAATCGAAGATAAATTGTTGATTTTGATTTGAAATCGTAGCAGTTTTTGTGCCTTTTGGCTTCATTGTCACCGCCTTTTCAAGAATGGAAAAATTCCAGGGTTAACATGCATGAATGGATGCCCCGACGAGCAACTGGTCAAATTCGAAACCGATATGGATGCTTCCACTTGTTTCCGGATTGCTGCCCGCACTCGCAACCATCACCGCGTATTCGATATCAGTCAGTAGCGGCTTGATTCCTTCTTGCAACCCGTACCTCGACGGCTGCGTTTCCATCAGCCAGGCGGCGCGCCACGATCTTCCCAATCATATCTTTCGCGCACTTGTACTACCCGCCGCAACACTGCAGGGGCTCACGTGGATACTTTGTGCGCAATGGCTTAAAAGTCTGGACGCTGCCGCCGGCAAATATTCGTTCGCGTTGGCGTGGCTTGGAACGTTCGCAGGCATGTTCCTCGTGTTATACGGCGCCTTCCTTGGTACAGAAGGTGAAACGCATCAATGGCTTCGCCGATACGGAATAAACTTCTATTTTGGCCTCACCTATCTGTGCATGCTCCTCGCAAGTGCAAAAGTGTTTCGCCTGGCCCGTGCTGGCTGGCTGCGCGTGCCAATGCACCTGGATCGCGTGCTCGGCGCCCTGTGTCTGCTTGTAATGGTGTTCGGGCTAACCAATCTATTCGCCAAATCACTGATGAGTGACCCGCAGCTTGTCGACAGAATCGAGAACGTTCTCGAATGGTTTGCAGCATCCGCGTTCACGCTGTTTTTTGTGTTCCTGGCGTGGCTCTGGAACCAGACACATTTTCGCCTGCGTGCCGGATGCCAAACCTGACACAACAACGCCAGGCAATTGTTTGCAGCGCTTGAGCCAGCCCGGCGTCATCGGTTAGCGTAACGCCCCATGTTTCAATTTTCATTCTGGCAACGCGTGTTGCTTGGACTTGGTCTCTTCCTGATCGTGCTGTCGCTTTCACTCAGGCATGTGACAGAGACTTGGGACGCCGTTTTCGCCGAAGACAACACGGTTTACTGGAACATTCTTGCCGTCTCGCCCGGCAAGAATGAACGTATTAGCAGGCTTGACGACGCGACTTTGGTGATCCGTAGTGCCACTCGCCCGCAAGCGCGCCTGACGCTGTTTACACGGGAGGACGATGGCGCACAGCCAGTGGACCTGGTAAAGGACTTGTGCGGGCGCGACAGCTGCGTTTACTTTCCACTGGACGATGCCTGGCAAAACGGTGCAGTCGCCGACTATCGCTCAGATACGCCGCTGCGGATTGTTCTGATGCACCCTGCACAGCGAGGCGTATGGATCGAATACAAAGGGCCGCCCGGAGCCTACGAAGCGTTTAGCAGACTCATCGACGCAATTGTGACCCAGATCCGCGATCAAAATTTTCCCGAGAAAGCCGCCTGAATCGATGATATTTCGACGTTTGGTACGATGATTCGTCGCCGAATGGTAATCCTGAGAGCGTTAGCCACCTTTCAGCTTTTATATGTCGAACATCTTCGGCAGTCGCATACACGCGAGGCAGTAGTGTGACGATTGGAAGTTATGCGACACCTGCCATCGCAACGTTGCCATCGAAAAGATGGCATCTGACAGGTTCAAAATAACGTAGTCAAAACGACGTCCTGCGGGAGACTTCAGGTTCAACTGATGGGGCATTCAAAGAGACAACGCCGGCCTTAACTGGCCGGTAAAATTGGATCTGGCCGACAAGGCGTTACAAACTATGATTGGAATGAATATGCTCGACCCTTCAAGCGACGCGGTGCTGCTCAAGGACTATGCGCAGCCGGATTTTTTCGTCGCGACAATCGACCTGGAAATTGATATCCGAAGCGACTGCACAATCGTGGGCGCGACAATGTCGATCAGCAGGAATCCGGCCGCAATCGACCCTGGCGCGCCGCTGGTGCTCGACGGCGATGAACTTCGACTCGAATCCGTTGTGCTCGATGGCCGCACGCTGTCCGATCGTGAATACGAACTGAGCGCGCAAACGCTATCCATCCCGACCGTGCCTGCGCAGTTTGTTCTGGAAACCCATGTTCAAATTGACCCCGAACGCAACACCAAGCTTATGGGCCTGTACGCGTCGAAGGACGGATATTTCACCCAATGTGAGGCGGAAGGGTTTCGGCGCATCACTTATTTTCCAGACCGGCCCGACGTAATGGCGCGCTATACCACCACCATTCATGCTGACAAGGACAAGTTTCCGGTATTGCTATCCAACGGAAATCTCGTTGCCAGAGGCGAAGAAGATGGTGAAGAGCAAGAAACCGCAGGCGAAGCCGAATCACGAAATCGCCACTGGGCAAAGTGGGAAGACCCGTTCCCCAAGCCGTCGTACCTGTTCGCCATGGTTGCGGGAAAACTTGACCGGCTCGATGACACGTTTACGACCAGTTCCGGCCGCACGGTCGCACTTTCCATTTTCGTTGAACCCGGAAAACTTGATCAGTCCGCCTTCGCCATGCAGGCGCTGAAGCGCGCGATGAAATGGGACGAAGACAAGTTCGGCCTGGAACTTGATCTTGACCAATACATGATTGTGGCTGTTGGCGATTTCAACATGGGTGCGATGGAGAACAAGGGCCTGAACATATTCAACACCAAATACGTTCTTGCCCGGCCTGACATATCTACCGACCGCGACTTTATGTATCTCGACCGGGTCGTCGCTCACGAATATTTTCACAACTGGACCGGCAACCGCGTGACATGCCGGGACTGGTTTCAGCTGAGTCTGAAAGAAGGCTTGACCGTATTTCGCGACCAGGAGTACGGCGCTGATACATACTCGCGCCCGGTGCAACGCATCCAGGAAGTGCGCGCATTACGCGCCGCTCAATTTCCTGAAGACGCAGGACCAATGGCTCACCCGGTGCGCCCGCAGTCATACGTTGAAATCAATAACTTCTACACCGCGACGGTCTACGAAAAGGGCGCAGAGGTCGTGCGCATGATTCATACGCTGGTCGGCGCGGAGAGCTTCCGCAAGGGCATGGATTTGTACTTTCAACGCCATGACGGCGAGGCGGTTACCACCGATGACTTCGTGCAAGCCATGCAGGATGCATCGGGCATCGACCTGACCCTGTTCCGGCGCTGGTACGACCAGGCCGGTACACCGGTGATCGACGTGTCAGCAGACTACGACGCAGCCGGTCAACAGTACGCCCTGCACATCAAGCAATCTTCCCCCCCGAAAACGACCCGGGAAGCCGGACTGCCACTACACATACCGTTCGCCATTGGCTTGATTGGATCTGATGGAAACGATATCCCGCTGCGACTCGATGGGGAGCAAGAACACGGCGACACGACACGGATCTTGCCGGTAATGGCGCCCGAGCAAAGTTTTGTCTTCACCGGTATCACTGAAGATCCCACGCCTTCATTGCTGCGCGGCTTCTCCGCGCCGGCGATCGTTCGCTTTGACTATGAAGAAGCGGACCTGATTCACCTGATGTCACACGATTCAGATTCGTTCAATCGCTGGGAAGCCGGTCAACGGCTGGCAACAAATATAATATTGCGTGCGTCCCGATCGATTCACCTGAAGCAGGAGCCGGAATTTCCGGAAGGTTTCTTCGACGCATTCTCAGGCATACTTGCCGAAGCCGCGAACGATCCTGCGTTCGCCGCAGAAGCATTGGCGCTGCCCTCGGAAACGTACATCGCGGAACAAATGCAAGAAGTCGATCCGGATGCATTGCACGCGGCACGCAACGCACTGAGCTACAAGCTTGCCGAAAAGCTAAAGGGGGACTTGCTGCTTGCGTGCCAGGCGTTCACGACTACTGGCCAATACATCCCCGATGCGAAGTCTTCCGGTCTGCGCGCACTTCGTAACCTGTGTCTGTCCTACCTGATGCAACTTGGCGACGAAGCCGTCACTTCTCTCTGTTTAGCGCAATTCGACAGGGCCGATAACATGACCGACGCGATGGCTGCGCTTAGCGCACTGGTCAACCATGACGCTGACCGGCGCCATGAGGTTCTTGACCGCTTCTACCATAAATGGTCATCGGAACCGTTGGTCGTTGACAAATGGCTTGCAGTACAGGCCTTATCGCGCATGCCCGACACACTCGAAAACGTCCAACGTCTGACGCAGCACGCAGCTTTCGACATTCGCAACCCGAACAAAGTCTACTCGCTCATTCGCACGTTTGGCGCAAATCATGTGCATTTCCATGCGGCCAACGGGTCGGGTTACGCATTTATAGCCGATCAGGCCATTGCGCTGGACTCGATCAATCCGCAAGTTGCAGCGCGCATCGTACGCTGCTTTGACCGATGGAAAAAATTTGATAGCGAGCGGCAAAAGCACGCGACGGACGCGCTCGAACGCCTCCGGGCAACGCCCGACTTGTCAAAAGATACAACCGAAGTTGTCTCCCGGTCTTTGCAATAATCGGGAAAACTGTTGCACACCAATTTCGGCATGCCAAATCCCGATACGAAATGGCAAGATACTGTTGCAAACCGTTTGCTGGCCGCCAATTTGTCATCACGGCCAGGTTGCGGTCGATAAAGAACTGAATATCCATAACCCCCCGGAATCGTTAATATGGCCAAGACGCAATTCACGATTTATCACAATCCGCGCTGCAGCAAGAGCCGCAACACGCTGGCGCTACTTCAGCAACACGGAATCGAACCAGAAGTGATCGAGTATCTTAAGAATGCGCCGAGCAAGTCTGAACTGGAATCAATCGTCAGCAAGCTCGGTATTCAGCCAGAGCAAATCGTACGCAAAGGGGAAGACACCTTCAAGCGCAAGTATGCCGGCAAGACCCTTAGCGATGATCAGTGGCTCGATGCACTCAGCGGCGATCCGATCCTGATTGAGCGTCCGATTGTCGTTAAGGGTGACCGCGCAGTCGTCGGTCGTCCGCCAGAAAACGTTCTCGATCTCCTCTGATGATCGCGCCCATCGGGACTATACGAGCCTTCGCTTCTATCGACATCATTGTGCCAACACAAAATCAGCGGTGATGACCACTAATTTCCGCGTTGTACAAAGCGGATTTTTGAGCGGCGGTGCGCGCTGCGGTGCCGATTTGTACCGGCCCGATACTGCGGATGCACCACCAATAGTGGTCATGGCGCATGGCTTTGGAAGCGAGCGCAGTTTTCGTCTGCCCGCGTACGCAGAACACTTTGCGCGCAACGGTCTCGCGGTCTTGTTGTTTGATTACAGAACGTTCGGCGACAGCGACGGCGAACCGCGCTACCTCGTGGACCCTCAACACCACGTAGCAGACTGGAAAGCGGCGATCGAACATGCGCGCTCGCTACCCGGCATTAATACGGAAAAAATTGCACTCTGGGGTACGTCCTACAGTGGTGGTCATTGCGGCGTTTGCGCGGCACAAGACGCCGGACTGAGTGCAATCTCTGCACAAGTGCCGTTTCTCGATCCGTTTAGCTCTATCGCTCACGTCGGCGTGCAGCACTTACTTTGGGCGACACCTCATGGCATCTTCGACGTCATCAAATCCGCACTTGGGCGATCGCCGCACTACGTGAAGCTGGCCGCGAATCCGGGCAGCTTCGCTGCAATGAACACACCTGAATCATTACCGGGGCTCCTGTCCATCATTCCCGACGAAGTCAAATGGGACAACAAGGTCTGTGCACGCATTTTGTTCAAGTTTCCGATGTATCGGCCACTGAGCTTTGCGTCCGGCGTTAAATGCCCGGCATTGCTGATGCTTGCCGAAAAAGACAGCCTCGTTGTGCCTGACGCCGTACGCAAGGCAGCCCGGCGCATGTCAAACGCGCAGGTTATCAGTTACCCATTCGGGCACTTCGATATCTATCACGGAAGCGGATTTGAAGACGCCATTGCGAAGCAGACGAATTTTCTTCTCCAGCATCTCAAAAACTAGTCGTTCTTTGCTCCGGAATAAAGATGAAGGCAAGCGATTCCTCCTCAATAGGCAACTGACGTTCTCATGACTGGTCCAGTCACGACCGCCGTGTCGAACCAACAAATATGGAAGCATCCACATTGATCAGTGCCCTAATTCCATGCAAAAAAAAGCACACCTAAAGGTGTGCTGAAAAGGAGAGAGCAGGGGAATTTGGTCAAGAACTGGTGTGGCGTGCTACCGCCCGGCCATGGTTCTGAATTGGTCGGGGCTTGGAATCGGGACTGGACACGAATCATTTTCAAATCCGTCATTCAGAATATCGAAGTGGCCTGCAAAGATGTCAGGCATTTCGCCCTGACGGACCGACTCACGCGAATCAACTTCGCACCCAAAGACTGAAGGCGTCTGATCAATCGAATTCATGATTGCCCGGTCGGAAACACCGTGTTGGCCTTCTGAACCATCGAAAACATTTGCCTGTGCAACAGCACCGATCAACGCAAATGCGGAAATGGAAAGATATGTCGCGAATTTGTTGATCATGTCGTTTCTCCTTGAGCTGCTATGCGGCAGAGAATACTGGTCACGTTCACCGCATTCGATGAGTTACGGCACTACATATGTGTGCGGAATTCACATTTCTAGCGTGACGCTAGAACGGCGATTTGAGGGTGTGCCGCGGGTCCCGCGATTGAAGGATTCTTGTCGACCTGCCCGCGCCGGGTCATGGACCGGCACGCACTGACGAGCGACGGAAACTACCAGTTAGAAGGAATCTTCTTGAGAATGGTAATTCGCTTTGCCTTGGTTTCAATGTACCCACCCTCGGTGAGGTCGTGCATGATACGACTGACCATCTCGCGTGATGCGCCGATTCGGCTCGCCAGATCCTGCTGGGTGAGACGCTGATCTATGTGCAACACGCCATCCTTCTCTTTGGCAAGCGAGTAAAGCGTCTTGATCAACCGGCCGAATACGTCCAGAAGGGCAAGCGTTCGGACATTCTCGGTCAGAACACGAACCCGCCCCGCAAGGCCTTTTAGAAGCGACAGTGCGATTTCCGCGTCTTCGGAAATAACCTCGCGGAGCTGCGCCTTGGAAATTATCATCACTTTACACGGCTCAAGCGTCATCACCGACGCCGACCGCGGCTCATCATCGAACAGGGCCATATCTCCAAAATATTCGCCCGCACTCCGCGTTGATAGAACGACTTCCCTTCCGTTTTCATCACTCAGAAAAGTCTTGACCGATCCGGACTGGATCACAAAAAGCGAATTACCCTCATCGCCTTCGTTAACGATGATTGCACCTTTGGGATAAGTGCGCGTAACCGCGCGTTCGGTCAATATCCCGACCTGTTCGCCGGACAGGTTCTCAAATCCCCCCGACGCCCTTCAGCATGTTGCCTCCTTTGCACAATCCTGCTTTCGTGAATTCATCGAAATCACGCCTTTATCTGTTCAATGTAGTGTAGACACAACCTGGTCAAGTCACTGTATTCGCCAAGACACGCCAAGTCAGGGCACCATTTTTGGTTTATCGCGTTTCGTTCATCGCGGTTCATCTATCGTGATTCATCTGCCGCGGCTCATCTGCGGTGACCCACACTGCCTTCGGGGAGCACCGGTGTCGTCATAGATCCGTAATGCAACAATAGTGCGCGCCACTCATGCCCCGCGTATTGTGCATACGCGGCTGCAGCCCAAATGTGCCGACCACTAACGACGGGAGGCGTTGAATTTCTCCAGTGCGGCTGATCCAGGACAAAGCTCTTTCTCGGTCAGCTTGTTAAACGGCGCGTTGAGGGTATTGAGATTATCGTGCAAATCATCTGCTTCCGGATCAACGTGCAATACCCCGGTGACGATTTCACCGGCAGCTTTGCTATTTTGCAGATAATTCATTGCAGCAATCCGATCGTGGACGCCGTACTCTTCAGCCAGCTTGCGCAACCTCAGGACTGACCCGTCGTGCTGGGCGACTTCTTCAACTTCTCCAGGCTCGTACTCGGCGGTAATCGGCTCACGCGGCAACATCACATCCAGACGATTAACTGCCTCGTTGTGCTCACGAACATAATCAAAACCTTTGGTAGAGCCCGAGTGATTGTTAAACGCGATGCACGGAGAAATACAATCGATAAACGCAGCACCGCGGTGAACGATCGCGCCTTTGATGAGGGGTACCAGTTGCGATTTGTCTCCGGAAAAGCCACGCGCCACATAGGTCGCGCCAAGTTCCATTGCTAACATCACCATGTCGACAGCGGCATCAAGATTTGCCGCGCCCTTCTTGCTTTTCGAACCACGGTCGGATGTTGCCGAAAACTGACCCTTCGTCAACCCGTAGACACCATTGTTTTCGACAACGTAAACCATGTTTACGCCGCGTCTGACGCTATGAGCGAACTGGCCTAGCCCTATGGAGGCTGAGTCACCATCACCGGAAATCCCGAGATAGATCAAATCCCGATTCGCAAGATTGGCACCGGTAAGCACCGACGGCATACGACCATGGACGCTATTAAACCCATGCGAACTGCCAAGAAAGTACGTCGGTGTTTTTGACGAACATCCGATTCCGGAAAGTTTGGCGATCCGGTGCGGTGGAAGATTAAGCTCAAAACACGACTGAATAATTGCCGCACTGATTGAATCATGCCCGCAACCGGCACACAGTGTAGATACAGCACCCTCGTAATCGCGGTGCGTAAAACCGAATTTGTTCGTCGCCAGACGCGGGTGGCGAAGCTTGGGCTTGGCAATGTATGTCACAACTCAATTCCCATCATGTCGATTTCCGCCATGTCGAATTCCGTCATGGCGCAACTTTCTTCTTTGGAGTCGCATTCAATGCGGCGACATCTTCCGAGATTTCCTGGGTGATAAATCGCGCGGTTATCGGCGTTCCGTCGTAGTGCAACACCAGCGTAAGTTTTGCCGGGTCGACGGCACATTCGTTTATCAGAAGAAGTCGCAACTGAGCGTCGCGATTCTGTTCGACAACGAAAATCCGCCCATGCTCGGCAATAAAGTCAACAACGTCATCATGGAACGGAAATGCGCGGATGCGCATGACGTCGAAATAGAGCCCATCAGTCTCGAGACTATCAAACGCCTCACTCATTGCCGGGCTAGTTGAGCCGTAGCAGATCACCCCCAATTGCGTCGACTTGCGTGCTTTCTGAACCACCGGTTTTGGCAGGATGGATCTCGCGGTCTCGAACGCAGCAGTCGCTGCATGTTGTCCTGGTAGTCAGGCCCCGCTTCACTGTAACGCGCATATCGGTCTTTACTGGTTCCGCGCGTAAAAAACGATCCGCGTGTTGGGTGCGTTCCGGGATATGTCCGGTAAGCGACACCGTCCCCGTCGACATCCAGATAACGGCCAAACTCGGCGCCGGCTTCGAGTTCATCATGGCTAACCAGTTTGCCGCGATCATAGGCGCGGGAATCGTCCCAGACAAAAGGCTCGCATAGTCGGTCATTCATCGCAATGTCGAGGTCAGACAGGACGAATACGGGCGTTTGCAATCGCTCGGCAAAATCGAACGCGCTGGACGCAAATTCGAAACACTCGTGCGGATCCTCTGGGAAGAGCAATACATGCTTTGTGTCACCGTGCGACGCGTAGGCACACGAGAGCACGTCCGATTGCTGAGTTCGTGTCGGCATACCTGTGGACGGTCCGCCACGCTGCACATCGAATATTACCGCCGGTATCTCTGCGAAGTAGGCCAGGCCAATGAACTCCTGCATCAGTGAAATACCGGGCCCGGACGTACATGTAAATGCGCGCGCACCATTCCAGCCTGCGCCGATCACCATACCTATTGACGCCAGTTCGTCTTCGGCCTGAATTACGGCGAAACGGTTCTTGCCCGTCTTGCGATCGGACCGATAATTTCGACAGTGCAGTTCAAATGCCTCGGCAAGACTTGACGACGGCGTGATCGGATACCAAGCTGCAACGGTCGCCCCACCATAGACACAGCCCAGCGCGGCCGCCTCATTACCTTCAATAAAAATTTTATCCCCAACGCCGTCACCGCGACGGACTTGCAGGTCAATTGGGCATTCGAAATTCTCGGTCGCGTAAGCGTGGCCAAGATGCAATGCCTGTATGTTCGGAGCAATCAGTGAGTCCTTGCCGGAAAACTGTTCTCGAATCAGTTTCTCGATCTCCGCCATATCGATTGCAAGCAACGCACTGAGCGCGCCGATATAGATGATGTTCCGAAACAACTGCCTCTGCCGGGGATCAGAGTACTCGCGGGTGCCGATCCCGGTCAGCGGTACGCCAATTACATTGATGTCTTCGCGAAACTTCGAAGGTGGCAATGACTTGGTGGAGTCGTAAAGGAGGTAGCCGCCCGGCTCGATACCGAGCACGTCCCTGTCCCAGGTTTGTGGATTCATCGCAACCATCAAATCAACGCCGCCGCGCGCACCAAGGTAACCAGCTTCAGAAACGCGCACCTCATACCAGGTGGGTAGCCCATGGATATTTGACGGGAAGATATTGCGCGGACTGACCGGCACTCCCATACGTAGAATTGACTTCGCGAACAGTTGATTGGCAGATGCCGAACCGGAACCGTTCACATTCGCGAATTTTATGACGAAATCGTTTACTTTCGGCTGCGGCATCCCGGCCCCGCGTAGGTCATATCCAGCAGAAACTTGCGCATGTCCCAGGCCCCCGTCGGACAGCGCTCGGCACACAAACCGCAGTGCAGGCAGACGTCCTCGTCCTTGACCATAATGCGCCCCGTCTTGAGCGACCCCGCCACATACAGATCCTGGGTGAGATTCTCGGCCGGGGCGGTCAGCCTGCCGCGAATGTCCTCTTCTTCACCATCTTCGGTGAACGTAATACAGTCCATCGGGCAGATATCGACACAGGCGTCACACTCAATGCAAAGCGGCGACGCAAATACGGTTTGCACATCGCAGTTCAGACAACGCTGCGCCTCGGTGACGCAGGTCATTGGAAATATCGTTGTCGTATGTCCACTCATGGATACCCATTTTCTGATTTGACAGATTGACCATGGGCGGCGGACGAACTTCGGGGTCTTCGCCGTTGCAGAGCCGGTCAATCGAGATTGCCGCGTCATGCCCATGCGCAACCGCCCAGATAATGTTCTTCGGCCCGAATGCCGCGTCGCCACCAAACAGCACATTGGGCAGCGAGCTTTGCATTGTCACCTCGCTTACGACGGGCATTCCCCACTCGTCGAACTCGATTCCACAATCACGCTCGATCCACGGAAATGCGTTTTCCTGACCGACCGCGACAAGCACGTCGTCGCACGGATGTTCCTCATCCGGTTCGCCGGTGGGAACCAGGCTTCGCCGGCCGCGATCGTCATAGACCGCCTGTACTTTCTCGAAAACGACGCCCGTCAACTTACCCTTGGTATGCAGAAATTCTTTTGGAACGAGGTAATTGAGGATTGGAATACCTTCATGCATCGCATCCTCTTTCTCCCACGAGCTCGCCTTCATTTCGTCAAAACCGCTGCGAACGATGACCTTGACATCGGCGCCGCCAAGTCGCCGCGACGTCCGGCAACAGTCCATCGCCGTATTTCCGCCGCCAAGCACAACGACGCGCTTGCCGATTTTGGTTATGTGGCCAAACGAAACCGACGACAACCAATCAATGCCGATGTGGATATTCTTCGCAGCGTCCTTGCGGCCGGGCACGTCCAGATCGCGCCCGCGCGGTGCGCCGGATCCAACGAAAATTGCATCGAAGTTCTCAGCGAGAAGCTTCTTCATGCTGTTTATTCTGACCCCGCCGCGGAACGTGACGCCGGCGTCGATGACATAACCTACTTCTTCGTCAATGACGGATTCCGGCAATCGAAACCGGGGTATCTGGCTGCGTATCATTCCGCCGGCCCTGGGATCCTGATCGAATACCGTAACCTGGTAGCCTGAGCGCACCAGGTCGCGTGCGACAGTCAAAGATGCCGGCCCCGCTCCCACACAGGCAACGTGCTTGCCGTTCATCTTTTCAGGGGCTGCTGACAACCGTTCCCGGATATCGCCTTTGTTATCGGCGGCGACCCTTTTCAGTCGGCAGATTGCGACAGGCTCGGGCTTTTCCTTGTTCTGGTCCTCTACACGCCCCCTGCGACATGCCGGCTCGCAGGGCCGGTCGCAGGTACGGCCCAATACGCCGGGAAAGACGTTGGACTCCCAATTGACCATGTAAGCGTCATCGTGACGGCCTGCAGCAATCAGACGAATGTATTCCGGGACCGGCGTGTGCGCGGGACAGGCCCACTGACAATCCACGACCTTGTGGAAATAGTCGGGTACTGCAATCTCTGTGGGCTTCAATTAACGCACCTCTCCTGGGGCACTCGCCGCTTACTCTTGTTCGGTCCGGTCGGCGGAGTCCCCACGACGCACGGAGTTCCCTACAGCTACGGGATGCGACTGCCCAACAGATGCATAGTTTACTGTTTTGTTACGCCAGAGTGAACGGAAAAATCACCGAAATCATGCATTAAGTAACTGGCTCAATGGGGAATTAGCAATTTTCGGCTTGGTCGTCGCAGCGCCGGCGAGAAAAATGGTTTCCGCTGGCTGGAACTGGCAAATCACCTTTACGGCCGCTTCGACCGTCAGGCTGCCTATTCAGTCCAGCTGATGTGATACCAGCCCGTCTACCAGCTTTGGTTCGAACCATGTGGACTTCGGAGGCATGACCTCGTCGGCATCGGCCACCGCGATCAGGTCGGCCATGCTGGTTGGAAACATGGATATTGCACACGCCATGGCACCGCTGTCGACCCGTTGCTCAAGTGCCGCAAGTCCGCGCACGCCGCCCATGAATTCGATCCGGTCGTCCCTGCGCTGATCGGCGATGCCGAGAATCGGCGCTAACAGATTGTCGCCAAGCAGGCTCACATCAAGGCGTGAAATCGGGTCATCACTGCGCGCGAACTCGGGCCGTATTTCGAGAAGGTACCAGCGACCTTCGATGTACAGTCCAAAATTCTTCGCAGCTGCCGACGCTACCGGCTCGACGCTCGCTTCGATCGTGAAGCGCTCGCCGATTCGTTGCAACAGTTCAGCGCTGCTCAAACCGTTGAGATCCTTCACAAGCCGGTTATACGGAAGAATGCGCATCTCATTCTGCGAGAACGCTACGACCAGGAAATAGTTGTAGTCCTCGCCACCGGTATGTCCGGTATTGTCCCTGCGGCGCGCTGCGGCAACGCGCGATGCTGCGGCTGACCGATGGTGGCCATCGGCGATATACAGCGCAGGCATCGCATCGAAGCGCGTGACCAATCCCTCAATTGTGTTGCGATCGCGAATCACCCATATGGAATGACGCACACCGTCTTCGGCCACAATATCGCTGTCGGGTTCGTTGCGCGCTGTTGCACAAAGAATCTCATCAACATCTGCAGCCTCGGGGAATGCCAGCAATACCGGTCCAGTCTGTGCATTCAGGGCATCAATCTGGCGTACGCGATCATCCTCTTTGTCCGGGCGCGTGAGTTCGTGCTTTCGAACCCGGTTCGTATCATATGCATCGACCGACGCTGCCGCGACGATTCCCGTCTGCACGACGCCTTCTGCGGTCAACCGGTAAACATAAAAGTTCGGCTTATCATCGCGAACCAGGATTCCCTGCGCAATCATATCGCGCAGATTTGCCGCTGCCTTATCGTAGACCGCAGGGGCATAAGGATCGATTCCCGGCTCGAAGTCAATCTCGGGCTTGGAAATATGCAGAAAACTCCAGCGTTTGTCACTGGCACGTTGGCGTGCTTCTTCGGTTGACAGCACGTCATAAGGCGGAGCAGCAACTTCAGCTGCCCGGTCAGGGGCAGGACGCAGACCAGCAAAAGGACGAATAAGGCTCACGGGCATTACATATGCGTTGATAAACGCGCAATTCTACTTGCAAAGGCCGAATCGCCTTCGATTGCCGTCAGAATCGGACCCGTCTTCCGCACAATTCTCCACATTCAGCACTCAGCAGTGCGTCCAACGAACTTGCCTAAAATTGATTTCATGAATCCAAAATCAGGCTATCTGCCTCTGCTGCCGCTCTTGATCTCCTGCGCTAGCGATCCAATTTCACCGCCAGGCGGCGACAACTCGACCGCCCGCAGTACCCGCAATCCCGACTCCTTCACGATGGTCGACCGCAAGATCACGGTCGCACGCAATGGCAATACGGTGATCTATCGTGGCAGTCTGACCAAAGAAGGCCTGAGGGCGCTGCGCAAAACAGGTGCCTCCTCCCCGATCACAACCCTGTTCATCGACTCAACGGGAGGTGAAATCATGGTCGGTATGGAGTTTGGAGCCTGGGTGTTCGAACGCAAACTTGACGTCGTTGTTGACCGCGCATGCCTGTCATCCTGCGCGAACTATGTGTTTACGGCGGGCCGCAACAAGGAAATCCGGCCCGGTGCGGTGGTCGCCTGGCACGGAAGCGCCAAACAACCCGGACTGCTGGAGCAAATGCACAATGCGGTCGAAGAACGGATTAATGCCAAAGGCTTGTCGCGTCGCAACCGCTCAAAGGAACTTGCGCATGCCCGACAAGCAAACATTGAATACCTGACCGTCGCCATTCACAAGCAAAGCGAATTTTTTTACCGCATTGGGGTCGACGAATACGTCACGCGAGTGGGCAATGACAAATACGATGTGCGTGGGTTCTTCTATCTTTCGGTTGTCGACATGGCGAGCTTCGGCATTGATAACGTCACCGCCCCGGACGGCTATACCAATATGGACCTACAAGCACTCGCACGACGTATCGGTTTCCCTGTCACTTTGGTGCGACTCCATTAGATTCTTGAACAAGGTAGATTCTTGAATAAGGGCTAGCCCTCTGTCGGACTTAGGGGTCGACACACCGACAGCACCCGGACATCATGTGTCGTCGCTGATCGCTATGAGATGCGGTTTGCGATGCGTTCGCAACCAGCTGACAAAATCAGCCTCGGACATCGCCAGCGCGTACAAATGGCCCTGCATCTCGTCGCACCCAAGTTCAATCAGTACATCTCGTTGCTCGACCGTTTCGACACCTTCAGCAATCACGCGTACGCCCAACGTATACGCCACATTGATGATCGCAGCAACAATCGTATTGCGCCCCGGTTGCAAAGCCTGAACGAATGAACGATCGATTTTGACAAAATGTACCGGAAGATTATGTAAAGACGACAGCGACGAATATCCAGTGCCGAAATCGTCCAGCGCGGAGCGTATTCCCTTGGCCGTCAATTTCTCCAACGGCACGCGCGCCTGCTCGTAATCGCGAAACAACAGGCTTTCCGTGATCTCCAGTTCAAGATCCTCGTGTGGCAAACCGGATGCGCTGAGCGCCAACTCGATATCCTCGACGACCGAGCCGCGGAACTGCGCGGCTGACAAGTTGACAGCAACGGGAATACGACCGAACCCCTCTGAGCGCCACTGCATCGCTGCATGACACGCTTTCGCAAGCGCCTTGCGCCCGAGCGGAACGATCAGCCCCGACTCTTCGAGTATTGGAATGATCCGTTCTGGCAATACGAGGCCGCGAACCGGGCTCCGCCAGCGCAGCAATGCTTCAACGCCGGCAATGCGGCCGGTCTTGAGATCGACACGAGGCTGGTAGAACAATTCGAACTCTTCGCGGTCCAGTGCCCAGCGCAACTCGGTACCAAGGTCGAGCCGTTCGAGCGCACGCGCATTCATTTCTGCCTGATAGAAAGCGACTCGCGGTCCTCCGCCTCGCTTCGCGTGGTACATCGCTACATCCGCATTGTGGATCATGGTATCAGCGTGCTTGCCGTCTTCAGGAAATATCGATACACCGATACTGCCGCCGACGTACATTTTGTGGCCGTCAGATCAAACGGTGTATCAAGTGCCCGAATCAACTTTGCCGCCAGCTTGGCTGCGCCATCTCGAGTCCGGATATGCTGGCCAATCACAAGGAACTCATCGCCACCCAGTCGCCCAAGCATGTCCTCTTTCCGGCAAACGCTTTTCAACCGCAATGCCACCAGCTTCAGCAATTCGTCACCGCTTCCATGCCCCAGGGTGTCGTTGACTTGTTTGAACTGGTCCAGATCGACAAACAAAACGCCAACGAGGTCACCGACACGACTCGCAATTTGCAGCGCCTGATTTAGCTGTTCGCGCAGCAAGGCCCGGTTAGGCAAACCGGTAAGCACATCGTGATTGGCCATTCGCTGCAGTTCTTCCTGCACCTCGACCGTTCTGGAAAAATCGATGAAATAAGTGAGCGTGGCGTGACCATCCGGCATTTCAACATCAGCGTGTTCAACGCGCGCATGCACCATACGGCCATCGCGCGAAATGAGACGCCGAACAACCGTATTCGGAAGGCTGCGGTCGTCATCGCCCGCCTCGATGACGTATCGTGTGCTCTCTTCCGTTGTCTCGGAATCAAGGTCCCAGATATAAGCTTCCATGGCTTTCTCCAGCGAATCGAATCCCATCAAATCGAGAAATGCCTGGTTGGCATGCAAGATCCTTCCTTCACGCGAGAGCGTAATGCCCGCTGGAGAACCCTCAACCAGCGTGCGGAAAAATTCTTCGGCATGCCGGGCATGGCGGTACGGGCGGAGCAAGCCCATGACGAACAGTCCGCAGTAAAGGCTAACGAAGGCGAAGAAGCGCAGGTAGAGCCCGAGACCGGTATCGACCTCAGCAACAAAGGAGAGCAGGTCAGCAAGTTGTGAAAGCAGCTCCAGCACAATCGCGGCGCCAAGCATGATCAACACGCCGTCGCGCGCTCGCGCCCGCAATTTCACACTCAGATATCCAAGCGCAACCAGACAAACGACTGCATTGAAAACGAGAGCCGCACTCCCTGTCTGGCAGGATCCTCTATTGGGCTGGGAGATACGATCAATGCAACACTGACGGCGATGAGACCGGCAACAGCCAGTCCAGCCGTTTTATCGGTGAAACCCGTCGCACCAACCATCAGCACTGATAACAGCAACACCACACACACGACACTTTCTTGAGACCATGGCCACAGTCCACTGAGCTCAGTTGCTGCCGTCAGCGCCTCGACCTGATGCACCAGATGCCCTATATAGAAGATGGTGACAATCGCGAATCCGATGGCCAGAACCAGCCATTGCGGCTCGCGCCGACCGAACCAGAGCGCTGCGCACACAGACATGACGTGGGCGGCGCCAATGGCAATCAGCAACTTGAGAATTACCTGCGTTGCATTTTCGCGACCGCCGCGCAACGCCTCCTCCAGGCCGAACGCAAACGACAGTACGAGCAACCCCGTAATCAACCCCGACAGCGAACGCAACACGGCCAATCGAAATATGGCCAGGCAAAGCCATTGGGGAAACGGCAAAAGGACTGTTGATATCGCGCTCGGACAAGGAGGTAGGTACCGCTATAAATGACGTCAACTGCCAGCTTGAATTATGCGGGCGCAAAGTGGGACGTCAACATCTGTCGCGACCGCATTCGAAACAGCAGAAAGAGAAACGTACAGCCGAATGAAAATGGCTGCAGGTCGCGTATCGACTAGATATCGGTGCCTGCGGCGCTTGGCACAACCCCCATCAGGTCAAGGGAAAGCGCTACCCACTCAACAACGTCGCAGTCATTGATTGATACCGATTGAGGCAACGGCGGCCAGGAGACCGAAGCGATGAAAGTTTCCGGCCGGCATACCGGCGCCGCCCGGGAAACCTGATTCACTAACTGACGTCTGTCATAGCAGACGCTATAAGTTTCAGGCCCTAATAATGTTTCCGACCCAGCACATCGGGCCTTACGTCGGCCTTCTACTACGTCGGTCCTGCTACTTCAGGTGGTTCGAAACCAGTTTGGTCATCTCGAACATGGAGACCTGCTTCTTGCCCCCGAAAATAGCCTTCAACTTCTCGTCGGCATTAATGTTCCGCCGGTTCTTGCTGTCCTGAAGGTCGAGACGTTGATGTACGCCCAGATCTTCTTGGTAACTTCTGTGCGAGGCATTGCCTTGTTTCCAATGACCACTGCAAGTGCTGCACTGGGTGTCACCGGTCGCATAAACG
>CATOSA010000005.1 GCA_951812315.1 uncultured Burkholderiales bacterium
CGGACTTCATCTTCAACACCACGCACGACAAGCTGAACAACTGGACGACCGCATTCAGCCGAAGATTCTACGAAGCAAACGGATTCTTCACAAAGCGCGGCGGTATGGAGATATGCCGCACCGATGACGATGTTCTCTGGGAGGAGCTGAAGCGCAAGGTCGGTTCGGGCAAAGCGTTTGGCTCCAATGTGCGCCTGATCTCGCCGAAGGAAGCCAAAGAGAAATTTCCGTTACTCGACGAATCATCGATACGTGGCGCGATGTGGGATCCCGACGCTGGTCTGGTGACGCCGCGTTCGGGGGAGGTGGTGCAACATGTTGTGCAGCGTGCGCAGAAAAGCGGCGCGTTGCGCACGTTCACGAATACCGCAGCGACCGGTTTCGAGATCGCCAACGGCCGGCTAACTGGTGTTCATACCTCGCGCGGTACGATTCGGGCGCCACTCGTTGTGATTGCGTGCGGAATCTGGGGCCCCTTGCTGGGGGAAATGGCCGGCGTCGGAGTGCCGCTGTGGCCGATTGAACACCCATTGCTGTTCTTCGGGCCGCTCGAAAGCATTCAGGGCACGGATCAACATCTGGTGTATCCGCTGTTGCGGGATATGGGCAACTCGGCATACGTGCGTGACACTGGCCGGTCCGAGGGCGGCATGCTGGAGTGGGGCTACTACCAGGCGCGCGAGCCGCGCCTGGTTGATGCCGATGACATAGGCAATCCTGCCGAGACCAGGATCTCGCCCTCGATGCGCCACATTCGGCTCGAGCAGGTTATCGAACCATTGAGTCGCGCAAGTGAAACAGTGCCGATTTTCGAGCAACTGGGCTGGGACGAGCGCGGTTCTTTCAACGGGTTGCTGTCCGTGACTAGCGACGGCGCTTCGCTGATCGGCGAAAGTCCGGAAGTGCGCGGGCTCTGGATGTGTGAAGCGGTCTGGGTGAAGGACGGGCCGGGTGCGGCTCGCTTGTGTGCTGAATGGATGGCGCGCGGGACTACACCAGTCGATCCGCATAGCGCGGACATTGCACGATTCTATCCGGCGCAGAAAGAGCGCAAGCACGTGCGTGGCCGCTGCTACGAGAATGCGCAGACCATCTACTACCCGCCGGTCCACCCACGCGAGCCGTATCTCAGCGGGCGCGATCTTTTTCACAGTCCATTTTATGAGCGCGAAAAGGAACTGGGGGGCTACTTCGATAACGAAATCGGCGGATGGGAACGCGCCTACGCGTATGCGTCCAACGAAGACAAGCTTGCTGACTACCTGGCAAGAGTTCCGGAGCGCGAGAACGAGTGGGATCGGCGCCACGTTCCGTACCAGACCGCCAACGCCGAGCATCTGGCGATGAGCGACAACGTCGGCATGATCAACCTTTCGCACTTCGCGATCTTCGATGTGCAAGGAGCGGACGCCGAGCGGCTTCTGGAATCATTTTCTGTTGCCCTGGTCGGAGGCGACAAGCCTTCGGGTTCGGTTATCTACACAAACTTTCTTGATCAGGCAGGCGGCGTCCGGGCAGACCTGACCATCAGCCGTCTTGCAGACAATCACTATCGTGTTGTCACCGGCGGCGCCGACGGTAACCGCGATTGGGTCGACATACGAAACCATCGCGACGACCACGGGTTTGACGCGGATATCCGTATTCGAACGCATGAGCTGGCAACGCTGGGATTGTGGGGTCCGCGCGCGCGCGACGTACTCAGCAAGTTCGTCGATCCGGACAGCCTGTCGAACGATGCTTTTCCGTTTGCAACTGCGCGAATGCTGCCGCTGGTTCTGCCTGGTGGCAAGACAGTCGAAGTGTGGGCCGCACGCATCTCCTACGTCGGCGAACTTGGCTGGGAGCTTTATCTCGACAACGATCCCGCCACTGCATTACCGCTGTATGACGCTTTGCTCGACGGCGGTGTGGTGCTGGTCGGGATCGAAACTTACGCATCGAGCCGCCGCCTTGAAATGTGTTTCCGGCTTCAAGGCGCCGACCTGGAGACCGAGTGGAACGCGTACGAGTCCGGCGTCGCTCGCGCGAAAGTGAAGTCAGCGGATTTCATTGGCAAGGAAGCTTATCTGGCAGAGCGTGAGCAACAGCCAATGGCGCAACTTTGTGCGATGACGCTGGATACATTGTCCGTCAATGGCGCGACGCCGCGCTACCCGGTAGGCGCCTGGCCGATTCTCGATCCTGCAAGCAAGGAAGTTCTCGTTGATGGCAAAGGCCGGCGTTCTTACAGCACCAGTACGTCCTATTGCCCGTCACTTGGTGAGCACGTAGTGATGGGTTACCTGCCGTCTGAACGCGCAAGAGCAGGCGAGAAACTGATACTCGAGTATTTCGATGAAGGTGGCGATGGCCACTACCCGGTGACCGTTCGCGTCGCGGGGCGCGGGTCGCTGTACAAACCAAAGAGTGGCGCAAGAACTGGCTAATTTACTAACAATTGCCAAAGCACCTGTTCTCGAAATGCTCCGATCCGCTCCGACGCCAACAGCGCGTCACATCGCCTTGGAAAGATACTCGGCGTAGGTCAGGGCCACACCGCCTAGCAACATCAATGTAGCGCGGACGGGCGGTTGCTCCCAGACTTTCATGTACGCGCCGATGCGGAGATTCTCGAGCCGCTCGATGAGTTCCTGCCGTTCACTCGAACTTGGCGTATACGACTTTGCTTCAGGCCTGTCCGCCGCCAGTTTTTCATCCTGATGGTCATGCAGAATATCTTCCCGAACTGATTGCGCGACAAAGTTCAGTCTGACAATACTGCCCAGCACGATAGCGAAATTCAGTCCGACAATTATCGCCAGTGCCTGCGGGAAGTCCCAATTGTCAAAGTAGGAACTCCGGCTCAATAGCATGAGCAGGATAATGATGACCGGGTAGTAGATGAGTCTTGTAACTGCGTTGGTTCTCTCGCCGATCAGATGGATATTGATCCAGGCAGTCGCATGATTCTCGGGTAACCGCAAGCGTTGAACATATTCGGGCAATTTTGACTTGCTCCAGTCCACACGGTGATCGTGCACCAGATTGACCCAACAGATACACAGCCTCGCAGCGTCTGCAACAAGAAACAGCAGCACCAGCATTGAAAGAACGCTAACGCCAATGATCATGCCATCAATTTTGCAGGCAAGCGTTCCTCGGCATGGTGACCAAGGCAGGCCGAGGATGGCAAACAAGATTGACGCAAATGCGAAATAGATGAGTAGATAGGCGATAGTGCGCGGGATACGCTGATCGCTTGCGCCGTACTCTCCGTAAGATCGCCACAATTGATCGGCACCCGCACTGATGGTGTTTTTGCGCCAGGTGTCGGGCCACTTGTTGATCGACAGGACTTGTATTCTTTTCCAGACTCGGCCGTAAATGAGCAGCCACCATGAGCCGATCAGCGCAAGCCACACTTGGAACAGGAGCCAAATTTTATCGCCGATAGGAAGAGGCTCGCGTTGATCCTTCATAACCCACATCAGGACCAGGACCATCACCAATGACAATACCAATCCGGGTTTAATTCTCCCAAGGCTCTTTCCAGCATTAATCAGAAGTGCTTTCGGGTGACGGAGTGCCTGCAAGAGCGACTTGCGTTTGGGGGCGGGTCCTTCCTCACTGTCCCAAAAATAACGTCGGGCAAGATCAGCCCAGCTATCCCGCAACCGGTGGATCACCATCCAGATGAACGATATTGAAAGTACCACGCTGAAGACGCGGATAAATTCAGCCGGCCAGATGCTTGCCCCTGCGAACAAGTTTAGCGGCTCACCATTGGCTATATCCAGATGTATCGCATATCCCAAACCCGAAAACAGTGCTACCAGCGAGAGCAATACCCACAAGATGTTGCCAGCTCTCGACTGAGTTTGGTGAAACGCAAAAATGCCGAGACCGGCAATCATGAGTAGGCCGAAAGCAATCGGTCCGACCAATGTTTCCGTTCGTTTTACGTTCCATATAGGTTCGCCGTGAACAACTGGGTACGGTTCAGCCGGGAGCGATTCAACGCGGAACCGTTCAAAAGGCAACGGCTCAACCGGCAAGTGAACAAGTCGTTGGCGACCAACTTCCATGAGTTGCGGAGGAATTCTATTGTTCATGGCGGTCTGATCCAACGTACCCTTATTCCACAGAACTGAATTAAACGACATTCGGGTAGCCAGGTACATCGAGGTTTGATAGCTGTCCCGAAAAGGCATGGTCGTGATCGGAAATGGCAATTCCAGATCAAGATCATAGGTTGACGCAATAATCAGACTGCGGGTCCAGTTATATTCCGCCGGATGTAATAGCTGCGCATCGAGATCGGTAGTGGCAAACAGGGCGTGGGGCAATTCCGGACGCAAGGCGCGCAATATCAGCAACTTTTCGTAAACATCACTCCCCAGTAACACGACTGCTTTTACACCGCGCCCGGTTTTTAGCTGCGATACGCGATCTTTCTCCTTTATCTCCGCGGCGAGTCTTCTGAGGTAGTCAAACTGCCCGGTCCCCACCGGGCGGCGCACCTTTGCTGCATCAACTGATGCTGATCGTCCCTTCGCTTTTTGCTGGGGTGCACTGCTCGTCTTCTGTGCCGAGCTTTGAAGTCCGGCGACAATGCCATCAATACCCCGTTGGTAGCTGTACTTGACGATATTCTCACCGTTTGGGCCACAGCCCTGATCTATGTTCGCGTCATTGCTGCCATCAGCGTCCGAGCAGAACTCCTTGATAAACGCGCGCGGCAGAGAGCGGCCAAAATAGGTATCCCATTCGGAGATAACGACTACCAGGTCATTCTTCTGGTCAATATCTCTTCTAACTTTGAATTCACGAGCGAGTTCCCTGATCAGTTCCTTGTCACTGCGGATCGAGCGAAGAAAACTCATCTTGGTTTTTGCAGATTTCTCTGGACAGTCAAGAGCGTTTATTTTGTCCTGAAGTTCGATCAGCGGCGACTTGTCTCCACTGTGCTCACCAATCAGATCACTGTCATCGACCGTCGCGGTGGAGGAAACGATATTGAATTCAGACAAATTGGGCAAACAGCGCAATTCATGCGCCTTATCTTCTTCACTGTTTACAAGGTTGCGTAGCGCGCTGGAACGTTCCGGACCGAGGAGTGTGGCACTTATTTCGACGCCATCGAGGTCACCTTTGTCCTTCAATCTGCTGAGCAATCTATGAATGCCAGTCAACGGCTCTTCGACAAACTGGGATTCGTCTAGCCACATCACCA
Source organism: uncultured Burkholderiales bacterium (assembly GCA_951812315.1). Lineage (GTDB taxonomy): Bacteria > Pseudomonadota > Gammaproteobacteria > Burkholderiales > Eutrophovitaceae > SG8-40. The sequence continues at coordinate 5,216 of CATOSA010000005.1, forward strand.
GAACTCGGTGCGCTTTGTCCGTGTTCGAATCTACCTTTGAGCCCGTGTTCGGGTCCTCATACGCATACCACTCATAGGGAACGGAATAGCATTCTTTGAAGACAGCGCCGTCCTTGGAGTCGGGGGAACATTCCTTTATCTTTGAGTCGGTGTTGGGTTGAAGAAAGACGCTCAGTGATTCCGGATGCTGTGGAACAAAATGCTCGTCACCAAGGCCGGATAGAACGGCAAAGCGACGTCGGCGCCGGCGCTCTTCAAGTTCTGCATATGCTCCCGGATTCAACTGAACAAGTAGTAGCGTTACACCACTATTTTGCGTGACGGATGCAAAGACTTTCTTAACAGGTGTGATGTAATTCTGCGGCGCGGTTCCGGCGGATATTGCGTTGTGTTCGTGGAGGTAGACCGCCTTGAAAGGGTCCTGCCAGAGTCGCGCCGGTACATTCTGCGCACGGCTTTGTTCGAATTGTCGAGTCGGGTCACTGCTCGGGCGCGAAGTTTCCAGCGGAGCACCTTTCCACAGGAATGATCCGAGGGCAGCGAGAATCAGAAACCCGCCGAGCGTAAAGCCCGAATCACCTTTGCCGGGCATCATTGCCATGTGTTCTCTGCTCCCGTGGGGCGGTGCCTATGTGTCACAATAACTGCTGCCTCGCGAGATGGACATAAGGAAGTTAAACAACACCGTCTTTTTTGTGATCACTGTATAGCGCGGCCTGCATGTGGTCAATTGCATCATTGCGCGGCGAAAAATTGCGGCAATGGCAGAGTAATCCGCGACGAAATGGCGCTCGCTTTTGTGTCACTTTGTGCGGGCTGGAATGTACTTTCCCACTGGAGGGGAAATGAAAAGTTTTGCTGCAGTCTTTTTCGCTTTATTGTCGACCGTTGCGATCGCCGACGAAAACGCACATGAGTCGGCACACGCCAGTGAGGAAGGCCACCGGAAGCATAACCTTGGCTTGTTTGTCGGGGTTACACGCGAACATGGAGAGAATCTCGATACGCTGGGCATCGAGTACTCGTACCGCTTTCATGAAAAATGGTCGGTGGGTGGTGTAATTGAACGGGCAGACAGAGAGAAGGATTCGACCCTGATCATTGCGTTCGTTCACCACTTCATTTACAAGGGTTTGTTCGTTGGCGCCGGACTGGGTCGTAAAGATCCCGGTGATGAGAGACAGAACACCGCACGGGGCACAATTGGATATGATTTCGAATTGCCCGGAGGCTGGATCATTGTGCCGCAGGCAAACGTGGACTTCATCCACAATGAATCTAACGAAGAGGTTTACGGCATCGCATTCGGCAAGCAGTTCTAGGCGCGCAGTTTCAATTGCCATCCCAGCGCTGTCGGAGCTCGATTCGTGTGCACTCGATTCACGTGCAACGGTGTTGCCGGGTTAGCCCGACTTTCCGTCCAACCGCGGCCTTGAAAGAATCGGCCAGTAGCTGATTGTGAATACGCCGAACGCGGCGGACCAAAGCAGGCCTGAGGCAACGACCGCCTGCAGATAGAGCGAAGGAAACGCGAGCGGCACGAATACGCGCGCCAGTGCCGCGAGTTGAATCGCCGCATAACAAAAAATTTCCGCCGGTCCGGTTTTCAATGGCCGTCCGGTGTGGCCTCGAGAAGTTCTAGTCATCATTCCCAGCGTAAGACCGCCGATGGCGCCCACGGTGAGTGCGTGCGTGGCGATGGTTGCAGGCACCAGCTCCCACGCAGCGAGCGCGCGCAACGCCAGATAGATCACGATCCAGGCGTAAGCGCAGTGAAGAATCCACACGATGGGCGTGGTCAGCGTGCGCCACGGGCGCCATAGTGCGAGCCGTGCCGCGTGAATCAGCGTCGCACCTGCAGCGATCGATCCGATGACAACGTCAGGCATGACCAGGATATCTGCCGCGAGCAGCGCGAGGATGCTCACGGGTGCCAGGCGCTCGATCCATGCCACGCGCGTACAATACCCCGGGCACACCGTTCATCGTGAACATCGGGATGACGCGGCCGCCCATCACGATCATGATGAACAGGACAATATCCAGTCCGAGCTGCAAGCTGCGCTGAAGGGGCAAGTCAAACAGTCCGGCCATACCAAGATGGAAGACGAGATTCGCCAGGCCCAGGCCGAGCAGCAAGGCAACGAAAAAATAGTTGCGCCGATTGCCGCCGCGCGAGAGCGGCACGGCGATGCCCGCTGCAGCGGCCAGCGCGAATGCGGTATCGAATGCCGCAGCGGCAAGTGCGTACGGGGTGAGCACCAGCAGTCGGGCGGCGAGCCACAACATCACAATCGCTGCGAGCGTGCCTCCGGTCGGAGTCGGTTGGTTGGACCAGTTGCGCCGCGCGGTGAACAGAAAACCGACAATCACCGCGAAGGCGTAGCCGAATATCATCTCGTGCGCATGCCACAATGGCCCGGTCGCACTTGTATGTGCGCCGGTCCAGCCGAAGAACTGCGCCATCCACAGCAGAACGCTGATGGTCGCAAACAAACCTGCGAGCAGATAAAACGGTCGAAATCCGAGATTGAACAGGGCGAATCTACCCTGCGAGTGGATAGCAGAAGATTGCAGGGGAGACCTTGTCGACATGGCTGGATTGTCAGCTACAAAATCCGTTAGCGCCAGCCTGGATGGATCCAGGTGCGGCGCCATGATTCATATACGTGCGTCGCGCGCTTGACCAACCGAAAGTCATTGCAGATTCACGTAGTATCGTCTAATGAATTTACGTAAATTCGTGTACTACTATTCGGATTGCTGGAAACCCGGGTCCCATGATGCTTTAATGAATGTGGCAAATCATGTTCGCCGCTGCCAGGCAGACGCCAAACAACATACGGGTCAAAACAGTCCCGAACTATCGAGGAGACAACCATGAAGTGCAGCAGAATAGTTATCGGTGCGGCGTTCGCCTTGTCCGCACTTGTCGCCTATGCGGGCGGAAACCCGGAACACGTCGCGTTCCCGTCGGGCTACGGCGCAATCTTTACGAAGTACACAACGATGAACCGGTCCGGTAGCGCGGCGATTGCGAAGATGTATGCAAATGACGCTGCAATCGCAAGCTACATGAAAGGGCAAGCGGCGGCCTCTGGATCTATTGTTGTTATGGAAGTCTACAAACCGAAAAAGGACGCCGACGGAAAACCGATAGTTGGCAGTGACGGCGTCAATGAAATTTCCAAACTCGCAGCGATTGCGGTTATGGAGCGGCGTGACTCATGGCCCGCAGGTTACGCGGCCAGTGACCGGGTGGGAACCTGGGGTTTTGCAATCTACAACCCGGACGGTACGCCCAAGCAGAATGACCTGCCTTGTGTAGCCTGTCATACGCCGCTGGACCAGCAGGACTTCCTGTTCTCGCATCAGCGCCTCGTCGACTTCGTCAAACAATAGACGACGAGTATGGACGGCGCGTTGTTCGCGCGCCGTCCGAACAAATGCGGGTTGATCAGCTCGCCATTAGCAAAATACCGTTAAAGCGCGTCTGTTGTTCGGCCAGCCGTGCATCAGCATCATCGTGCTGATGATTTTCACCTTGTACTATTCGGCTATCGGCGTTTTGCATTCGGCCATTGCGACGGCGTGGTTCATTTCAGCCAGACAATGAACCACCAGGCGGTAATCGACTTACTGGCGACTTTCTTCTTCGGCTTCGCCCCATAGTCTCTGCCACACGGATATCAGATCACCCGGATTGATGGATGTCGAGATTCGCTCAGGAGGAATCGCCTTCCAGTGCGGGTTGCTGTGGCGGGCAACGGCATGGCTGAAAATGTACTTCGGTTCAGCACCCATTCGAAGATCGGTCAGAATCAGTTTGTCGTCCCTGACCTCGCTTTTCAGAAAGCCGTGAGCGAACCAGCGCAATCGTGCGACCGCCCAGATATCTTCTGCCGCCTGCAGCGATACAAGGTCAGACGCATACGCCTTAAATTGCATCGGGCCGTCGTCGACCAACAGCGAGTTGTACCCTTCCATATACCCGTCGCCGGTTAACGCGACGACACGCCACAGCAAGGTATTGAACGGTGTGGGTATCGAAAAGCGCGGTGCTCGATCCAGTGCCATCGTACTGAGCGCGACGGAGGCCTGACGCTCGATGATTGTTTTTGCGATCCATGACCAACCGATATAAGTTGAACTGACGATCAGGCCTGCAGCCAGTAGCGCACTGCTGGTTCTGGCTACGGGTCGAATGGCGACGCTCAAGGCGCCAATCAGCAATGGCAGTGTATACAGCGGATCAATGATGAACAGCGTTGACCACATCACCGGCGGCGACTGCATCGGCCATAACAACTGGGTACCGTAAACGGTGTGCGCGTCAAGCAGAGGGTGCGTGACAAGTGTCAGCATAATGGCCGCCAGCCATCGCCATTGCTGGTCCCGAACCGGCGCCCACCACTGTCGCAGGACCAGCCAGAGCAGCACGGAAAATGGGAAAAGGACGAACAGTGAATGACTGAAGCCCCGGTGATAGGTGAAGTTTGATACCGGGTCACCGTAGTCGATGAGCACATCGAGGTCCGGCAATGTTCCGAGTGCCGCGCCGATTGCCATGGCTTTGCGCCGATGGCCGGAGGGGGCGCAGATACCTGCCACACTTGCGCCGAGGGCGGCCTGAGTTACAGAGTCCAATGGCGTTACCTCATGAGGCCGCAGCCGTTATCGGAGACCGGCCTGTTGTGAAATCGGGATGTGTAAACTGTCAGTTTGCAATGTTACCTGCAGCCTGGATGTCTAAATCGGGTTGAATGCCCCGGGAGAAAATGCGATATGAATTGGGTAGTCGCTCACATCAAATGGATCATGCTTGTTTCCGGTGTCGTTACGTGCACCATGGTATATGCAGTGGTTGCGCCATCGGCCGCGTTGGAGCTTATGTTCGGTGAGTCGCTAAATGGACCGTTGGCCGAGATCATCGTTCGAAACTGGGCGGCGTTGATCACAATTGTCGGCGTAATGCTTGTCTATGGTGCTTATCATCCAGCCAGTCGGGGACTTATCCTGGCCGTTGCGTGTGTAAGCAAAGCCATGTTCGTTGGTTTGTTTCTGAGTGCAGGTGAACAGTACATGGACAAAGCCGGCGTTTCGGTCGCATTCGATGCCGTAGTCGTGGTTGTTTTCTGCATCTATTTTCTGGGCATGCGCCGTGAGCAATTGCGTGGCTGAGTTTGTAGCGCTGGCGAGCGTTGGCCGTCGCCTGTCGGTCAAGCGGTCCGTATTTTCGGTGGCCGGTATCGGCAACTGGCAACGACGGCTGACCATGGTTTGCGCTGACGAACGCAGATTGCCGGGCATTTACCAGCAAGGGCTATCCCGGTGAGAAAACTTATTCTGTTGATTCTTGTCGCCACTGTCACCTATGCGGCATGGGATCGCTTCGTTCCTGTAGACGGTATCGGCGGTCTGCACAGTGCCGGCAACGACGTTTTCGCCAAAGCCTTTCAGGACCGTGCAAGCGGCGTTCAGGTACAAGGCAAAGGCGTAGCCACCAAAATTTTGCCGGACGACGAAGGCAGCAGGCACCAACGGTTTATCCTGACACTACCATCGGGCCAGACCTTGCTCGTTGCGCACAATATCGATCTTGCACCGAGGATTGCGTCACTGCGCGAAGGTGAATTCGTGGAATTCAATGGCGTCTACGAATGGAATTCGAAAGGCGGGATTATTCATTGGACGCACCACGATCCGAACGGCCGTCACGAAGCGGGTTGGTTGCGGCATAACGGCAAGACTTATCAGTGACCGGAGCCCGAGTGTGGCGAGTTCGAGTGTTTGATTGCGAACACGGGGTGCCGGTCAACAGGCCTGCGTTGTCGCGACCTCGTGCGAAACTCGCGTCCGAATCGGTCATCTGCTATTGGAGTACATCCGAATCCGGAAATTCAGCAAGCGTCATCGGTACAGTCGCAGGCACTTGCAGGACGTGCCGTTCCGGCGGAAGGCACAAATTGCCATCACAGGCCTGCAATCGTAAAACGACCGGAATCAGAGGGGTTGCGACGACTGGAACCACCCGTCGCAAATTCATCGTGATGCGTACCTGACCCTCATACAAGGCAAGTGGCTCGTTCTGAAAATCCAGGTCTTTCATTAGCGGCGCCGGGTAGGACACCTCATCCAGCGCCCATGCCATGACGGATGTTTCGAGGCCAAGCACCGTCGGAATCAACTCCTCCTGAAGTGGTTTGTGAGACTGGATATGCCAGTCAGGTTTTATCGCCAGGTCCACCAACAGTTTGTTATCACGTAAGTGGGTGCTCACATTTATGGCGCTTCGCGCGGCGTACTGTTGCGGGCCGGCCGCGCCGTTGGTGAGAACTTGCGCGCCGTGCAGCATGTAGGCGTAGGCGCTCGGGCTCTGATTGATTGAGTCGGCGAAGCTCGCCAATAACGCGCGGGATGTTCTCCGGTCAGCCTCCTTACCTGCGCGTTGCGCCAGTTTGGCGATCACGTGCAGTGCCACCGCGTTGCCCGACGGTATTGCTCTGTCAACGCTGTCTTTCGGCCGCGCCATGGCGGTCATGCCATCGGCATCAACGTTCATAAAATAGCCACCCGCTTTGTCGTCCCAGAACAAACGGGTCATGGCGGATGCCAACAGATTTGCACGTTCAAGCCAGTGCGAATCGCCGGTCAGGTCGTACAGGTGTACAAAGCCATCGGCGAGCCAGGCGTAGCCTTCCTGAAGCGCGGGCATTGAAGAGCGGCCATCCAGTTGTATGCGCCACAGCGTGCCATTTTGCCGGTAGCTGTTACTCCATAAGAACTCGGCAGCGCGTAGCGCGGCAGAACGGTAGCGAGGTTCCTGCAGGATTCCGCCAGCCTCTGCCAGAGCGACGATCATCATGCCGTTCCACGCAGTCACGATTTTTTCATCCAGGTCCGGATGCTCGCGTCGCGATCGCTCCGTGTAAAGGGCTTCGCGGATGTTTTCAATGCGTTCCAGCAGCGCCGACATATCCATGTCGCGTTGCGTTGCGAACTCTTCCAGGCCCAGCGGAAGATGCAGGATATTTGCACCCTCGAAATTGCCATTCCGGGTTACGCCGTACAGATCAATGGCCAGTTCTGCATCTGCCCGGGACAATGTCGAACGAAGCTGTTGTTCTGTCCAGACAAAGAACAAGCCTTCACCGCCGCCACTGTCTGCATCCGTCGCTGAGTAAAACCCGCCGTTGGGTGATTCATGTCGCGCAGGACATAGTCCAGAGTCTGGCGGGCAATGCGCGCCAGGCCGGCGTCGCCCGTCAGGCGCCATGCTTGCGCGTACACGCGCGCTAGCTGCGCCTGGTTGTACAACATCTTTTCGAAATGTGGCACCAACCAGGCCGGGTCAGTGGAGTAGCGGTGAAAGCCGCCGCCGACCTGGTCATATATTCCGCCGCGTGCCATCTCATGCAAATCAAACCGGATGAGTTCGCGAATATCGCCGTCATCATTGCGCATGGCGTAGTCGAGCAGAAACAGGTAGTACGGTTCATTGGGAAATTTCGGGGCGGTTCCGAACCCGCCTTGCAAGCGGTCATGGTTTTTTTGCAGGTTCGCTACTGCTTTTTGCACCGTGTCGCTATCGACCTCACCGGCCGCATCGGCACTGCGCATCGCGTCGGCGACGGCGTCGGCCACCTGGTTCGCCTGTTTCTCGACGGCCGGGCGGTTTTCGCGCCATGCGTTCTCGATCTGATGGAGCAGATCGAGAAATTGCTCTCGCGGAAAATACGTGCCGCCGTAAAAGGTCTTGCCCTCTGGCGTCAGAAAGCTGGACATTGGCCAGCCGCCGTGGCCGTTCATCAACTGCACTGCGGTCATGTAAATGGCGTCAATGTCGGGGCGGCGCTCGCGATCGACCTTTATGGCGACGAAATGCTCGTTCAGGAACTTTCCGATTTCCGGGTCTTCGAAACTTTCGCGCTCCATGACGTGGCACCAATGACACGTGGAGTAGCCAATGGATAAAAAGATGGGCTTGTTCTCCTTGCGCGACTTCTCGAACACTTCCGTTCCCCAGGGGGGTACCAGTTCACCGGGTTGTGCGCGTGCTGCAACAGGTAAGGCGAGTCTTCGAGGATCAGTCGATTGGTGAAGTGTGGCGACCCATCATCTCGAAGATGCTCTGTCCTTGGCCGGTAGCCGGGGCCTTTGGCTGCGAGCGCCGCTTGCAGACGCTGTTCAAGCGCAACGTCGTAGGGCGCGCCGGCAAGTTCTTCACCGTTAGACAAGGGTGGCATGGTCAGACCGATAATCAGAAAAATGCCGCGTAAAGCTGATGTGCCACTCCCGCCAAATATCGCGGTGACACCGCTTGCGAGTCGATGCCGGCACAAACCTGCAAGTCAGACGAAATCGTGCATTCGGTGTCTCCGGGTTATAGCGCGCCATAACCTATCTTATCGGGTTGTGTCTTGTCTATCGGTGTGCTGTCGTTCGTTCGCCAGTTGCCGGGAGCAACGTCCCCGGCCTATGGGCGAGGCGGGCGCAGCAACCCGCTGAAGGTGGCGTGCCATTTGCTCGAATGACTGGAGCGCAACGCAACCAGTTGCGGTCCGCTGCGGCGTTGGTTCGTTACACAGGAGGCACAGGGACACAGTGACTGAAGATATCTCAAAACGGGTCGAGCATTCAGCCGGTACGCTGTTCAAACCACAAAGTGTCGGCGTCCAGTTTGTTGTTCTTCTTGCCGTATTTGTTGGCGGGCCCGGATTGGGTTGGGTCATCGCAGAGGTTCTTGGCGGCGTCTCGCGCAATGGCCAAATCGCACTGTACATCCCTTATGTTGCTATCTTTTTTCTCGGATATGGTCTGTGGTCTGTGCGCCTCAAGACAATCGCATTCAAACATCTGGGTTTCGGCTTCTTCCGCGCAGTGTTGATGACGCTCGTTCGCCGCAACAAACCGGACAATATTGAGGAGTTTCTTCCAACGAAGGAGACGCTGGAAACAATGGCTGTGCAGGCACAATCTGCCGCTTCTTCCTTTGTCGCCATGTCCTTGCCGGTCGCCGCAGTCTCAGGATTGCTTGCACTGGGACTTACTTCAGAAACGAGCGCGCCTGCTCAGATGGCCTGGGTCGCTGGTAGTTGTATGTTCTGGGGTTGGCTCCTGAGCCGATTTGCGCGCCGGGGATATCTGCCGATCATGGAAGAGGGTGGATAGCCGCCTGACCCGGTGAGCGTGCGCTTGTCCAAAGCGTTCACCAAGACTAGTGTAGTTCCCCGCCTGCCCTGATAGCATGATGCATCGGCGTTGCCGAAAATGATGCTTGCGCGCAGTTCCCGCTCGCTCACTGCATTGCAAAGGACTGACCCGGGGAGATCAAATGATCGCGGTAATCTTCGAAGTAACGCCTGCACAAGGCTGGCGAGACGAGTACCTGGAAATTGCGGCTGGGCTACGCGCCCGGCTGGACAGGATCGACGGCTTCTTATCTATCGAGCGATTCGAAAGTCTGTCCGAACCCGGCAAGGTATTGTCGTTGTCATTTTTCAGGGATGAACAGGCGGTTGCTGAATGGCGAAGCCTCGAGTCCCATCGCGCCGCCCAGGCGAAAGGCCGCGCGGGCGTGTTTGCCGACTATCGACTGCGGGTCGCTTCGGTCATTCGTGACTATGGCATGCATGACCGGGCGCAGGTGCCGGATGACAGCGCGGAATTTCATCGTGGCCGGGACGCTTGACAAACTTTGCACTTGCCCACGGCCCGTCGAAATGCAATTTTCTGCAACGCTGGAACGAGCAGTCAGTGACGGCGGAATTTACGGCGGTGACAAGCATTGAAAAAATCAGAGATTGAACAAATCAGGCAAGCGCTGATACAGCGCGAATCGGAGCTTCGTGGTATCGAAGAATCTTCAAGAGAATCAACGCAGCCTGTCGAGCTTGACCAGACCAGTGTTGGCCGGTTGTCCAGAATGGATGCGATGCAAGGACAGCAAATGGCACGGGAAAGTGCCCGGCGGCGTGAGCAGGAACTCGCTGCGGTTGGCGGCGCATTGCGCCGAATTGAACGTGGTGAGTACGGAGATTGTTTTGTCTGTGGTGAACCGATCGACGTGCGTCGCCTGCTCGTTGCGCCGACCAGTACGCGCTGTGTGGCGTGTGCCGATACCTAGACGGCGTTTACGGCAGATTAGGGAGAGCGGCGTGTTATAAAGAAGAATTGACACGTACATTGAATGCGTTTTTGCTGAGGAGAATGTAGATGATTCGAGGAGGTTGCCTTTGCGGAAGTATTCGCTACGAGGTACGCGGCGAGGTAGGACGGGTGAACCATTGTCACTGTGTCATGTGCCGGAAAATGCACGGCGCCGCGTTTGCGACCTACGGCCGCGTCAAAATGGAAGAGTTCGCGATACTGTCCGGCGAGGAAGACATCGGGTCATATCAGTCGTCCGAGCCGGTGACACGCACGTTCTGCAAGAAATGCGGGTCGACGCTTCAGTTTATCGTCACTGAACGGCCCGGGATTTTTGGTCTGGCACTCGGGACGCTTGACGATGATCCCGGTGTCAGACCCTCCCTACATATTTTTGTGGATTCGAAAGCGCCCTGGTTCGATATCAGTGATGACCTGCCGCAACATGCCGAGCGCCCGAAGTCGCGAGCTGCCAAACCGGGAAACTGAAAACGCATTGATGGGCAGGGACACGCGATGTTATTTGTAGCGATAGAACAATGTGGAAATCATGATGAAGAATGTTGAAGCGGGCGTACTCAGCGTCTCTTACGAAGAGAACGGACCAGCGAACGGAGCGCCGGTCCTGCTGTTACATGGATTTCCATACGATATTCATGCATATGACGACGTAGCGACTCAGCTTGCTTCGTCGGGCTGTCGTGTCATTACGCCATATTTGCGGGGCTATGGACCGACAAAGTTTCTGTCTGCGGATACGCCGCGTTCAGGCCAGCAAGCCGCGCTCGCCCATGACCTTCTTGCGTTTATGGATGCGTTGCAGATCGAGAGCGCCGTCCTGGCAGGGTATGACTGGGGTGGCCGTGCCGCCTGTATCGTCGCTGCCCTGTGGCCGGAGCGTGTTCGCGGTCTGGTGTCCGGCTGTGGTTACAACATCCAGGATATCCCCGGATCTGACAAACCTCTGCCGCCGGAGAGCGAGAGCCGTCTGTGGTACCAGTACTATCTCCACAATGAACGCGGCCGGGCTGGTCTGGAAAAATACCGCGACGATTTGTGCAATCTTCTCTGGAGACTCTGGTCTCCAAGCTGGCAATTCGATGAGGCCACCTACAGACAATTTGCAACGTCTTTCGACAACCCGGACTTTGTTGAAGTAGTGGTTCATTCCTACCGTCACCGGTTCGGGCTTGTGTCCGGCGATCCTGACGTCGAAGATACCGAACGTTTGTTGATTGCGCAGCCGCCAATTTGCGTACCGACAGTCGTGCTGCATGGTGGAGATGATGGCGTAATGCCTGCGGCCGCGTCTGCAGGGCACAACCGATTCTTCAAAGCCGAATATGAACGTCAGGTAATTCCCGTTGCAGGACATAACTTGCCACAGGAAGCGCCAAAGGATTTTGCGGCCGCAATTCAATCGCTCGTTTGAGCGTTTCAAAGGCCCGGAAACCAGGCATAGCAGCCGGGTCTATGTCCAAGGCATGTCCGCGCGCATAGGCCTGGCCGCGTTCATTGAATACGGAGGCGCGCATGTCAGTGCAGAAAATTGTCGATAGCTGGAGGGATCGAGGTGTGCCGCTACAGGTGCCCGGCGCCAACACGCGGATATGGCGCGAAGGCGACGGAGAGCCGGTTGTCTGCCTGCACGGCGTGCCCGCTTCAGGCTTTCTGTATCGGAAAGTTCTTCCTGCGTTGGCTGCGAAGGGAATGCAGGGAATTACCTTTGACTTTCCCGGACTGGGATTTGCCGATCGGCCCGCTCAGTTCGACTATTCATGGAGCGGCCTGGCCAAGTGGACTGTGGACGCGCTTGACGCCGCCAAACTGGACACATTTCATCTGATTATACACGATATTGGCGGCCCTGTTGGCTTTGACGTCATTCGGAGAATTCCGAATCGGATACGCTCGCTCACCGTGCTCAATACTGTATTGCGCGTTGCGTCGTTTCACCGCCCCTTCGTGATGGAACCGTTCGCGTATCGCGGAATTGGCTGGTTCTGGCTTCAGGGATTACGCACGCCGATGATCATCGCGCTGATGCGCACCGTAGGCATGCACGATGGGCCATCCAATGATGAAATACGCGCCTATGGCGCGCTGCTTTTGCGCGATGATGGCGGCAGTGCATTTCTGAAAATCATGCGCAGTTTTGAGCGAACCCGGGAGTTCGAGACGCGCATCGTAACCGCTTTGCAGAACTTGACAGTTCCAGCTCAGATGATTTGGGGCGCGCAAGACCCTGCACTTAAAATGAACAAGTATGCGCCGCCCATTTGCGAGGCCCTCGATCTGCCGGACTGGCACAAAGTGCGTGGCAAACACTTCGTGCAGGAAGACTCACCGAACGAAATTGGCGAGCATATTGCAAATCTGGTTGCGACGACTATCTAGATGCAGTGCACACTGGAAGTGCGCTTTTTTGCGCGCGCTTCAAGCTCAGCGATAGTCTAGGCCTGAGACGGCGAGCAGAACTTGCCGGGATTCAACACACGGGAATGCAAACCCAGAGAGTGCAGAAACTGATTCTGCAAGGCGTAAGCCTCTACTTCTCTCTTGCGCCAGCGGCGACATTCATCGTGCCCGGCATGACTGCTGGTTGAATCCTGTACGTGATGCACCAGCTCATGAAACAGAATGGACTGATCGTACCGGTTGGTAAGCGGGCGCATCGCATCGTCGAGATACAACCCGTCGCCAGGCACATAGGCCGCGCGTATCGTGCATGACTGACCGCATAGCCGGCGGTGTATTTCGCTTAGCGGCAGGCGCCTGATCAATTCGTCGATGTTGTCGGGGCGTCCGACCTGGCGGGCGATCACGGTTTCTGTCTGAATCTGCTCCGAAACTTGCGCACCGTATACCGTAAACTTCGGCGCAAGGGTGCCGGCATGAGCATCGAGTGGCTGTGCAAGCGCTAGCGCGAGACCCAGCGCCAGCAACGACGTCAAGAGACGCGTACTGGATTTCAAGCTACGACGATACGGTTTAATCAATGTCATCGATGCGGATCCGGTTGGCTGTTTTTCAGTGTTATCAACACCAACCCAGCATTTTCAGTGCCAGAATTCGGGGCCGTGCATCGCATGTCAGCCGAATAAGCAACTCTTCTCACGACGATGATGCCGAGAAAATAAATCACGATCGCTTTGCAAGGGCGATCCGGCTCTGGAGAATTTCCACGTCACAGAAACTTACGGGCAACAGCGATCAAAACGCAGCGACTTGATCGCACAACAATATTTTCCTAAACTCTGATGCATCCATGCGTGTTGCGGTGCTCGAACCGGTTGCCTGGTTCCAACAGTTTCGGAGATAACAATGAAAGAATCTCCCGTACTTCCAGCCTACGGATTGAAATCCGGTGCAACAAGACTGCGCACGCTCAGCGATCTGCCCGGCCCGCGCGACATACCCGTGCTTGGCAATGCGCTCGATATTGACCCCGATCGGCTGCATCAAATTGTTAGCGGCTGGGCTGAAGAATTCGGCCCCTTATACGTATTCAGGGTTGCGACCACACGCATTCTGACGGTCGCTGATGCCCAGACCATACAGCAGTTGTTGCGCGACCGTCCCGATCGATTTAGTCGTTGGCACAGGCTCGCGGATATTCTCGCCGACATTGAGGCCGATGGATTGTTCGCAGCGGAGGGCGCCAAATGGAGGCGTCAGCGTATATTCCTGATGCATGCACTCAACGCGAGCCACGTGCGTGAGTTCATCCCACGCATGGAGGAAGTGGCGGGCAGGTTGCGGCGCCGTTGGTGGCGTGAGGCAATGGCAGGACGATCTGTGGACGTCTACACTGATTTGATGCGCCTTACTGTGGATGTGACCAGTGGGCTCGCGTTCGGAAAGGACATCAACACACTCGAAGAAAAAGCCGATCCCATCCAGGTTCACCTCGACAAGATGTTTCCGGCGATTGCACGACGACAGACAGCTCTCTTTCCGTATTGGCGGTACATACAGCTACCCAAGGATCGCGACCTGACGATGTCCGTCAAGGCGGTCGGTGAGTTCATCGACGGCTTGATCACCGAGACTCGCGCTCGGCTGACATCAAATCCGGAACTGGTTGCCAGGCCCCGCAATCTGCTTGAGGTATTGGTGGCTGCGCAGGAAAGGGAAGACGGCGGGCTTTCCCGCGACGAGATCGCAGCCAATGTGATGACCCTGCTGCTTGCAGGAGAGGACACGACGGCCATTACCATTTCCTACATGATCCATTTCCTGATGGAAAACGCGCACGTCCAGGCTGCCGTGCAGGAAGAGGTCGACAGAGTGTTGGGTATGTCGGATCAGCCGTGGCAGGATCCCCAGACGCCTGACCGGCTCAAGTATATTGAGGCCGTCGCCAATGAAGCCATGCGATGCAAGCCGGTCGGTGGGCATCTGTTTCTTGAACCAAACGAAGATGTTCAGATCGGCGATGTGCTGGTTCCGAAGGGAACTCCTATCCTCGCGCTTAGTGGTCAGGTCGGCCTGCAAGACGAAAATTTTTCACATGCGAATGAGTTCCAGCCCGAACGCTGGCTGCGCTCCGATGAAGAAACCGTGCAAGAGCAGGCCGCCGCGCACAACACGAAAGCGTTCATGCCGTTTGGAGCGGGTCCGCGCTTCTGCCCGGGCAGGCAACTCGCGATGTTACAGATCAAGATGGTTATCTCCATGCTTTGCCGTGATTTCGTGGTCGCGCGCCCCAAGGACGCGCCAGTAATGGAGGACATCTATCACTTCACCGTTGGACCGAATCACGTTTATACGAACTTTAGTCCGCGCCGATCGGTCCGGGGAGGAATCGACATCGAGTTCCGCGAGCAAGATCGCCAGACCAGAGTCATTCCGATAGATTTTCCCGAGCGTCGCGTTGCCGAACGGCGCAAGCAACACACCGCTGCGACTGGCTGAGGACGTTGTAATAGAGCCGGGATAATTGTCGTGCCGGCCGTAAGGCTTCGATAGCATTGCCGGGTTCGCGAACGAAACCAGGTTATCAGCGTTAGGGTCCGGCGAAAATGCGGCCCGGCATCACTGAGTTGTTGACTGCCTGGAGCAAGTGAAGACCCGGACCGAGGCGATTGGTAGTCGACAACGACCGCGGCCGATGAGCCTTGGTCAGTGAATCACCAAAAGAATAGGCTCGTTGCTGCAGTTATGTTGAAACGCTTCATATGAGCACGCTTGACTTGGTCTTGAGGCGAGATCGCCAGTTGGTGATTGGCGCATTGATCGCCGTCGTCGTTCTTGCCTGGATCTACATGCTTGCCGGTGCCGGCATGAGCATGGCGCCGGTGGCCTGGACGCCTGCCTACGCGCTGCTCGTATTCCTGATGTGGTGGATCATGATGGTGGCGATGATGCTGCCGAGCGCGTCGCCAGTCATTCTTCTGTTTGCCACAGTCAGCCGCAAGCAACAGACATCGGGCACGCCATTGGCTCCGGCGTCGTATTTCCTTGCAGGCTATCTGTTGATCTGGGGACTGTTCAGTATTGCCGCGACCGCTGCGCAGTGGGCTTTGCAGGCAACCGGCCAATTTTCAATGATGACGGGAAGCAGTAGCAATCTGTTAAGCGCCGGCATCCTGATCGCCGCCAGTCTATGGCAGTTCACATCATTGAAACAGGTATGTCTGCGACACTGCCGGAGTCCGTTGCATTTCATTACGCATGGTTTCCGTCCGGGAATCCGAGGGGCGTTGCGCATGGGTGCAGAGCACGGCATGTTTTGTTTTGGCTGTTGCTGGTTCCTCATGGGCCTGCTTTTCTACGGCGGCGTGATGAACATCTACTGGATTGCCGGTCTCGCCATTTACGTCTTGATCGAGAAGCTGGCACCTGCCGGGTTCTGGATCGGTCGCATTACCGGAGGTGTGTTGCTAGTATGGGGTGGCTGGCTGCTTGCACTATCCGTGCGTTAGCGGTTTGTGAATGTAAGTGGTTTGTGAACGTAATGGTGTACAAGCTTGAGAAGGAGCGTGATTGGAATGTCTTATGTCGATTGGATGATTCGCACAAAGCAGATTGGCACGTGCAGTTGCGACTACGGCTGTCCATGTGAATTCAACGCACCGCCGACGCGGCTTCCGTGCGAGGGCGTCATGGCGATGGAAATTACCGAGGGGTATTTTGGTGACATTCGGCTCGACGGGTTACGTGCCGCCGGAGTCTATCGCTGGCCCGGCCGTATGCATAAAGGCAACGGTACCTGGCTGTCCATTATGGACCGCCGGGTGAATGAGGATCAGGTAGATGCCTTGTTCAAGATAATGGGTGGGGAGGAGCAGGAACCCACAACCGGATTTGCGATTTACGGTTCGACGGTTGCGCACGAACCAGACCCTGTCTATGCGGACATAGATTTCGAATTCGACCTTGACAAACGGCGTGGCCGATTTGTTGTCGAGAACGTACTGGAAGCAGACGTGGAGCCGATCCGGAATCCCGTCACAGGTGAAGAACATCACATTTCGATTCGTCCGCACCGCGGATTCGAGTTTCGTGAAGGAGAGATGGGCAGTGCGAATTTCCGCAGCCAGGGCGAAATCGAACAGGAGCATAAGGGACGATTTGCGGTATTGACGTTCGCGAGTTACGGGCCACACGGCATCATTCCGGAAGAGAGTCTGCCGCACCGACGTAGTTAGCAGCTCAACAGGCGGCAGAGACCCGCTGGTAATCGATGCGCGAAACGAGGCGAATTCGAATCCGGCGCTGAGCCATCGTTGAGAGTTTAGAATGACGCTGTAGCCTTACCCCGGGCGCGCCTAAACAGGCGACTAACGAAAGGGCCGCATAGCCAATGCCGAAAATGACCACGCTGAGAGTTGCACTGATTTTCGGTTTTGCGCTTCTGGGTCTGTCGGGCACGGTGGTCGTTCTGATGGTCATGCACGTAATAAGCATTCAGGAGGCTTTACTGATGCTCGTCGCCTTGCTGGGGATGTATGTGGGGTTCGGTATTCTGGCCCTCGTTTATCGACTAATCAGCAAGCTGGAGTAAAAGGCTTGACGAGTTTGGGGCGCCGGCCTCACATTTCCAACTTATGGTGAATCCATGCTGAACATACAGAACGTAAACCACGTTGGAATCAGGATCAGGAACAAGTCACGATCCGTCGCGTTTTACAAGCAGCTGGGTTTTGAATACACCGCGGACGCTGGTTTTGAACAAGGCCATCCGGTAATCATGAAGCACCCGAGTGGCGTTGTTTTGAATCTGCTGGGGCCGGCGAACAGTGCCCTGGAAACAAACGTACTGATGGATATTGACGAGAAGCATGCCGGCATTACGCATGTCGCGCTGACCGTCGAATCGCTGGAGGATGCGAAGGCGTTGCTTGATAAACTCGGCATCGAATTGACCGGGTCGTTCAGTTTCGGCGGCATGTCCGCTGTGTTCATTCGTGACCCGGATCGCAACGTCATCGAGCTTGATGCCTACGGGCCAGACTGCAGGGATGATATGGAAGAGTATTCTGGCCATCTGTAGTAGATTGTCCGCGCAATCCACCCTCAAATGCGGTGCCCGGCGGCCACCAGAAAGAATACAAACTTGCACGTTGCGTCAGGTCCTCTCGCTTCAGGCAACACAGCACAAATATGACGAAAATTATTGTACTTGTCGCCACTCACTTCGCCGTTCTCGTCGTTGGCTTTGCTCTTGGCGTGTACGCGCTTCCAATTTTGACCGCACCGGATGCGCCGTCTGCGGCCGACGTCACTTCCGCGTCGCGCCAGGCCATGTTTACCGGCCAGTTCCGCAAGGACCTTGAAGACAGTGATTTCCTGCACTGGGGCGAAGGCACTGTCACGGTCAGTGCCAATAGCTTCACCCTGATGGGAAGTCTCGCGCCGGGGCCGGATTACAAGTTGTATCTGTCGCCCGAGTTCGTCGAAACCGAGGCCGACTTTGTGCGCCTGAAAGCGAAGATGGCGCGCGTCGGGGACGTAAAGACGTTCGAGAACTTTGTTGTTCAGCTGCCGGAATCGATCGACGTTTCAGACTACAACACGGCCATCGTCTGGTGCGAGTCCTTCGCCCAGTTCATTACTGCTGCAAAGTATCAATAGCCGTGTCGCGCCACCAAGTGCACCACTTTCTCATGCGTGACTATTTGTCAGCGGGCACCCAGGCCGGAAGAGGCGTGCCGCCTGTATAGTGTCCGGGCGCAGGCGTTTCCCGAAACAGCACATAGACATCCTCGGCCTTGATCTGTAGCTGGCTATTGAGTACGGCGGCAATGGCATCGACGAGGGCCTTTTTTCGCTCCACTTCTCTTCCCGGGCGCAGATCCACTGTAACCAGTGGTAGACCATCCCCGATTTCGCCGAAGACCTCTCTTATCGCCACATAGTCGTACTTGGTCTCTTTGGGCGCAAGTGTTCTCAGGACTGCTGCTTTCACGTCCTCGCGAATTGCTTTCTTGATTTCGGTGGCGGTGCCTTCCGGGACTTCGATTCGTATTACCGGCATATAGCTTGTTCCTGTTTTTCCGGGGTTGGTTCAGGGCGCGACGATCAAGCATTTGTAAACAGACCCTGATCAGGGAATTGCGGCGCGGCCAGCCGTTTTCCGTTGCCGCAGTTGTCGCGTCATGTACGATGTTTGGCATATTGTAAAACAGCGAAAAGATAAACCTTGGTTTACTTGCTTTACGCGCTGGCGAGCGCTGTCGGAGGCTTGCTGGTCGGTGTGATCGGCACGGGTAGCAGCCTGGTTCTGCTGCCCTCGCTGGTGTTGATATTTGCTGCACTACTGCCCGATTTTGATACATTGCGGCTCGCCGCAGGTACGGCAATGGCAACCATGGCAGTCGGCGCGATTGCAGGCGCGATCGCACAATATCGTGTCGGGCATGTCGACCCGAAATTATTGCGATTGATGTTGTTGCCATATGTGGCCGGAAGCCTTACCGGTCCATGGATCAGCCAGCTCCTTCCATCGCAGGCCTTGACTATCTATGTTGCAGCGGTCATCGCTATTGTTGCGTTGCGCATGCTTCTGGTAGGCAGAGACAAACTGGACCCTTCTCGTGAGTATTCAGATCATCGATTCCAGATCAGCATTGTGCTCATTGGCGTTGGAATCTGTAGCAGCGTCGCCGGGATTGCGTCAGGGATTTTTGCGATTCCCTATCTGAGCCGTTTTTCGCTGCCGATGCGAACCATCATCGGCACGTCGACAGCGGGTGCCGTAGTCTATGCAACATTTGGCGCCATCGGTTACGTCAGTGCTGGTTGGTCAGCGACGAATTTGCCCGAAGGTGCCCTCGGATACGTCTACCTGCCTGCATTTGCGGTTATGGCCGTCACTGCGTCTGTGTTCACGCCGCTCGGCGTCCGGATCGCACGCTATATTAATGAACGGATGCTAAGAAAGGTGTTTGCGGTTTTTCTTCTGACGGTCGCTATGGTCATCGCGTTCTTGTAGGGACGACCGGCCGGATGCGTAGGGAGCGTTCCATATCTTCAGCCATCGTTGATTACACTGAATGAATCACCGAAGAACGTTGCTGGCGGGGTTGCGCGATTCGATTCATTTGCGACGGCCCTTCTGGGCGATGTGCGTCCCCACCATGAACGCGATCAGTACAGCGATATAGAGCTGACCAGCAACTGCCTCCAGCGCCGACAGCGATCGCGCAATCGGCGTCATCGGCGTGATGTCACCGTAGCCAAGCGTCGACAGTGTGACGAGACTGTAGTAGCCGAGAAATCGAAGGTCACCGTGTTTCGCGGATCCCCCTGCTGATTCCGCCAGCGCGCCAAAATCGAATGACCCGGGTGTAGCCAGTTCGATGATTGCGTATATAAATGACCAGCCAACACCTATAAGCAGATAGACGCTCATCACGCCATAAATGGTCCCCACGCTGACCTGGTCGCTGCGGACAACATTGCGCAGCAATACGAAGATGATGAACATAAAGAAAACGATAGACAAAGCCAGGCTGCCCAGGATTACTACGGTCGCGTCTGTAACTCGCACGCTCCACCAGAGACCAAATGTAGGTAACGCCAGGATCGCGGCGATGATCAGCACATTGCGATTGTTGCTGACCGCATACGCGCTGGCGATCAGAATTGCCAAAAAGAGAACATCCAGAAACAACGATCCAAGCGAGTGATCGGCGATCAACGGGTAGGACATCAGAAAAAACAGCAGCGCAAAAAACAATCCGGCGAGGACCGCATTGTCGCCGAGTGTGTCACGCAATCCCGATTTCTTGCCAGATTGGCTCATCGATTAAAGAGGCCTCGTTGCCAGAGGCTCCAAGTGTACGATGTGCACGAACACCCGTTCAAGAATCGCGTCTTCAAAAGACATGGTAATGAGGAACATGCGGGCCCGCGTTTCCAGTTCGGTACCCTTGAAACCTATCTCTGAAAAAAGTGAAAGCATCGTTTTCAGTCTGAACTGACTCGCATTTTTCACCAGGCGGCGCAGTTTCGGATCCCGGCCGGCCAAAGCCCGAACGGCGACATCGTAACGGGTGAGACCTTCTTCGCCGATGGCCTGCATGAGCTGCCACAGATTCTCCTGTGGCGAGCCCGTGTGTTGGACAATTTTTTCTCCGATCTCGCGCGCTGCGCTACGAGCGCCGCCGGCCTGGACAGACCCTGCTTCACTGGATCGTCGAACAGCGCTACCCGGCATTTGCTGAGTGCATGATCAGGCGCGCCCAGCCGTTTCCAAACACCGGTCTGCTAACATGGCCTCACGCGGCGTGGAGGTGACGATGGCGGAACAGACGATGGGTTTGCTGGACGACGAGGCGGTGGTGGAACGCGTGTTGGGACACGTGGACAACGCCACCTCGGACATGGGCGAGAGTGTGTGGCGCGAGCCAGTGGACAACTACCACTCGCAGGAGCGGTTCAGGAGCGAGGTGGAACTGCTGAAACACCTGCCGATTCCGTTCTGCCCGTCAGCGGCCATCCCGGAGGCAGGCAGTTACGTGGCGCGCGTCGCCGCCGGCACGCCGCTGCTGGTGGTGCGCGACGAGAACGGTGATGTGCGCGCCTTCCGCAACGCCTGCCGGCACCGCGGCATGCAAGTCGCAGAGGGCACCGGCTGCAAAAAGTATTTTGTGTGCACCTACCACGGCTGGGCCTACCGGCTGGACGGCAGCCTGCGCTACATCCCGCACCGCCATGGATTCCCGGATATCGACGATGCGTCCCACGGCCTGGTGCCGGTTGAAGCGGTGGAGCGGCACGGCATGGTGTTCGTGACCCAGGAAGAAGCGGTCGGCTTGGGCGCGCTGGAGGGGCTTGACGACATCCCGCAACTCATCACGCCGGACCAGCACATCTTCGACTCGTCGGAAAAGACTTCCGATGTGCACTGGAAACTGAACATAGAGGCAATGCTGGAGGGGTTGCATATCAAATTCACGCACCCCGAGTCGTTTTATCCGTACGGGTACGACAACCTCAATGTGGTGGAGTGTTTTGGTAATAACAACCGCGTGACCTTCCCGTTCCGGCGTATCGAGAAGCTGCGCGACACGCCGCCCGCCGAGCGTGACGTTGCTGGCAAGGTGACCTACGTGTACCACCTCTTTCCCAACGTCACGATTGTGGTGTTGTCGAATCACACGGCGCTCAGCATTTCCGAACCGATTTCGCCGACTCGTACACGGTTCTTCAACTACCGCCTCACCAACTCGGGCGAAGGTTCGGACGCAGACAACGTGGCGCGCGCGAAACGTGATGCCGAGTTTGTCCTGGATACCGGGGGCAAGGAAGACGCGGCCGCCATCCAGGCGATTCAGGCCGGGCTCAATAGTAGCGCCAACCAGCTTCACCTTTGGCCTTTTCGAGAAGGCGATTGCGCACTTCCACCAGGTGTTGAGCGCCAACCTGCAGGGATTAAAGGCATCAGGGCTCTCTTAAAACGCCCGGCGTGGCAGCCGTGCCAAATTGACCTGTAGTACGAGGTGGGCAGGATCAAAAGTCCGGATTTGCGCCGCATAACCCGCCTTACAAATGTGGACCGGCGCATTGCTCGTTGGGCGCTGGAAAAGGAAGATTGATCGGGACCCCCCCGTTTATACCTTTTGTGCTCACGGGAGATTCCTTTAGACTGGATCTCCGAGGATAAAAGGAGGGGTGAAATGAGAAATTTCAGTTTGCATTCTTTCGTGGCAAGCGTTTTCGGATTTGCCGCCGGAGCAATTGCCGATGCCTCTTTTTCCAAGCCCTATGTGGTGCGTGGCAACACCCACATGCTCGTCGGTATTACGCTCGATGAGGCGGCCGTGCGAGCTGCTCTGCCTGAGGGGCTGGAACCGGCCGAAGGTATAAGCGGCGGCCTTAACATCTATCTTTCGGGCGGGGGCTACGATCATCCGGCCTATTCCCGTGCCTATGTCTGGGTTGATCTCGCCGGCTTTGACTCCGCAAGCGGTGCCAAGGGTCGTTATGTATTGTGGGGTGTGACTGGCCCGGGTCAGAGGGCGCTCGGGCCGAAGGCCTTAACCTGGTAGACGGCAGCGCCGTTATCGACGAGATCGGGACCACCGTGGTCGGCAAGGCGTTCCATAAAGGTGCCGAGATCATGCGCATCGAATTGACGCTTTCCGAAGAGCCGTGTGGCGAGGCGTCGGGGACGCTCAACTATCCGGTCGTGTTGCCGGCCAGCGGCGAAAAAGCCATGCACCAGTACCCCTTCGCCACCAATTTCTGTGGTGCGACACCGGCCAATATCGATATACGGGTAGACGCAAGTCATCCCCTCGCCAAATTCCGGCCGGCGGCCGTCGTCTGGGCGGCCCTGGCCAGGAATCTGAGTTTCGCCGGCGTCATGGTTAAACGCGACTAGGAGGTTAGTCCGTATCCTGGCCTTGCTGCCGGGGTGACGGCTTTATGATGAATGGGGCAGCACAGTCTGGCCCCATTTCCATGTTCGCGTTCACGCAATTCTGTTGTTGCCGCTACGCTGTTCCCGCGTCGTAATTTCCCCTGCAGGCTTACTTTTCAGGGACATTGAAATATTCGGCCGGCGGCCAGGTTTCAAAAGTCGGCACGTCACTTTCCCAGTCAACATAATTGGCCGCGGAACCGGTGAAGATGCGTGCGCCCATTTTGATGCCGGTGGGCTCGTTGAGGGACCCGGCGGCGATCGAAATGCGGTCACCGCCGTTGCGGCGGAAGAACAGGGTCGAACCGCATGTGTTGCAGAAGCCTCGCTGCGCGTGTTCGGAACTGCGATACCAGGTGAGCGCGTTAAAGGCAGCCGCCACTGGCGGTTTTACTTGGGCTGTTCATGGTTTATGGTCGTTCTCTGCTGGTATGGTCGTGGACACCATATCAAACTCGGATAGCGGTGGGATGATCGGCGAACGGGCGAACCGTCAAAAGCAAGGATAGATTGAGCACCCGGTTTATACTTCACGCACTACGGCAAGGGTGTCCGTCACAATGCCCACGCGCGCCGTCAGCGCCGCGAGCCGGCTTATGGGAGGAGAGTCACATGGCATTCACTGCCGAATACGATAAATTCAAGTACTCAGAAGCTTTTGCCAAATCCGTGGCAGGCAAGCGGGTGTTTATAACCGGCTCTGGCAAGGACAACGGCGTCGGCCAGGCATTTGCGCTCGCAGCGGCTGCCAATGGTGCCGAGGTCGTCGGCGTGCACTTTCATCGCAGCTACCGCGACGGCTTTGACCTCATTGATGCGCTGCGCGAACGCGGGCACAAAGCGTTTGCAGTGCAGGCAGACGTCACCAGCACGAAGGACCTGTGGGAGTCGCGAGGCTACATTATCGACCAGATGGAGGGAAAGACGCCGGACCTCATCATCGGCAACTCCGGGCTTACCGAGAAGGGGTACCGTTTCGGACGGGCGTTGCCCGAGATCGAGGGAGAGAGACGGGCCGCGCGCCGCGCGCGGGTACGGCAGGACTTTCTGGATAACCTTGCCGAGTCGTACACGGTGCTGGACACCAAGATCGATGGCTTTGTGGCCATGACGCACTTGTGGGCGGGAGAAGCGGTTTATCGCAAGCGGCCCCTGCAGTTCATGTACATCTCGTCGATGCAGGCGATCGAGCCCGGCGCGGCGGTTCCGGGCTACGTCATCGCCAATTGGGCGGTTCTGCGCTTGCCCGAGGTGCTGCGCGTAAATCTGGGCCGGGCTGCAAGCCTTGTGGATTCGAGTTGCCTGATGTTGCCGTTCATCCGCACCGGCATGACCGAGGCCTACGCTGATAATCCCAAGGTCTTCGGGAGATGGCAGCCGCGCATGCTGGAGCCGCATGAGGCGGCACATGCGGTGGTGCAGTTGCTTGCACGGCCCAGTGAGGAGCTCGACCTTGGCAATTTCAAGCTCGGAGTCGGCGGGACGGCGGAGAAGCTCGAACTGCAATGGTCCCGGGTGAAGATTGAAGTCTCGGATGAGTCGCTCGGCTGGAGCGCCGAGGCACCCGTCGTTTGTCAGGCTGGTTGAACGAATTTTCGATATAGCGATTGGCGCGATATAGGGACAAACGCAGGGATAAATCGAACCAGACACCACACAGTGGTATCCCTGCGCCATCGCCTTGTCCTGAATCGAGTTAGTCGTTTCGCGCCTTCCAGGCCGCTTCATTCCCGGGCGGCCGCGGCATATCTCCCAGCGTAGCAATGTCCGCCACGCAATCGTTGCAGCGCTCGTGATGGAACGTTACATCGTAAAGATCTTGCCCGGGTTCATGATGTTGTCCGGGTCCAGCGCTTTCTTGATTTCGCGCATGACCGAAACGCCTTCGCCGTGTTCTGCGGTGAGGAACTTCATCTTGCCAAGCCCGATGCCGTGTTCGCCGGTACAGGTACCGTCCATTGCCAGTGCACGCATCACCATGCGATCGTTCAGCCGCTCGGCTTCCGCGATCTCTTTGGGATCATCACGGTCGATCAGAAAGCCGAGATGGAAATTGCCGTCGCCGACATGCCCTACCAGTGGCGCGAGCAGGAAACTGTCCTCGAGGTCCTTCTTGGTTTCGAGAATGCATTCAGCCAGCCGAGATATTGGCACGCACACGTCGGTCGCCCAGATCTCGGCGCCGGGGCGAAGTGCCTTGGTGGCATAGGTGACGTCGTGGCGCGCCGCCCACAGTTTGTTACGGTCTTCTGTTTTGGTGGCCCACTTGAATTCTCCACCGGTGTTTTCCGCGGCGAGTGACTGCGCCAGCTCCGCCTGCTCCTTGACGCCGGATTCGGTGCCGTGAAATTCGAGAAACAGGGTATCTTTTACCGGGTAATCAAGCTTGGAGAACTTGTTGACCGCATCCATCTCGATATCGTCGAGCAGTTCAATTCGTGCGACCGGAACGCCGAGCTGGATAGTCTGGATAACGGTGTTGACTGCGCCTTCCAGTGAATCGAATGAACACACTGCCGCTGCCATTGCCTCGGGAATGCCGTAAAGCCGCAAGGTGACTTCGGTGATGATGCCGAGCGTGCCTTCCGAGCCGACGAAAACCCGGGTCAGATCGTATCCTGCAGAAGACTTTCTCGCGCGGCGTGAGGTCCGGATGATGCGTCCGTCGGCAAGCACCACAGTGAGCGCGAGCACGTTTTCACGCATCGTACCGTAACGAACTGCATTGGTACCGGATGCACGGGTCGCAGCCATTCCGCCCAGTGATGCGTCGGCGCCGGGGTCGATCGGGAAAAACAGGCCCTGGCCGCGAATATATTCGTTCAACTGCTTGCGGGTGACGCGCGCCTGAACAGTCACGTCCAGGTCTTCAGCGCTGACCCGCAGTACCTGATCCATATTGATCAGGTCGACAACCACGCCACCGAGATGCGGTATGACGTTGCCTTCGAGGCAGGTGCCGGTCCCGTAAGCGACCACCGGCATTTTGTGTTTCGCGCACACCTTTACAATTTCCGATACCTCTTCAGTGGTATTGGGAAACACCACGACGTCCGGCCGGTGCGGGTGATGCCAGGACTCATCCTTGCCATGCGTGTCGCGCACGGTCGCGTTGGTGGAGACCCGGTCACCGAGCAATGCCTTGAGTTCGTCAGTTGCGGAATGCGTCTTTTCAGCTACGAGGGACATGATCTACCTCTGAGTAATGATAGTTGCCCGCGTGCGGGCAGCCTTGATTATCGATTCGGTGCTCCGGAACGATTGGCGCCGAAAGGCGGAGCAGGGTCCAGCATTTTATCCGAATGCGCCGCGTCGCGCCTTGCTACAACGGTATTCGGAGTGAATGGCAGGGCAGCTTATTGACTGAAAACGCGTTCATACGCCGCTTCATCGAAGCCGACCAGCAGCGAATCGAAATGGTCGATGACCGGCCTTTTGATAATGCTGGGCTGCTCAGCCATCAATTGCAGCGTTTTCGCTTCGTTCATGTCCTGACGCTTGTCTTCGGACAATTTGCGCCAGGTCATGCCACGGGTATTGAGAAGTTTTTCCC
>CATOSA010000006.1 GCA_951812315.1 uncultured Burkholderiales bacterium
CTTACTCAGACGTAGTCCCAAATAGCCCACGTGTACAATGCCGTTCGTTCCGAGGTGCCCCGGCGATTTGTGTAGCCGGGGTCGAACGGGAAATCAGGTGACGGTATCCGTGTGTTGGGCCGAATTATTGGCCTGAAACTCGGTTTACCCAGTCCTGTGCTGCCCCCGCAACGGTAGGCGAGTGTGGGTGCGTCAACGGAAGTCCCGTGCTTTTTTTGGATTTCCAGCCACTGTGGCAATCAGCGATCTCAATCTGCTGCGCCATGGGAAGGCGACGTATCAAGTCTCGCAAGCCCGGATACCGGCCCCGTGAATACGTAAGGAGTTTCCGCGTGGGGCGGATTTCGGCCTGTTCCTCTGCGCCTGTCGCCCTGATCGAGAACTCCCTGTTTTTGCCGCGCACACGGCGGGTGTGCAATAGCGCAGGAGAATCAAATGGCAACAGGACGCATGGTAATTGCCGCTGGAAGCTTCGCAGTAACATTTGCGACGACCAGCCTGGCACAAGATACTGACCCCCGAGACGATGTTGTTGTTGATGACGTTGTCGTAACTGCGAGTCGCTTCGAAGAGGAATCCGCAAATCAGCCGATAGGTGTGCAGGTTATTAGCGGGGAGCAGGTTCGTTCATCCGGAGCTCGTACACTTCCGGAATTTCTCACTCGCAGTGCAGGAATATATTCTAGAGACAATTTCGGTAGTCCAAACCAGCAGATTGACATGCGCGGTTTTGGTGTAACCGGCGATCAGAACACACTCATTCTGCTGGACGGTCAGCGCATTAGCGAGAATGAACTTGTGCCGGCCGATCTGGCGTCAATCCCGCTCTCCTCGATCGATAGAATCGAGATACTAAGGGGAAGCGGAACCGTACTGTATGGCGGCGGCGCGACCGCCGGTACGATAAACATCGTCACCAACGGCGCACGTCCAAATAGCCGAAGCGCAAGTCTAAAGGCGGGCGCCGGTACCTATAACACCTACGAAGTCAGCGCGTCTGCTTCGATCGCAAGCGATAAAGTCGGGGCGACATTCAACATTGGTCAGTTTGATTCCGACAACTACCGGGATAACAACGAACTGGATCAGCGAAACTTCCTGGGTGATTTTCGTTACTTTGGTGGCAATGGCCCCGTATATCTCAAGATCAACATGGGCGATCAGGATCTCCGCTTGCCTGGCGCGCGGACAGAAGCGCAACTTACAACGGATCGACGTGGTACTAGTACGCCGAACGATTACAGTGCCCTGCGTACGTCCCGGGTCAATCTTGGAACCAGCCAGAGGTATGGCGCGCTGGAAGCGGCAATAGACCTTACCTACCGTGAGCGCGATTCCTTCGCCGTCATTCAACCGGGAAGTATCGATATTGCAGGCAACGACACTGCACTGTCACCGCGTATTAAGTTCTCGTTTGGCGTTGATCATGAAATGGTGGCGGGTATTGACCTGGATGAGTGGAAATACACAACAAGCTCGCTGTTTCCACCGTTTCCGGCCTCGGCTGCCGGCTCCAACCAGACCAATTCCGCTTTGTACGCCAAGGATACGTTCTATCTGACACCTGCTACCCAGATAAGTCTTGGCGGACGCTTGCAACGTACCGATACCACGATCGACGACCTGAGTGGTACCAGCCCGACCAGGAGGGAGCAGATAGATGACCTTGACGCGTGGGAAGTAGCGTTGCGTCAGCAAATAAACGCAGGGATATCCTTTTACGCGAAGACCGGAACCAGTTTTCGGGTCGCAAACATCGACGAGAATCGATTTGTCATGACACCTCTGCAGCCGCAGACGTCGCGCGATGCTGAAATTGGAGCCGATTTCGGCAGCTACCGCAGCAGCGTGCGAGTTGCCGCATATCATATGGATATCAATAACGAAATCGCGTTTCTTCCAAGTGACGTGCTGCCTCCTTTTGGGGGCAACATCAATCTTCCGCCGACTCTACGCGAAGGAGTTGAGCTGGAAGCAAACTGGAATAAGGACGACTGGTTGATTCTGTCCGGCCAGTACACCTACACGGTGGCACAGTATCGGGAGGGCAGTTTCGGGGGTGTTGATGTGAGCGGAAACAACATTCCGCTGGTGCCGAGGCACCGTGCCGGCGTCACTGCCACGGTATTACCGACGCCGGGCGTGAACATTTCAGCAACGGTCACCTATGTGGGCGAGCAGTACTATGATAATGACCAGAGCAACAGCTTCGGCCAACTGATGCCGGATTACACGCTGGTTGATCTTGCCGCAATCTACAATACAGGCGACTGGACGCTGGAAGCGATTGCGCGAAATCTGTTCAATGAAGATTATTACTCATACGGTATCGTCACCAACAATCCCACGTTCTCTGCCTATCCGGCATTCGAACGAAATTTCCTGTTATCCGCACGGTATCAGTTCTGAGCTGGGGGCTATGCCGTGCCGTGACGTGCGCGGCATAACCACCGAGGTTTTCCGGGCAGCTCGACGCTTGATACACCAGCTGCAATATGGCAGCTGGATTGTTTCTTTTTTTGGTTCGCGTCTGCTATGGTGCGCGCCATGCAAGCGATGACCAGCACGCAGCTCTATCTCCGACTGCTTCGCTATGTGCGTCCCTATGCATGGGTGTTCGCATTCTCCATCGTGGGCATGTTGATCAGCGCAGCGACCGAAGTTGCTTTGCCCGCCGCGGTCAAGCCGTTTCTTGACGGCACCTTTGTCAGCAAGGATCCGGTTCTGATCAAATGGACGCCGATTGCTCTGATCGCTTTGTTCATTTTCCGCGGATTTGGCAGTTTTCTGGGTCAGTATGCGGCGGCCTGGGTGGGCAACAAAGTCGTCATGGATTTGCGCGATCAGATGTTCCGGCGCATGTTGGCATTGCCGCTTGGTTATTTTTACGAGCGAAGCACCGGAAATATGATCTCGCGGTTTACGTTTGACGTCGCGCAGGTCACTCAGGCGGCTACCCAGGTTGTAACGGTACTCGTAAAGGACACCCTGACGATAGTCGGATTGTTTGCCTATTTGCTCTACGTAGACTGGAAACTCACGCTGATATCGCTGGCGATGATTCCACCGATTGCGCTTGTAGTGCGCTATTTCAATATCAGGTTGCGAAACACCAGTCGTTCGACGCAAACGGCGATGGGAGAGCTGACCCAGGTTGTCCAGGAAACCATCGACTGCAACAAGGTTGTCAAGATATTTGGCGGACAAAGCTACGAAACGCAACGCTTCAACGATACCAGCAACGCCTTGCGCGGATACATGATGAAGCAGACTGCCGCCGCGGCCGCGAATGTACCGATCGTGCAGGTGCTTGCAGCGCTTGCGACCGCGGTCGTTGTTTACTACGTGACCGTACAGGCACAGCAGGCGACCACCACCGTCGGTGGCTTTGTGTCGTTTCTCGCCGCCATGTTGATGTTGACGGCGCCGCTGAAACGGCTTACAGGAGTTGCAGAACATTTGCAGCGTGGACTTGCAGCGGCGGAATCGGTGTTTTCGCTGATCGACGAGGCGCCCGAGGTTGACACTGGCAAACTTGATCTACCACGAGCCAGAGGCGAATTACGCTTCGAAAATGTGAGCTTCAGCTACGAGCGAAGCGACACACCTGCACTGAAAAACGTCAACCTCACCATCGCCGCCGGAGAAACCGTTGCACTGGTTGGTTCTTCGGGCGGCGGCAAAACAACTTTCGCCAATATGGTGCCGCGCTTCTTTCGTCCCGATGCAGGGCGCATTCTGCTTGACGGGCACGATATCGGTTCACTGACCTTGGCCAGCCTGCGCGCGAATATCGCGCTCGTCAGCCAGGAAGTCGCACTGTTTAATGATACGGTCGCAGCGAACATCGCATACGGGGTCAATGCGGCCGCGCAACTGCCGCAAATTGAAGCCGCGGCCGAAGCGGCGCACGCGATGGAATTTATTAGCGCGATGCCGCATGGCATGGATACCGTAATTGGAGAAAAAGGTGTACGCCTGTCCGGCGGGCAACGTCAGCGCCTCGCTATTGCCCGGACGATACTCAAGGACGCACCGGTGTTGATACTTGATGAAGCGACGTCAGCACTTGACTCCGAATCCGAAAAACATGTTCAGGCTGCGCTTGATTCCCTGATGAAAGGGCGCACTACTGTCGTGATTGCGCACAGGCTTTCAACGATTGAGAACGCCGATCGCATTGTCGTGCTCGATAATGGCAGGATTGCCGAAGTCGGCACCCATGCCGAGTTGCTGACGCGCGAAGGTATTTATGCGCGGCTCTACAACATACAGTTCGCTTCCGGCGCTAACGCACTGTCGCAAAAGTAGATCCGGCGGCAATCCGGCTCGAAACGCGCCTGCCTTGTTGTTAAAAGATCCAGTATGTAAACGGTCCGGTTTGCATGCGTGACACCTCTGTTGATTTTGGGCAAAACTCGCCGCGTGAGCGTGTATTCGAATTGCCGGGCTGTTGTAGTATTTGTCGTGCGATCGATGTGTATTCGTTCCAGGAGTAGTGACGATGAGTAAACCCAAAAAGAGTCTCTTTGAGCTGTATGCCGCCGATCCGCAACAAGCGGACCGCCTCGTCTTTGGCCGTGAAACTTTTTCTGACAGGCGTGGCTTTCTGAAAGGCGCAGGTCTTGCCAGCATGGCAGCTTTCCTTGGTGGCGCCATTCCCTTTCACCGATCGATGCCGGGCGGTCTGATACCGGTCGCGCTTGCCGAAGAATCATTTCGAATTGAAAACAAGGACGGACTCGTTATTCTGAATGACTGGCCCGTCAACGCAGAATGTCCGCCGCATCTGCTCGATGACGAAGTGACACCGACCGCGCGCCACTTCGTGCGCAACAACGGCACGCCTCCAGCAAACGTAAATGTGCAGGACTGGCGGCTCGCAGTAGACGGAGAAGTTTCCTCACCCATGACGTTCAGTATTGATGACCTTAGAAACAGGTTTGAGGTCGTCAAGTTAAAGCTGTTGATCGAATGCTGAGGCAACGGCCGCGCATTCTTTGAACCGAAAGCCAAGGGCAATCAGTGGACCCTTGGAGCAGTTGCCTGCTCGGAGTGGACCGGAGTGAGGCTTTCAGACGTGTTGGCGGCCGCTGGGCTGAAAAACAATGCCATCTACACGGCGCATTACGGCGAAGATGCGCATCTTTCGGGGAATCCGGACAAGGAAGCGATCTCTCGCGGCGTGCCCATCTCCAAAGCAATGAGTCCGTTCAATTTGAATGCGTTCGAACAGAATGGGGACGACTTACATCCGATGAATGGCGCGCCCTCAGGTTGGTCATTCCCGGATGGCCTGGCTCTTGTTCACATCAATGGCTGACGCGCATTCAAATTCGCGATCGCGTTCACGACGGCACCAAGATGACCGGTACCGCCTATCGAACACCGGCCTACCCGGTCGCCCCGGGAGAGAAAGTGCCGAAGAAAGATTTCCGCATCATCGAATCGATGCCGGTGAAATCGCTCATCACCTATCCGAAAAGTGGAATCGAACTATCCGGTTCCCCTGAACTGGACATTCGCGGCCATGCCTGGGCTGGTGACAATGCCGTCAGCGCCGTAGACGTATCGATTGATTTTGGCGCCACCTGGCTGAATGCAGATTTGCACGCTCCGGCAAACCCGTTTGCATGGCAACACTTCAGTGCGCGGATCAGATTTCCCGAAAAAGGCTATTACGAAATCTGGGCACGGGCCAAAGATGACGAAGGCAGGCAACAGCCGTTTGCAATTGCATGGAACCCGAAAGGTTATTTGAACAATACGATGCATCGCGTTGCAGTACGGGTTGTTTGATTACTACGGGGCGATGTCTGGCGGAGCTGGCCGGTCCGTCAATAGATGATGAATATTGGCGCGCTTGCTGAAGCGGACTTTGCGTCTGGCGTTATCTGACGTGTCTATATCCAACGTGTCGAATTGCTATCTGGTAACGACTTTCTGGAACACTGCATTCTGGAACACCGGTTTCTGGAATACTCTTTTCTGGAACACAGCTTTCTGGAAGACTGTGGCGACGATCGTGTTATCCGCGTTACTGCACTGTAACCATGTCTCGGCCGGGGACGGGATAGAACCCGTTCACGCGCGCCTCGCAACGGCAAACACGGAAAAGGGAATGCGCGTGTTCCTCCAGTGCGCTGTTTGCCATGTTTCAAAATCTGGCGCAGAAACAACGATAGGCCCGAATCTGTGGAGCGTCGTCGGGCGAAGGGTCGCTGCCGAACCAGGCTTCGAATACTCGGATTCACTGAAGCTGGTTGGCGGTGACTGGGACTTCGAGCAACTCAACATTTATCTGTCTGATCCCAAGCTGATTGCTCCGGAAGGGCGCATGCCATTCCCGGGAATCAGGTCGGTTGAAGAACGCGCCCAACTTATTGCCTATCTCGCCACATTGAGTGATGCACCCATAGCGCTGCCTGTTGCGGCGGAGGCCATTGGGGATGAATCCGTTGTCGAGAGTGCGACAAATGGCAACTCCGAAAAATGGCAAGGACTTCCACCGGGCCCCGGTCGGGAAGACGTTTTTTATCGCTGCCGGGTTTGTCACTCGCTGATGATCGTCAAGCAACAAGGGTTAAGCCGCGAGGCATGGGAAGAGTCGCTCGAATGGATGGTCGAAGAGCAAGGTATGTCTCCGATCGAGGACGAGACTACGCGCGACACAATCCTTGATTATTTGTCCGCGCATTTTGGTCGGGACTAGGTATTCCGAGCGTGTATTTGATTGATGCATTGCAAGCGGACTTGACACGCATACCCCGCGCTGGTGATGCTGATGTCTGTCGTCCAGAAACCAGTTACAGCGGGAGGGGAACATGACACTTCGAAACAAGGGCATTGCTGCGGCGATGCTGTCCATGCTGATGTTGTCAGGCATGGTTCCGGCGCAGGCAGCCAAATTCACGATGGTGATCAGCCATCTTGCGCCGGAAGACCTGAGCAACAACGAAATGCACCCTGCGATGAAGCATTTCGAATCCATTCTCGAATCGGCGACAGAAGGCGGCATCGACGTGCAGGTGTTTGGCAACGGCCAACTCGGTTCCGAAGTTGAAACCGCCAAGCAGGCGCAAGGTGGCCGCATCGTTCAGGCGTCGCTAATTTCATCGGGTGCAATGTCGTCATTTTTCCCCGAGTACCAGATTGTGACGACGCCTTTTCTTTTTCCGAATTACCGCATAGCGCGAGCTTACTTCGATGGCGGATGGCATGCCAAATTCATGCGCGGCACGCTTAAATCGGGATTGCGCTACCTCGGCACGCTCGACGATGGCGGTGGCTTCGTGGCCTTTACCAATAACAAGCGGCTGATCAAGACCGCGGCCGATATCAAGGGCCTGAAAATCCGCGTCGAGGAAAATCCGGCGCATGTTGCCACGATGAAAGCCCTTGGTGCGTCGGCAACACCGTTGCCTTGGGGCGAAGTTGTAACCGCATTGAGTACCGGACTTGCCGATGGTCAGTTCAACGCGCCCGGTGTCAGCCTCGCGTTCAAACTGTGGGAAGTAAACGACTTCACGACGTGGAGTGGTCACGTGTATAACTCCGTCTCGTGGATGGTCAGCGAAAAGTGGTTTCAACGATTGCCAAAGGAATACCAGCAAGCGGTCATTGAGTCGGCCCGCGAAGCCGTGCAGGTTTCGCACGGTATCGCCGTGCTCGCTGCCATCAAGGGCTGGGAAGCATCGTGCAAAAATTTCAAGAAATGCCATATCCTGACTGCTGCGGAAAAGAAGAAGATGGCAGCGATAGCGCGCCCGGCCTGGAAGAAGTGGGTGACCGGTGACTTTGGAATCGATGCCAAGCTCGTCGATGAGCTGTGGGCGACAGTGGCGCGCATTGAAAAGGATACCGTCTCGCTTGACCTGCAGAACTACGCCCGCTGATCGCTGTGACAATTGGATCTCGCGCGCGAGCCGTTAGCGATACCGTTAACAGGTTGGTATTGTTCACCTGCGTTGGCTGCATATTGTCGATGCTGTCGATCTCTTTCGTGGGATTTTTCTATATGGTCGTCACCAGCGAGGCGCTGAGCTGGACGTACTCGCTTGCCCGCCTGTTCATTCCGTGGATCGGCATGCTTAGTATTACTGTTGCGTTCCATGACGGCGAGCATGTCGCGATGAACATGATGTCACGCATGGTGCCCGAAGCCGTGGCTGCAGCAATGCGTTATGCAGTTCTAGCGTCGGTGGCAATATTTGCCGCATTGCTGCTTTGGTTCGGATGGTATTTCTTTGAGTCAACCGCACAGTACTATATGGTTTCTGATCAGATACAGATTCACGCACGATGGGTCGCAGTGTGCGTCCCGCTCAGCGGCGCAATATTGCTCGTCCATCTGGTCAAGGGATTCGGTCTGCTGGATCCGCCCGACGCCGAATTGTATGGCGCAGTAGAAAATGGCGCAGTAGACAAGTGACCGCGACCCTCGCCGTATTCATTTTCCTGCTGCTGATCGGTGCGCCAATTGCGCTGGTCATGGTGTTTTCAGGTCTGGCTGGTGCAGTCTCGCTTGGCGGACTTGCCTTCATGGAAATTCTCGCCGACCGCATGTTCTCCGGCGTCAGCGGGTTCTTGTTGATGGCTGTGCCTTATTTCATCTTTACCGCCGAATTGATGAATCGCGCCGGCCTGACGCAGCGCCTGATCGATTTCAATAATGCGCTTCTCGGACGTGTACGGGGGGCACTGAGTCACGTCAACATCACCACAAGCCTGTTCTTCGCCGGGCTAACCGGCGCGGCTATTACAGACACGGTGGCGGTCGGCAAGTTAATGATCCCGGCGATGAAGAAGGAAGGGTATCCAGCTGACTACAGCGCCGCGGTGACTGCGTGCTCTTCAGTAATTGGACCGATCATCCCGCCAAGCGTCGTGATGATTGTGTATGCGACGATTCTTCAGGAAATTTCAGTCATTTCCTTGTTCATTGCCGGCATCATTCCCGGTCTCCTGCTCACTGTCGCATTGCTATGCGTCAGCGGATTCCTCTCCTGGCGCCGCAATTTTCCGGTTCACGTTGACGGCGGGTTTTTGCCGGCTCTGAAAACGTTGCTGCCGACTCTTCCGGCGCTCCTGGTGCCGGTGATCATTCTCGGCGGGATCCTGAGTGGACTGAGTACTGTGACCGAAGCCTCGGCGTTTGCGGCCGTCTACACAATCGCTATCGGCTTGTTTATTTACAAACGTCTTACAGTGGCGCAGATCTGGGACGCACTGCTTACAACAGTACGCTTGTCGGGCGTGGTGTTTTTTCTGCTGGGTGCATCGACCGTGCTCGGATGGTTTGTGACCCGCTCCGGCATTACGCGAGAGGCGGCTGAGCTCATCGCTGCGTTCAGCGACAACCCCCTCATACAAATCCTGATGGTGAACGCCCTGCTACTGCTCGTGGGCACGGCTGTCGACGTTCTGCCCGCTCTCGTGATCGTTGCACCTGTTCTTGTTCCGGCAATGGTTCAGCTCGGCTTCGATCCGCTTCATTTTGCGATGGTGATGATTATCACGCTCAATGTCGGCAACATTACGCCGCCAGTTGGAATGACGCTGATGACGGCCGCGCGTATTGCCCAGGTCAGTTACGAAAGTGCAATTCGTGCATCGTTGCCTTTTTATCTCAGTTTTATTGCATTCATCGCGATTGTTTCTGTGTGGCCTCAAATTGTGCTGTTTCTGCCGCGATTGTTGCAGTCGTGATTGGCGTAACCCGTTTTCACCACTGGCGTCTGTTAGCTGGAACGGCCTTTGCACGGCACTAGTCGCGGGACGAATCGCGCGTGACGAGTTTCCTGCACACTCTTTTTGCTGAACATACTTGGCGACTGCTACTGTTACATTGGCTCGCGCCCGCGGCTGATCGGCCGGCAGTTGCAAGAAACATTTGCGTTGACTGAGGATGCGTATCGAAGTCACGAATATTCCCGGTCTGACCGGAGTGCGTGAACACCAAACAAAATGACCGGGCCGGACCATTTCTCGAAGAATTATGCAGCTGCACGAACTCGCTTCATTGCGGCCGCCTGTGCCGCGGGTGCGACCATGGATGAACTGCACCTTGATGCGATGGGTCTGGACGGCATGCCGTTGGCAACTGAAATTGCCTGGTTCGGGTCAGAGGCGCCTGAGCGTGCAATTGTTCATTCTTCTGGAATACACGGTGTCGAAGGGTTCGCAGGCTCTGCAATCCAACTGGCACTGTTGTCATCCGAACTTGCTCTACCTGACGACTGTGCGTTGATCGTCGTCCATTGCCTGAATCCGTACGGAATGGCGTGGCGGCGCAGATACAACGAGAACAATGTCGATCTGAATCGAAATTTTGTCGTCGATGAAGCGAAACGAAGCGGAGCCGCCGACGCTTATCATCGACTCG
Organism: uncultured Burkholderiales bacterium; assembly: GCA_951812315.1. GTDB lineage: Bacteria > Pseudomonadota > Gammaproteobacteria > Burkholderiales > Eutrophovitaceae > SG8-40. The sequence continues at coordinate 10,385 of CATOSA010000006.1, forward strand.
CCGGCTTGCTGAATCCTACGCGCCTTCCGGGCGTGGACATGTTTTATCCACGCGCGCTTTTTTCAATCCTCAATCACGGCATGCCGGCGCTCAGGCAGGCTGTTGCAGAGGGGCAGTACGAATATCCCAAAGGCCTGTTCTTTGGTGGAAAGCAGTTTGAGCAAAGCACAATGCTTTTCCTTGGCTGGCTCAGTCTTCGCCTGAAGTCGGTGCGCAAACTTTTCGCGATTGACGTTCACACCGGGCTCGGCAAATGGGGTAGTGAAACATAGTTCTTGCGTAGCGGAGATGAAAATCAGCAGGATGCAATCAGTCTCAGCGCCAGGCTCGGGCACACACTTGTGTCGGACCCTGCCTCAAGTGGCGCCTACGATATTCGCGGAATGCTGTCCGAAGTATTCGCAATGCTGGAGTCAAAACCGGAGTGGAATTTCGTTTTGCAAGAGTTTGGTACCTACCCTTCGGTTCGCGTGCTGAATGCACTTCGTAAGGAAAACCAGTGGCATCACTACGGTGATGGCGATGTGAATCATTGGACCAGGCGGCAACTGTTGGAAATGTTCGCGCCTTCCAGCCCGGAGTGGCGCGAGGCAGTCGTGAGCAAAGGCGTTTCATTCTGCCAGAGTGCAATTGACAGGTACTTCGCCGAATAATGTTTCCCGTATGTACCCTGACTCGAGCGCATTACTGCCTGATTTATTCGTCTTTAATACGATTGATAAACAATTGCATGCAAGATTGTGTGCTTGTCTTGCTGCGTGAACGGGAGTAGTTCTTATGCCAAAGCGAATTGTTATTTGTGCAGACGGCACATGGAATCGTCCGGAGAAAGATCTCAGCACGGATTTTCCGACCAACGTGTTGCGACTGGCTCGTGCAGTCAAGCCGGTAGGATCGGGCGATATTGCCCAACAGGTTTTCTATGACTGGGGTGTGGGTTCCTACCACGATTCTGTGATCGGCGGCGCGACGGGACGCGGTCTTCACAAGAACATTGTCGACAACTACCGGTATATCGTTCAGAACTATGCACCGGGTGACGAGATATTCCTGTTCGGATTTAGCCGTGGCGCCTACACCGTGCGAAGTTTGAGCGGGCTCATCAACAATTGCGGTATTTTGAAGAGACCGGATGCTCGATTGATTCAGGCTGCGTTCGAGCACTACAAGAGACCCGGGCTTGCCTGGTCGCCACGCGGAAAGAAATCGATCCAGTTTCGAAAGGCGCACGCTCACCCGTCTCGAGAAGTCAGGTTTACCGGCGTTTGGGATACGGTCGGCGCAATGGGTATTCCGTTCTCGTTTCTGGGGCTGCTCGACGACAAGGACGAGTTCTACGACACCGAGATCGGGTCAAACGTACGTATCGCGCGGCACGCGCTTGCGATCGACGAATTCCGTGCTGATTTCCAACCAACAGTGTGGGTGCCGCGCGAACACCTCGACCTCAAACAGGTCTGGTTTCCGGGCGCTCACAGCGATATTGGCGGTAGCTATCCGCCGGATTCAGGTGGATGGTCCCTGTCCGACATTGCCCTTGACTGGATGCTGCGGCAAGCGTCTGCCGCCGGCCTTACCTTCGAGACGCATCTGAAACAAAGCTTGCGGCCCAAAGCCACTGCGACTTTGCATGTGTCGCGCCGTAGTTATTACCGAATCAAGGCGAAATCTTTCCGGCCTATTGAACATGGCAAAGGGCTGACGCTTGTTCACCGCTCGGTCAAGGAACGCTGGGACCGCGACAAGGCGTATAGGCCGCGTAATCTGGTGAAATATGTCAATGAGAATGGCTGGTCCGCAATTAAACTGGTCGGGTGATTCTTGCCGCTGATTGCCGACTGTTGTGCGCCGCGATGATTGCGGCCTTGCTGCCAGTGACGCGGTAGGTTTTCAGCGTGGCAAGCCGCTCTTCTCAAGCCGCCAGCGCAGGCTGTCGATGCGGTCCTGTCCAAAAAAAGGTTCGCCATTGAATTCGAAAGTTGGCACGCCCCAATGGCCGGCCGCTACCAGATCAACCTGATTCGTTTCGACTTCCTCTCGGTGTGACGTTGGATCCTTGATCGCTGCATCCATGGCGTCCAGGTCGAGTTGCGCTCTCGAAGCCGCGTTCTTCAGGTGATCACCCAGATGCCAGTCGCGTGTTCCGCCGAATATTAGTCTGGCAACTTCGGCAGCGAAGCCAATTCCGCGGTCTCTTCGCTGGGCCTCGACGCCGAGGTAAGTCAATCGGTATATGTAAGGCTGCTCGGCAGCGATCGCGTATGTTTTCATGTCCTGAACAATCGGATCGGGTGATGGCCAGACATGTGGCAGGCCTAGCATCTCGGCCCTGCGCGGCCAGTCCAGCCTGATGTATTTTGCTCGCTTCACGTTATCGGGGCTGAAGAAATCCGGCTGCCGCAATGCCAGTGGAAGGACCGGGCGCAGCACGATACGGATTGCAAAGTCCCGCTCGAGTGCAAGCGCACCCGGCGTTGCAAGATACGAGTAAGGACTCCTGAAAGAATAGAAAAGATTTACGGTATCGGTCACAGTATTTCCCCCGCTTGGTTAACGGCCTTGTTTGCCAAATCTTTCACGTCTGTTCCAGGTCGTTTTGTACCAAGCCGTTTTTGTTCCAAACCGTGTGGCACGCTGGCAGGTTCAAAGCGCATGCAGTACTGTATGCCAAACAATACTGGAACGTACTGACGGCGTTCAATGAATCGTTATAGGTACGCACGTGATGGATAGCAGGAGGAAAATTACAATGCCGGAACAACATTTTTTCAATTTGCACGACATGAGCCAGGGAATTTCCCGCAACCTGGCTGACGGACTGGACACCCGGATTTTCCCCGGCGAGAACGTGATGCTTTCGGTCGTGCATATCGGGCCGAACAAGTCGGGCGTGATACATAGCCATCCACAGGAACAATGGGGAGTCATGCTTCAGGGCAGCGGCGTGCGCGTTCAGGATGGCGTCGAGCATCAAGTGGAGGCCGGTGATTTCTGGCAGACGCCTGGACAAATTGAACACGGATTTCACGCCGGGCCGGACGGCGCAATCGTTCTCGACGTCTTCAGTCCGCCGCGCGACGAATATCGCCGCAGTGGCCGTGGTTTTGAAGCTTGACCTGCGGGTTAAGCCGCGCCGAATGCCAACTCGCCAATGACCAGGCCCTGTCTCGCACCTGACCCCGAACCGCGCTCCCCCCGCTTTGACGTGCCGGCCGGCGCGTGCGATTGCCACGCTCATGTTTTGGGACCGCCCGAAGTTTACCCGTACGTCGCGGATCGCTCCTACACGCCACCGCCGGCATCGCTCGAAGCCTATAAATCATTGCACCGAGTGCTTGGCATCGACCGCTCGGTCATTGTTCAGCCGTCTGTCCACGGTACCGACAATCAGGTCACTCTGGATGCGATCGTCGGCTATGGGCCTAACGCGCGCGGTGTTGCGGTAGCCGACGCTTCAGTTGATGAACCTACTCTGGTTCGACTCAATGACGGCGGTTTTCGTGGCGTGCGCCTGAACGTGTTGTTCGGCGGCGGTGTTGGCATCGACGCACTGGAACCTCTGGCAGAACGGATTGCAGACATGGGTTGGCACATTCAGCTATTACTCGATGCCCGTAATCTGGTCGAACTGGCACCCCGCCTGCGCCGCTTGCCTGTTCCAGCAGTTGTGGACCACATGGGGCATATGAAGATTTCCAACGGAATCGATCATCCGGGCTTTCAAACCCTGGTTGATCTGGTTCGTGATGGCATATGTTGGGTCAAGCTGTCCGGCAACTACCGGATTTCTGCTGAAGGTCCGCCCTACTCTGACGCGATTGCGTTTGCACACGCGCTGATCGAGGCTGGTCCCGAGCGCATGATCTGGGGTACGGACTGGCCGCACCCCGCCCTGAACGAGTTCATGCCAAATGATGGTGACTTGCTTGATGCGCTTGACGATTATGCACCCGACCCCGAACTCAAGCACGCGATACTGGTCGATAATCCGGCGCGGCTTTATGGTTTCTAGCTCGCATATTTCACGAGGGATTCGCATCGATCATTACTGCGCACGACCGCAGTTCCAGTCAGTCAAACCCAGGCGTGTGTACGGTGCTCCGTTACTTATTGGTCTTGCGTTCCAAAAGTACGGCCATCTGCGGATAGCAGCACCGCAATCCAGTTTAGCGCGGGTACGTACGAGCAAATGATCGCAAACGTGACCATCAGTGGCACGCTCAGAAACATTCCCGGCAGGCCCCAGACAACGCCCCAGAATGTCAGGGAAAGAATAATCACAAAAGAGCTCAGGTTGAGCGAACGCCCAATGAACGCCGGTTCAATCAGGTTTCCTATGACGAACTGCATACTGCCGAGACCAATCAGTACATAAAGAAACGGCGTAATTGTTTCGAATTGCACCAAGGTGAGCAAGGCCGGAAACACCACGCCGAGTACTGAACCGATGTTCGGAATGTAGTTCAGAAAGAAAATTATCAACGCCCACGTCGCTGCGAAATCGACGCCCACCAACTTCAATATGACGTAGGCAACAAGAGGTGGACCCCAACGGCTGGACACCAAAATGTAGCTGATAAGTGAAATCTTATGGATTATTCTTTTACGACACAGAGAGGATCCGAAGATGACACGTAGTAAAGAGAAGAAATCACACGGCGAGCTTCAAGGCCAAAGTAGCACTGGGCGCAGTGCGTGGCGAGCACACACTGGCCGAGCTGGCTGAACAGTTCGACGTTCACCCGAATCAGATCCAGGACTGGAAGAAACGTCTGGTCGATAGTGCCGAGGACGTGTTCGGTGGCAACGCAGTTGAGGCGCAACACACCGAACGCGAAATCGAGAAGCTGCACGCCAAGGTCGGGCAACTGACGATGGAGAAAGATTTTCTGTCAAAGTTTCTCGGGCGCGACCGGTGAGCGAGCGCCGAGCACAGATTCAAAGCGCTCACGAACTGTCCAGGGCACGCCGCTGCGAGTTACTCGGAGTGGCACGCTGCACAGCGTACTATCGCGGCGCACAGGTGTCAGCCGAAGACCTTGAGCTGATGCGCCTGATCGACGAGATCCACCTTGAGCTGCCGTTCTACGGAAGCCGTCGTATTCGCAACGAACTCGATACACGCGGGCTGCAGGTCAATCGTAAGCGCGTACAGCGGCTGATGCGTCAGATGCAGATCAGGGCGCTGTAGCCGAAGCGGCGCACCAGCACGCCAGACAAGGGACACAAGATCTATCCTTACTTGCTCAGGGACATGACAATCACGCGGGCCAACCAGGTGTGGGCGAGCGATATGTGTTATCTACCGATGGCCAAGGGGTTCATGTAGCTCGTGGCGATTATGCACTGGCATACGCGCAAGGTGCTTTCGTGGCGGGCGTCGAACACGATGGACAGCGACTTTTGCGTCGAGGCGCTCGAAGAGGCATTGCGTGGCTACGGTACACCCGAGATATTCAACACCGATCAGGGCACGCAGTTCACGGCCGATGCGTTCACCCGCGTTCTCAAGGACCACGAAGTGACGATCAGCATGGACGGCAAGGCTCGCTGGATCGACAACGTGTTCGTCGAACAGTTGTGGCGCAGTGTGAAGTACGAAGACGTGTATCTGCGCGCGTATGAAACGCCGGCGGCATTACGCGCCGGACTGGACAAATACTTTCGTTTTTACAATACCCGGCGTCGTCACACTGGGCTTGACCGGCGTACCCCCGATGCGGTGTACTTCGAACAAACGGCGTTGAAGAGCGCGGCCTGAACCCCATGGAGATTTCACTTAAGCGGGGGTCCAAGTTTCGGGGTCCACTTCTTTACTACGAGTGCCCGGCCGGTGAGCACTTGCCAAAGAAGACCCAGTCGAACAAGCAGCGCCACTGGCTGTACACCAGTGAGGCGTGCACGAACTGTCACATCAAGGCGCGGTGTACGGCCGCTAAGCAGCGCTGGGTGACGCGCCACTTCGAGGAAGACGTGCTTAACGAGGTCGCCGATCGCACCGCGGCCAATCCACTCATGATGCAACGGCGCAAAGGCGGGCGTTTCCTGGTAAGAGGCATACAGAAGGTCAAAGCCAAGATGGCATTGGCCGTGACCGCTTATAACCTGACCCGTGCTATTAACATCCTGGGAACGAAGCAACTCTGCAAGGCACTGGCTATCTAATCACAAATGAAAAAGAGGCCACCTCGAACGAGATGGCCTCCGGGTTTTTACACAGCCTCTGTTGCGGGATTTTTTTCCTGGTACCGCATTATTCTGGTATCACTTTGTTTCGGTACCGCCTATTTCGGTACTTCTCCCATAACCGTTGTTCGATACAATTCCCTGCGGAATCCGTCGTGGTCGTTGAACGCCTGATGGATGCAGATGCGGTTGTCCCAAACGGCAAACGTCTTCGGCGCCCATCGCAAACGGCAGCTGAAGGCCGCCTGACACACGTGTTGTTTCAGGAAATCAAGCAGCCCATTCGCCTCGGCGTTTGTCATGCCTTCAATGCCATGCGAATAAGTGTGGTCGACATATAGCGATTTTTCACCGGATTTGGGATGGGTGCGAACCATCGGGTGGTACCACCCTTTGACCATTGCGTTGGAGTTGACGTCCAGCGCTATATCACCGAATTTTTTCGGCTCGGAATATCCACCGCCGGATTGCCCGGTATTGTTCAGCTCGTTCAATTTGCCGACAACGAAGGCGCCTGTCATATGAACTTTCAGCGGCGCGATGACTTTTTTCATCGTGTCGCTGAGGTTGTTGTAGGCCAGCGCTGAGTTGCACCAGATGGTATCGCCGCCGTAAGGCGGAATGTCGGCGCCGAACAGCATGCTGATGGCGGGCGGCGCCTCCATAAACGGTGAGTCGGTGTGCCAGCCGCTACCGAAAATCATCGCTGTGCGCGTATCCGCTTCCTTGACGACAGGTTGTACGTTACGGTGTCCTTCCGTGCCTGTTGTATAGGCGTCGACGCCGAAGTCACCGAAGCGCAATGTAAACGCTTCCTGGTCGTCGTGGCTCATGTCCTGATCACGAAAGAAGATCATCTTGTGACGATATAACGCGTCCTCGATTTCCAGGAATTGTTCTTCGCTCAAGTCGCTGATCTGTGCGTCGCGAATTTCCGCACCCATCGCAGCAGCAAGCGGCACTGCAGTGATGTGCTTGTAGTCCCTGGCGCTATTGTCAAAATTACCGGTCGGATGAAGTATCATGATTTTCGCTCGTGTGTTGGTGCTATGTCGGGCTTGCGCCCGGTATTCTATTTCGGGTCGATGCAGTTCTGCCAGTGTTTGCTCTGGTTCCGACGCCGAAGCGGTGTAATGCCAGACTCATGCACACTGCACAGCGCCTACTTATCGATCACGACTTCAAGATAGTCGGCACTGACCATTAATGTTCCGTCACCCGACACGTTAAAGCGCGTCAGCGTATCGTCCAAGTTGCGCAGAAACTCTTTGCTGCGCTTTTCGTCCAGTTTTGCCAGTACGTTCATGACCGGGCCAAAGCAGGTCGTGAACACATCTATCCAGTGTGCATTGTCACGATAGCGGAACAATGCACTTCGCTTGCTGATCTTCGTCAAAGATTTTGTTTCGCCGAACAGCGCCTTCAAGCGCGTTTCCGTTCCCCATTCGAGGGGTGAACGTAAGGATTCAGGCGGCGCAACGTACCGGGCGATCAGGGCAAACGCATGCCCCCAGAATCCGTCCAGTGTCCAGTTTGCCATGCCGATCTTGCCGCCGCTCCGGCACACACGTATCAGCTCTTGTGCGGCTTTTTCCTGATCAGGGGCAAATATTGACCCGAAGACCGATAGCACCCGGTCGAACGATTCGTCCGCAAACGGCAGTTGTTCGCAATCACCAACTTCGAATCTGACCGGCAACCCTTCCGCTGCGGCGCGCGCGCTTGCTCGTTCTATCAGGCCGGGCACGTAATCGATACCGGTTGCATCGCAGTTGCGGCGCGCTGCCGACAAAGCGGCGTTACCGGCACCGGTTGCAACGTCCAGCAACTCGTGGCCGCCACGTAACTCGACCGCCTCACACAGCAGTTCGCCAGGATAGACCAGGTTCCAGCCGATTACCGCGAAATCCCCGGCCGCCCAGACCTGCTGCTGTTGTTTTATTGCGTCAAAGCCGGCCATCGGTTTGTCTTGCTACGACGCGCTGAAACGAAGCGGCTGCCAACCCTGTGGCGTATCAATGTGATCATTGATTGCGCGGCTCGACGACGGGCATCAATGCGCCTGTTCCCAGTTCGGACCCACGCCGACATCGGCAACCAGCGGCACGTCAAGTTGCGCCACTCCCGACATCAACTCGGGGACTTTGTTTTTGGCGGTTTCAAGTTCCGCATCGGGAACTTCCAGTACCAGCTCGTCGTGTACCTGCATAACCATGCGTGTTTCGAGCTTTTCATTCGTGATCCAGTCATTCACTGCAATCATCGAGAGCTTGATCAGATCGGCGGCCGTCCCCTGCATTGGTGCGTTGATTGCGGCCCGTTCAGCGGCCTGCCGGCGCTGGTGATTCTTCGATTGAATTTCGGCGAGATACAGACGGCGCCCGAAGACGGTTTCCACATAACCGCGCTCGCGCGCCAGTTCACGCGTGCTTTGCATGTACCCAGCAACACCGGGATAGCGCGTGAAATAGCGGTCAATGTATTGTTGTGCAGCCGATCGTTCTACACCGAGCTGGGTTGCGAGCCCGAACGCGGACATGCCATAAATGAGACCGAAATTGATGACCTTTGCGTAGCGGCGCTGTTCGCTGGAAATGTCCGGGCTGTCAACGCCGAATATTTCCGACGCTGTGTGACGGTGAACGTCCGCGCCTTCGCGGAACGCCTGAAGAAGGCCTTCGTCCTGTGACAGATGCGCCATGATGCGCAGCTCGATCTGCGAATAGTCCGCGGAGAGGATGCTGCAGCCTGGCGGGGCGATAAACGCCTCGCGCACTCTGCGTCCTTCGGCAGTGCGTACCGGGATGTTCTGAAGATTCGGATCATTGCTCGCCAAGCGGCCGGTATTCGCGACTGCCTGCGCATAGTTGGTGTGCACTCTTCCGGTCTCAGCGTTAACCATTTTCGGTAACTTGTCGGTGTAGGTCGACTTGAGCTTGGATAGCGCCCGGTGCTCAAGAATCAGTTTTGGCAGCGGATGATCGAGTGCGAGGCGCTGCAATACGTCTTCGTTCGTTGACGGCTGACCGCCGGGCGTTTTCTTGACGACCGGAAGCTCCTGTTTCACAAACAGGATTTCCTGCAATTGCTTGGGTGAGCCGAGATTGAATGGTTGGCCGGCCTGTTCGTGGGCTTGCTTTTCCAGTTTGTCCAGACGTTGTGTCAGCTCTTTTGTTTGTTCGTTGAGCGCATCGCTGTCCAGCAGCACGCCGTGACGTTCCACCGCAAACAGAATTTCCATGACCGGCATTTCTATCGCGCGGTAAACGTAGTTCAGCTTTTTGTCATGTTCTATGCCCGGATAAAGAGTTCGGTGCAACTGCAAGGTAATGTCGGCGTCTTCCGCTGCGTAGTCTTTGGCGAGTTTCAAATCAACTTGTGAAAACGGGATGCGCGCCGCGCCCTTGCCGGTGATTTCGTCGTAGCTGATTGTCTTGATGTCCAGGTGGCGTAATGCCAGGCTGTCCATGTTGTGGTTGCGGTGGCTTTCCAGCACATAAGACTGCAACATCGTGTCGTCTGCGACCCCGGCAAGTCGCACACCATGATTGGCAAAGATGTGCATGTCGTATTTCATGTTCTGGCCGAGCTTTTTGCGATGTGCGTTCTCCAGCCACGGTTTTAGTTTTTCGAGCACAGTTTCGCGGCTCAGTTGGGCTGGTGCACCGGCGTAGTCGTGTGCAACGGGTATATAGGCGGCTGTGCCTGGTTCGATACTGAGGCAGATGCCCACTAGTTGGGCCGTCATCGGGTCCAGGCCGGTCGTTTCGGTGTCTACTGAAACCAGGTCGGCTTTTTCGATGTCGCTGAACCATTTCTCGAGAGCGTCTTCGCTTAGAACGAGCTCATAGTCGCGTTGTGTTGTCGGCCGGCTGTCGGGTGCCTGGATGATCGGGGTCTCGCCATCGTCGTCCTCTGGCGTAGCGTCACGATTCTGAATTTCGCGCAGCCATGACTTGAACCCAAGCTTGCCGAACAGTTCGGCGAGGCGATCAGCGTCCTCTGGCTCGGGCGACAGATCGTCGATGCCAACTGGCAAATCCAGGTTGCGATCCAGGGTTACAAGCGAGCGCGCAGTCGGTAACCAGGGCAACGCCTTTTGCAGATTCTCTCCGACCTTGCCGCCTATTTCATCCGCGTGCGCAATAACCTCGTCGAGGCTGCCATACTTTGTCAGCCACTTGACTGCTGTTTTCGGACCGACTTTCTCAACGCCGGGGACATTGTCTACCGAGTCGCCGACCAATGCCTGATAATCCACCATCTGATCGGGCCTGACCCCGAACTTGGCTAACACGCCGGCATCGTTCAGGGTTTCGTTGGACATGGTATTGATGAGAGTGACGCCCGGGCATACAAGTTGCGCGATATCCTTGTCTCCAGTGGAGATAATCGTTTCTAAATTGCGGTTCCCTGCCTGGGCGGCCAGTGTCGCGATCACATCGTCCGCCTCGACGCCGGGTTGATTGATTAGGGGAATGCCCAGTGCCCGAATACATGCATGAAGGGGCTCAATCTGAGAAGCGAGTTCTTCTGGCATCGGTGGGCGGTTCGCTTTGTATTCCGGATATATGTCGTCGCGAAAGGTCTTTCCTTTTGCGTCGAATACACAGGCGATATAATCCGCCGCGGTTTCTTTGCGAAAGAGGCGCAACATACTGATGACGCCCTTGATCGCGCCGGTCGGTTGTCCGTCCTTGCTGCGTAAGTCCGGCAACGCGTAGAAGGCGCGATACAGATAAGAAGAACCGTCAATAAGAATCAGTTTTTTCATCGGCGAAGGCCGCGCGAGAATCCAACATGAGCGAAACGCAAAAAATCCTTACCCCGACTGCACCCGAACTTGTAGAGAAGACCTGGTCCGCACGAGAGTCGTGGCGAGTCTTCGGAATTATGGCAGAGTTCGTCGAATCGACTGAGCGGCTTGCGCATATCCGTCCGGCAGTCTCGATATTCGGAAGTGCCCGCACGCTTGCCGGCCACCAGTACTATGAACTGGCCCAGAAAATTGCGCGCAGTCTCTCCGACGCGGGGTTTGCGGTCATCTCGGGCGGCGGGCCTGGCATCATGGAAGCGGCAAACAAGGGCGCATATTATGGAAAATCCCTGTCGATCGGATTGAATATCCAGTTGCCGCATGAGCAGGGCTGCAATCCGTATCAGGACATCAGCCAGACATTTCGCCATTTCTTTGCGCGCAAGGTCATGTTCGTCAAGTTTGCATCGGCCTATGTGGTAATGCCCGGAGGGTTTGGGACTCTTGACGAACTGATGGAAGCGCTGACTTTGGTACAAACCAGAAAAGTACGGCGGATACCGATTATTCTGGTACACACGCCTTTCTGGGCGGGGCTTTTCGACTGGATCAAGCGCCGTCTGGTGGACGAGAAGATGATTGATCCCGAAGATGTTGAACTTATGCAGCTACTCGATGAGCCGCAGCAAATTGTTGACGCGATATTTAATCACTATGAGAAGCGGACTTTCGAACCGTCGGCTGCCGAACGCGAAGCGCAGCTAAATCTGTAACGCGCAGCTGGATCTTAATTGCGCAGCCAATACTTTAATGCGCCGATAACACTATACTGCGCAGCCTGATCTACAGGCCGCGGCTCAACTTCTAACCTGTCATCCTATGTCGGTTTACACCTCTGTATCACCGGAGCAGATGTCTGTTTGGCTCCGCAACTATTCGATCGGTACACTGGTCGAGCTCAAAGGTATTCAATCGGGGATCGAGAATACCAATTACTTTCTGACAACGACGCATGGACATTATGTGCTGACACTGTTCGAAAAGCTCACCCGCGAGGAGTTGCCGTTCTATCTGAACCTGATGACGCATTTGACAAATCACGGGCTTCCCGCGCCCAAGCCGATCGCCAATCTGCAAGATGAGGTATTGGGTGAACTTAATGGAAAACCCGCATCAATAGTCACCCGCCTTCCGGGCGCACCGGTCATGCAACCGGGTCCCGTGCATTGCGCCAGCGTTGGGGAAATGCTTGCTGACATGCATCTTTCGGGTCAGACCTACGAAGGCGAGATGGAGAATCTGCACAGCGCGAAATGGTGGGCAGCAGTAGCACCCGACATCTTCCGCTTCCTGCCGTCCGAAGACGAGAAACTGCTGCACACCGAGATCGAATTCCAGGCCGGATGCTCGCGCGAAGGCTTGCCGCAAGGCGCTGTGCATGTCGACCTGTTTCGCGATAACGTCCTTTTCGATGGCGACGTCATCGGCGGATTTATTGATTTCTATTTTGCCTGTGTTGACAGCCTGATCTACGACGTGGCCATCACCATTAATGACTGGTGCTCGAACCCGGATTCGACCCTTGATCCTTCGCGAGCAGGCGCGTTGCTGGATGCGTACGCGTCTGTACGTGCATTCACTGAATCAGAGAAAAAAATCTGGCCGGCGATGCTTCGTGCCGGGGCGCTGCGCTTCTGGGTATCGCGGCTCTACGATTTCCATATTCCGCGCGCCGGTGAAATGACGCACGCCCATGACCCGGAGCCTTTCCGGCGGCTTTTGCTCAGTCACCGCGAAAAGGATTCGCGGCTGTATCCGCTGCCCGACTCGTAAGAAACCAGACGATCAGGCTGGCGCCAGTTTCGCGTACTCCAGGGCCAGCCACTTCAGGCCTTCATTGCGGAAATTGACCTGAACGCGGGCGTCATTGCCGCGCCCTTCGGCCTGGACGATGACGCCGGTACCGAACTTCGGATGTTGCACATTCTGGCCGATTCGAAATCCGCCCACCATAACGGGCGCGCCGAAACCCCGCTTTGCAGAACGGGCAGGTGCAACGGGCGGCACATTTGCCTCTACATAGGTATTCAGCCGCTTCAGCAATTCTTGCGGGACTTCTTCCAGAAAGCGCGATGCGACGTTGTAGCGCGTCTGCCCATGCAGCATCCGCGATTGTGTATGCGAAAGATACAGGCGTCGCCGTGCACGCGTCATTGCCACATACATCAGCCGCCGCTCTTCTTCGAGACCGCCATCTTCGTTCAGACTGTTCTCGTGCGGGAACAGGCCTTCTTCCAGGCCGCTGATGATCACAGTGTGAAACTCGAGACCTTTGGCAGAGTGAACCGTCATCAACTGCAACGCGTCCGCACCAGCGGAAGCCTGATTGTCGCCAGCTTCCAGGGAAGCATGCGCGAGGAATGCGCTTAATGGATCGATCTCGGCTGCTTCGATTACGGCTAAATCGTTATTGCCTGCGTCACCACCCGAACCTTCGCCAATCGCGGTCGCGTCCTCATCAGTCGGTGCGTCCGTGAAGATTGCCAGTCCTTCTTCGGAAACGAATGCTGCCGCGGCATTGACCAGTTCCTCGAGGTTCTCTACGCGATCCGCACCTTCCTTTTCCTTGCGATAGTGATTGATCAGACCGCTTGCCTGGTTCACGTGGTCGACGATTTCCTGAAGCGGCAGGCCTTCTGTCGAGCGGCGCATGTCCTCGATCAGGCGTACGAATGCCGCGATTGCCGCACCAGATCGTCCTGTTGGCGGACTTGCACAAGCGGATTGCCACAGGCTGGTGCCTGATTGTTCCGCGGTTGCCTGTATCTGCTCTATCGTGCGGTTGCCAATACCGCGGGTCGGGAAATTAACGACACGCAACAACGCCCCGTCATCATCCGGATTGGCCACGAGGCGCAAATAGGCGAGTACATGTTTGATTTCCTGGCGCTCGAAGAAGCGCAGGCCGCCATAGACGCGATATGAAATTCCGGCATTGAACAAGGCATGTTCGAACACCCGTGACTGGGCATTTGACCGGTACAACAAGGCGATATCCGACAGGCTTACACCTTCGCTGTTCAAAGCGCGGACTTCTTCGACGACAAAGTTTGCTTCGTCGCCGTCGGTCGCCGCATCGTAAACACGCAATGGTTCGCCGCCGCCCTCGGACGTCCACAGATTCTTGCCCAACCGGGAGCGATTGTTACGGATCAGCGCATTGGCTGCGTCCAGAATGTTGCCGTGTGATCGATAGTTTTGCTCGAGCTTGATAACGTTATCAATTGAAAAATCCGATTCGAAATCGAGCATATTGCCTGTACGCGCGCCGCGAAACGCGTAGATCGACTGGTCGTCATCTCCTACTGCGACGATGGCGGTATCAGGTCCAGCAAGTAATTTCAGCCAATGGTATTGCAACCGGTTGGTGTCCTGAAATTCGTCGACAAGAATATGTCTGAAGCGTGTCTGGTAATGCGTGCGGAGAATCTCGTTCTTTTGCAATAACTCATAGCTGCGAAGCAGCAGTTCAGCGAAGTCGACCACGCCCTCGCGGTTGCACTGCGTTTCATAAGCGGCATAGACATCATTCAGGCGACGGTCGAAATCGTCGTAGATTTCGACAGCGTTCGCGCGCCGCCCCTCTTCCTTGTTTGAATTGATGTGATACTGGGCCTGGCGTGGAGGATATTTATCGGTATCGACGCCAATACCTTTCATCACTCTTTTGACCATCGATAACTGGTCGGCACTGTCGAGAATCTGAAACGTCTGAGGCAGTCCGGCGTCACGATGGTGTGCGCGCAACATTCGGTTGCAAAGCCCATGGAAAGTGCCGACCCACATGCCGCGGGTGTTGATGGGCAGCATTGCGGAAATGCGGGTGAGCATCTCGCGCGCCGCCTTGTTGGTAAAAGTCACCGCCAGAACGGAAAGCGGATTGATCTGACCGGTCTCGATGAGCCACGCGATCCGGGTTGTCAGGACCCTGGTCTTTCCCGAGCCGGCGCCCGCCAGAACCAGTGCCGACTTGTGAGGAAGCGTAACCGCCGTCAGTTGTTCAGTGTTGAGGCCTTCGAGAATCTGTGACATTGCGCGCTTGGATATTCGCGGTTAGATATTCGCGGTGAAATATTCAAGGTGACGACGAGGCATCGTGCACCGACGAAAAAGTGGGTTCGATTATACGGAGGTCGCGCGCAAGTGCCGACCTTCCGCGACCAGTTCAGCGATTGGCGATTCAAGAATGACCCGCATCGCATTGTCAAATTCGGCCCCCGGGACAACAAGCGTGTCATGGCGGGAACTGAACGCGCCACCGAGTTGCGACTTGAACGCGGCAAGGTCGCTTCCTTCAGGCGCTGCAAAGCGAATCACGACGAAACTCTCCTCTGGGGTTGGAATGCCGGCCGTGGCGAACGGGTTTGACGTATCAATGGTGGGCACTCTCTGGAAATTAATATGCGTACGCGAGAACTGCGGGGTGATGTGGTGAACGTAGTCGGGCATTCGCCTGAGAATCGTCTCGGTGATCACGTCAAGTGACTGACCGCGCTCGCGCAGATCGCGCTGAACTTTCTGAATCCACTCCAGATTGACGATCGGCGTTACGCCGATGAGCAGATCTACATGTTGCGCGACATCGACTTCGTCCGTAACGATTCCACCGTGCAGGCCCTCGTAAACAAGTACATCGGTGTCCTCCGGCAGCGGTTGCCACGGCGAGAAGGTTCCCGCTTTCTGACCATGACGGGCGGCACGTTCCTCGTTGTGCAGATACAAACGCGTGCTTCCGCTACCTTGATCGCCATATTCGCGGAACAATGCCTCGAGCTTATCGAACAGGTTCGCTTCCGGACCGAAGTGACTGATGGCGCGCCCTGCGGTACGTTCCCAGGCGTCCGTGAGGTCACGCATTTCGTCACGCTCGTACTTGTGGAAACTGTCGCCCTCGACAAAAGCGGCATTGATCGATGCACTTTCAAACAGCGCTTCAAACGTCCGCCGCACAGAAGTCGTACCCGCCCCGGAGGAACCAGTGACCGCAATTATTGGGTGTTTTCGGGACATTGTCTGGAGGTAAGCGAATGGCGTATGGCAGGGCGGGCGGCAGATGTTACAACGAAATGGCCGGTCATATGAGTTCCGGCTGGCGCATAGTTCGACCGGGCCGCCAGCGGAGAGTCTGCTCTGGCGAAAAAAATGCATTGCTACACGTATTTAGAGCTGCCGCCAGCGATATAATTTTGAGCCTTCGAAACTGTATCTTCGGCCGGACAAATGGAAAGTCAGTATCACCCTGCATTGATTGAAGGGCAGGCACAGCAGTACTGGGACGAAAGCAAGGCATTTCAGGCAAACGAAATTCCAGGGCGCCAGAAGTACTACTGCTTGTCGATGTTCCCGTATCCGTCCGGCAAGTTGCATATGGGCCACGTACGCAACTACACCATTGGCGATGTGTTGGCGCGTTATCACCGCATGCGCGGCTTCAATGTCATGCAGCCGATGGGCTGGGATGCGTTCGGTCTGCCGGCGGAAAATGCCGCCATGGCCAATGGTGTACCGCCGGCCAAGTGGACTTACGACAATATCGCTTACATGAGAAAACAGCTTCGCTCGCTTGGCTTTGCGATCGATTGGGAGCGCGAGCTGGCAACGTGTAAACCGGATTACTACCGGTGGAACCAGTGGTTGTTTCTGCGCATGCTCGAGAAAGGGCTGGTTTACAAGAAAACAGGGGTCGTCAACTGGGATCCGGTCGATCAGACCGTTCTCGCCAATGAGCAGGTGATTGACGGGCGCGGATGGCGAACCGGCGCTCTGGTGGAAAAGCGCGAAATCCCGATGTATTACATGCGCATCACCGACTATGCGCCGGAGCTGCTTTGCGCGCTCGATGACATGGAAGGCTGGCCGGAACGCGTCAAGACGATGCAGGCGAACTGGATCGGTCGCAGCGAAGGCGTGAATATCGCCTTTCCTTACGAGTTGAACGGCCAGCGAAAGCAATTGAAGGTATTTACCACCCGCGCCGACACGATAATGGGCGTCACGTTTTGTGCTGTTGCCGCGGAACATCCTCTCGCAACGCACGCCGCCAGAACCAACCCTGCGCTCGCCGAGTTTATTGAGGAATGCAAACAGGGTAGCACCATGGAAGCTGACCTGGCAGCCGTGGAGAAGAAGGGTATGGCCACCGGCTTGTATGTCGAGCATCCGATCAATGGTGAGCAGACCGAGATTTGGGTCGGAAATTACGTGCTGCTGACTTACGGTGAAGGTGCTGTGATGGGCGTACCCGCGCACGATGAGCGCGATTTTGCGTTTGCAAAGAAATACGGACTGCCAATCAAGCAAGTGATCGCTGTGGAAGGCAAGACGTTCTCGACCGATTCCTGGCAGGATTGGTATACCGATCATGGGGTCTGTGTTGACTCTGGCGCATATGACGGCATGTCGTACGAGCAGGCCGTCGACGCGATAGCGTCCGACCTGAAGGCAAAGAGTTGTGGCGAGAAGCAGGTGCAGTGGCGTTTGCGGGACTGGGGGATTTCTCGCCAACGTTACTGGGGGACACCGGTTCCGATTATCCATTGTGATGCCTGCGGTGACGTCGCGGTCCCGGACGACCAGCTCCCGGTAGTGCTGCCCGAGGACTGCGTGCCGGACGGTTCCGGCAATCCGCTCAACAAACGCGAAGATTTCCTGAATTGCGAGTGCCCGAAATGTGGCGCGAAGGCACGCAGGGAAACCGACACGATGGATACATTTGTCGATTCGTCATGGTATTTCCAGCGCTTCGCTTGTCCGGGGTCTGATGCGGCGATGGTCGATGAGCGCGTGAATTACTGGCTTCCGGTGGATCAGTATATTGGCGGTATCGAGCACGCGATTTTGCATTTGCTTTATTCGCGATTCTGGACCAGGGTCATGCGCGACCTCGGCCTGGTGAACTTTGCCGAACCTTTTTCCCGCTTGTTGACGCAGGGCATGGTTCTGAATGAAGTCTTCTCGCGAAAGAGCGAAACGGGCCGAATTACGTACCACAACCCACAAGATGTCGAAGTTGTCGTTGACGATCAGGGACGCCGCGTTGGTGCGGTTCTGAGTGCTGACGGCGAGCCTGTGGATTCCGGCGGAATTCGTACCATGTCCAAGTCGAAGAACAATGGTGTCGATCCGCAGGCGCTCATCGATAAATACGGAGCAGATACGGCACGGTTCTTCATGATGTTTGCGTCACCGCCCGAAGATACCCTGGCGTGGAATGACGACGGCGTCGAAGGCGCGTATCGTTTTCTGCGACGACTCTGGAAGTACGCTGCGGACAATGAATCGGTTCTGCGCGCGGCGAATGACGGTTCGCCTGAAAGCGGCGCGAGCGACAATGACGACTTGCGCGCAGCGCGACGCGAATTGCATCTTTTGCTAAAGCAGGCGAATTTCGATTACCGGCGAATGCAGTTCAACACGGTTGCGTCGGCCACAATGAAAATGCTCAACCTGATCGAAAGTGTCGCGGTTACAGGTTTGCCTGAGCAATCGCGCGCGAGCCTGCAACGCGAGGCAATGCGTATTTTGCTGCGGATCCTGTTTCCAATCGTGCCGCATATATCTCATACGCTGTGGAGTGAGCTAGGCTTCGCTGGTGTATTGCAGGACGTACAATGGCCTGAAGTGGACGAAGACGCACTGGTTCAGGATGAAATTGAACTGGTGTTGCAGGTCAATGGCAAGCTGCGCGGCAAGTTCCGGGTGGCGGCGGCGGCAGATCGCACCACGATCGAGAAAGAAGCGATTGCCAACCCCGACGTGCAACGTCACGTCGCCGGAAAAACCATCAGAAAGGTGGTTGTTGTGCCAGGGCGGCTGGTAAACATCGTTGCCTGAGCATTCGAGAGGATTGAACGCCATGGATCCGAAGCCAGAAAATTCGCGCTTTGTAGTTGTTCTTGTCGCCATTTCCTGCATTGCGATGCTGTTTTCAGGCTGTGGTTTTCAGCCACGTGGTCGCGCCGATCTGTCGTTTGACAGTATTTATGTTGAGACAAACGGGTTTTCCTTATTTGGCGCGGAATTGCGAAGAGTGGTTCAGGCGGGAAGCGTCGTGCAGGTCGTAGAGTCGGCTGACGACGCTGAGGTGATCTTAAGAGTTGTCAGCGAGAGCCAGGAACGGCACATCATTGCGCTGACGGGAACCGGCAGCGTTCGCGAGTTTCAACTGGTATACAAAGTTGCCTATCGGGTTATGGACAATGATTTGAAAGATCTGGCGGCGCCGGGAGAAATCGTATTGCGTCGCGACATGTTGTTTGACGACACATTGAGACTTGCCAAGGAATCCGAGGCGGAATTCCTCTACAGAGACATGCAAACGGATGCCGTACATCAGATGCTGCGTCGACTTTCGGTCGTCCTCGTCGACTCGTGAACTGATGCGTTGCGTACGTTTATGATTGTCTTGTCGCATTTTTTGGCGGGACGATCGCGTTGCAGTGCCAATTGCGGGCGAAACAGCAAGCGTATTAAACTGAAGCGCGTATCAAGAGTTTTATACATCGAAGTGGTAAATGCATAGAGCGGCGATTCAATTTCGCCTGCCTACTGCTTTCAGGGTCACAAGACAATGGCGCCAGGCTCAATCGGGATAGTCAGCCCGCAAACGATGCAGTTCGATGAGCCGATCGAGCTGAAGAGCGGCGCGCAGATCGACGAGTACTCACTCGTGTACGAGACGTACGGGGAACTGAATTCGGACCGTAGCAACGCGATCCTGATCTGCCACGCGCTCAACGCCGCCCACCACGTTGCCGGGCGCCATGCCGACAATCCGTACGACGTCGGGTGGTGGGATAACATGGTCGGTCCGGGAAAGGCGGTCGATACAAACCGGTTTTTTGTTATCGGCGTAAATAATCTGGGCGGCTGCCATGGTTCGACCGGGCCTTCCAGCATTAATCCCAAGACCGGCAAACCATGGGGCGGGGATTTCCCGGTTGTAACAGTTGAGGATTGGGTGCAGGCGCAGGCACGTTTTGCCAGCAGGCTCGGGATAGAGCAGTTTGCGGCGGTCATGGGCGGCAGTCTCGGCGCAATGCAGGCACTGCAATGGTCGATTGATCAGCCCGAGCGGCTACGCAACGCGTTGGTGATTGCGGCGGCGCCGAATTTGTCGGCGCAGAATATTGCATTCAATGAGGCTGCTCGCACGGCCATTACATCTGACCCGGAGTTTCACGACGGCCATTATTACGAGCACGGCGTGGTACCGCGTCGCGGATTACGTATTGCGAGAATGATCGGTCACATTACGTATCTATCTGACGATACGATGGACGACAGGTTTGGTCGCGAACTGCGCGAGAAAGTACTCAACTTTGATTTTGGCGTGGACTTTCAGATCGAATCGTACTTGCGTTACCAGGCCGACAAATTTGCAGACACATTTGATGCGAATACTTACTTGCGAATTACCAAGCTGCTTGATTACTTTGACCCCGCGCAAGCATACGGGGGGGACCTGTCACGTGCTCTGAAAAACGCGACTGCTGATTTTCTGGTTGTTTCGTTCACATCCGACTGGCGTTTTTCGCCGCTACGCTCGAAAGAGATTGTCAAATCGCTCGTCGATAATCGACATAATGTGTCATATGCGGAAATAGAAGAACCACATGGCCACGATGCGTTCTTGCTTGATGACGTGCGTTACCACAATCTGGTCCGTTCGTACCTTGAACGAGTAGCAATATGAGCAGCGGCACCGGCCAAAGCGGCAAACTTGGGCGCAGAGACTTTGAGATCATTTCCAGCTGGATCAAACGCGATGCGCATGTGCTTGATCTTGGATGCGGCAACGGGGCACTCCTGCGCCATTTGCGTTCGCAACACAATGTCAGCGGATACGGCGTCGAAATCGACGATACAAAGGTACTTGCAAGCGTAAAAAACGGTGTCAACGTACTTCAGGCGGACCTTGAAGCCGGCCTTTCAGAATTCGATGCAGACTCGTTTGACTACGTTATTCTTTCATTGACCTTGCAGGCCGTTCGGCATACCGAGCGCATTGTCAGTGACATGCTTCGCGTGGGTCGGGAGGCGATCGTCACATTTCCAAACTTTGGATACTGGCGCCATCGGTTGCGCGTACTGTTTGGACAAGTCCCGGTTTCGCGCGAGTTGCCATACCAGTGGTACGACTCGCCGAATATTCACGTTCTGACGATCGACGATTTCGAAATTTTCTGTGCAGCGCACGGCATGCGCGTGTGCGAACGGGTGGTTTTGGACGAAGCGTGCAATCAAGTGAACGTCCTGCCTAACTTGCTGGGCGCGGTTGCGGTTTATCGTTTCGACAAGTCGGTAGCCTGAGGCTGAGCTGTTGAATCAGTAGCCAGGCGGCGATCGAACATCGGAATATCGCGCGCAAGCCAGACAAGAATGAGAACGGGGACGCCGAGTACTGCAGTTCCGGTGAAGAACGCCTGATAGCCGTAATGGTCGACCATCCAGCCCGACCATCCGGCGATAAACTTGGGCAGCAACAGCATCACTGAACTGAACAACGCATATTGTGTTGCGGAGTATTTAATATTGGTCAGCCCTGAGAGATAAGCGATGAATGCCGCGGTGGCGATCCCGGCGCTCAGATTGTCGGCGGATATCGCGAAAACCATGCCTGGAAGGTCATGCCCGCGGGTGGCCAGCCAGGCAAACAGCAAGTTGGTCGCTGCGGAAAGCGCCGCGCCGAGAAACAGCACGCGCACAACACCAATGCGCAGGCTCAAAATGCCGCCGACGCCAGCGCCAATGAGCGTCATCACGACGCCATAAATCTTGGAAACCGTCGCGATCTCGCCCTTGGTAAACCCCATGTCGTGATAGAACGGGTTTGCCATGACACCCATGACGATATCGGATATTCGGTAGCTGCCGATAAGCGCAAGCACCAAAATCGCGTGGTAACGGTAGCGCACGGTGAACTCAACAAACGGGTTAATGGCAGCCACATAAAACCAGCGGACAAAACGTGCGCGCATACTGGTTGGAACAACGTCTTCTGTTGCTGCTTCGGTAATCGGGTCGTTGTCAGGCCGTGTTTGACTGGGCTCTGACGAAAACAACACGGTCACAATTCCGATAGCCATGAAGCCAGCCATGACCACATAGGTAATCGTCCACGGAGCATGTTCGTACGACGCTTCGCTGGGGTCGAATGCGGCTGCGATCAAAAGTGCTCCGGCAGACGCGACGAGGATCGCGATCCGGTATCCGACCTGGTAACTTGCTGCCATGGCCGCCTGTACCGAGACATCGCCGGATTCGATGCGAAACGCATCGAGTGCGATATCCTGGGTCGCCGACGCGAACGCGACGAGCACGGTGAACATGACCAATTGTTGCAGGTTCGATGCGGGATCACTCACAGCCATTCCAATCAGGGCGGCCGCGACAACGATTTGTGAGGCAATCAACCAGCTACGTCGTCGGCCGATTGCCTTGGTCAGCAACGGGATTGACAACTGGTCTACCAGCGGAGCCCATGCCCATTTGAACGCGTAGGCAAGACCGACCCAACTCAGGAATCCAATAGTCGTACGGTCAATACCGGCTTCGCGCAACCAGAACGAAAGCGTGCCTAGCACCAGAAACAGGGGTAAGCCGGCCGAAAATCCGAGCAGCACCATGCGGGCGACGCGCGGCTCCAAATAAATCCGCAGATCCGCCAGGAAGGCGAGAATCCTGCGTCCAAGGTTCATCGTATTGCTTCCTTGCATCGCGCGATGACGCGTGCGGCAGATTCAGATCGAGTAGTCGTAATCGATGATGAGGGGCGCGTGATCACTGAAGCGTTGTGCCTTGTAGATTTCTGCCCGCCGCGCCAGCGATGCGATGCCCGGCGTTGCCAATTGGTAGTCAAGGCGCCACCCCACGTTCTTTGTCCACGACTGACCGCGGTTGGACCACCAGGTGTATTGCTCGGGCTCCTGATTGAGCGTGCGAAACACGTCGACATAGCCAAGTTTGTCGAGGACGCCGGAAAACCAGTCGCGTTCCTCGGGCAGAAAGCCCGAGTTTTTCTGGTTGGAGCGCCAGTTTTTCAAGTCGATCTGTTTGTGCGCAACGTTCCAGTCCCCGCAAATGACAACGTCGCGTCCACTGCAGATTAGCTTGTACAGGGGATCGATGAATCGTTCCATGAAACTGAATTTGATTGTCAGTCTTTCGGGCGAACTTGAACCGGAAGGAATATAGACCGAAACAACAGAAAGATTTCCGAACCGAGCTTCAATATATCGACCTTCATTGTCAATATCGGATATTCCCAAACCCTCGATGACGCGATCGGGTCCTTTGTTGCAATACAGTCCAACGCCGCTGTAGCCTGGCCGCTCTGCGTAGTGAAAATAGCCGCGAAGTTCGTCGGGATTGTAAACACTTGGTACGATGTCCTTGGCTTGCGCCTTGAGTTCCTGAAGGCAGACTACGCTTGCGCTTTGTGTGCGCAGCCAGTCGAGTACACCTTTTCTTACGGCAGACCGAATGCCGTTCAAATTTAACGAGACGATTCGCAACACGAGATGACTTCGGATTTCAGACTGGATTTCATTCAATTCGCCCTGGCGACTAAAGTACTTTGTTTTGGCGAGTTCAAGACCAAGGCAGGCCGACTATCGCCATATTTTTTCAATACCGGGTTGTTCAACGACGGATCTTCGCTGCGAGAACTCGGGCAATTCTACGCGAAAGCGATTGTTCAATCGGGCCTGACGTTCGACATGTTGTACGGGCCGGCATACAAGGGCATCCCGCTGGTAAGTAGTACGGCAGTGGCTCTTGCAGAAACAGGCCGCAATTTCCCCTATTGTTTCAATCGCAAGGAAGCGAAAGATCACGGCGAAGGCGGGAGTACCGTCGGCGCGCCGCTGTCGGGCCGTGTACTGATTGTCGATGACGTCATTTCTGCCGGCACCTCGGTGCGCGAATCCGTAGAAACGATCAGGGCTGCAGGCGCTGAACCATGTGGCATCGTCATCTCGTTCGATCGCATGGAACGCGGAACTGGCTCAGTGTCCGCAACCGACGAAGTTCAGTCCCGCTACGGCATTCCGGTCCTGAGCATTTCGACGCTTGACGACCTGGCGAGGTACCTTGGCCCCCGGCCGGAACTGGCACAGCAGTTGCAATCGATACAGGCATATCGTCAGAAATATGGTGTACGGACATGAGGTTATCGGTGCGGCGGCTGGCCCAAGTGGGGCTGGCACTTGTCCTGACGGCCAATTTGACGCCTGTATATGCCGCAGATGCGCATATGTATCGGTGCGTCAGCGCCAACGGCCGGGTCTACTATTCGGATGTTCTCGGACTGGAATGTGAAGGCGGCGAGCAAGACCGGTTGACTCGCCACGGCCTGGTGCTCGATCGCCCAGAGCCGTCACGATCAAATGCTGCTTGCAAACTATATGTCTGCGGAGCAGATAGAGACCGCAAAACAGCGGCGGCTTCAAACGCCGCAGCTGTCGTTGGAGCTGAGCAGGAAAAAATCGGTATAGAACGCGCCCGGTTGGTTGACCTGTTACAACGCGAAGCAGCGCTGGCCGAAAAGGGCAAGCCAATTCCCCGCTCGCTCAGGAAAGATATCGAGTCTGCAGAATCCGACATTGAGCGACTCGCGAAAGACATTGAAACCAGGCAGCTCAGCCTCGACCAGATTGTCCAGCGCTTCGACGACGACAAGGCACGCTTTCGGGAACTGACTGTCCCGCAATAACTGGTAACGCTATTTCATGGATTGCCAAGTTTTTGTTTGAGTATTTCGTTGACCTGCGCCGGATTTGCTTTTCCCTTACTTGCTTTCATCACCTGACCGACCAGTGAGTTGAACGCCTTTTGTTTCCCGCCCTGATAGTCCGCGACCTGTTGTGAATTGGCGGCAATCACTTCGACTACGATCTTTTCAATCTGGCCGCTGTCTGATATTTGCCTGAGGCCGCGCTTCTCGATGATCTCATCGACACTGCCCTCGCCTTTCCAGATGCCTTCGAATACTTCCCGTGCCAGTTTGGAAGAAAGCGTTATGTCGAGCACGCGTGCGAGCAATGCCGCCAATGCTTGTGCGGATACCGGACTCTGATTCAATTCCAGCTCAGCCCGGTTCAGAGCAGCGGCGAGTTCGCCATTGATCCAGTTTGCCGCCAACTTGGCGGCGCCGGCATCGTCAGCTGGATCAAGTGCCGCCAGAGTCGCATCGAAATAGTCGGCCGTTTCGCGGCTTGCGACCAGAAGCGATGCGTCCTGGCGCGATAGCCCCAGGTCGGTCTGGTAGCGTGCCTGGCGTGCGCCCGGTAGCTCCGGCAAAGTGGCGCGGGCGCGTTGCAGCCAGTCATTATCGATTTCCAGCGGCAACAAATCGGGATCGGGAAAATAGCGATAATCGTGCGCATCTTCCTTGGTGCGCATCTGGCGCGTTTCACCAGTTTCAGGATCAAACAATACTGTTGCCTGGGTTATTGAGCCACCGTCCTCGAGCGTTTCGATCTGCCATTTCGCCTCGAATTCGATTGCCCGTTGCAGAAACCGGAAAGAATTGAGGTTTTTGATCTCGCGGCGCGTTCCCAGTTGCGTTGAACCTTTGGGCCTTACCGATACGTTGGCATCGCATCGGAAACTTCCCTCCTGCATGTTTCCATCGCAGATATCGATCCAGCGCACCAGCGTATGCAAGGTCTTCGCATACTCAACCGCCTCCTGCGCCGAACGCATGTCCGGTTCGGTGACAATTTCCAGCAGCGGCGTGCCTGCCCTGTTCAGATCGATGCCGGTCATGTCGCGGAAATTCTCGTGCAGCGACTTGCCGGCATCTTCCTCCAGGTGAGCGCGCGTCAGATTTACGGTTTTTTCCGAATCGCCCACCCGGATATTCACTTGCCCACCGAGAACGATCGGAATCTCGTACTGGCTGATCTGGTAACCCTTGGGCAGATCAGGATAGAAGTAGTTCTTTCTCGCAAAAATGGACCGGCGATTGACTTCTGCGCCGACTGCGATCCCGAATCGGATCGCTCTGTCGACCGCTCCAATATTGAGTACCGGCAACACGCCGGGCAGCGCGATATCGACTTCGCAGGCTTGCGTGTTGGGTAGCGCGCCGAAATTTGTCGACGCGCCCGAGAATATTTTCGATTCGGTTGAAAGCTGTGCATGGGTCTCGAGCCCGATGACAATTTCCCAGTCCACGGTTATCTCCAGTCCATGGTTATTTCCAGCTCATGGTTATTTCCCGTCCACCGTTATTTCAAGACGATGGTCAGCTCGAAGCGACGGGCGATCTTTTCAGATGCCAGTCGGTGTGTTGCTGATAACGATGGGCGACGTTGAGCATCTTTGCTTCGCAGAAATAGTTGCCGATGATTTGCAGGCCGACCGGCAAACCGGCTGCGTCGAATCCGCACGGAATCGACATGCCCGGTAGTCCGGCGAGGTTGGCAGCAATGGTATAGATATCGGACAGGTACATCTGTGCCGGGTCAGCGGTTTTTGCGCCTATCTCGAATGCGGTAGTCGGCGAGGTCGGGCTCATGATCATGTCGCAATGCTCGAACGCCTTGGTGAAGTCCTGTGCGATCAGCCTGCGGATGCGCTGCGCTTTCAGGTAGTAGGCGTCGTAGTACCCGTGGGAGAGGACATAGGTCCCGATCAATATGCGGCGTTTTACTTCTGTCCCGAAACCCTGCGAGCGTGTCTTGCAGTACATGTCCAGCAGGTCGTCGTACTCCTCGGCACGAAACCCGTAGCGAACGCCGTCATATCGTGACAGGTTGCTCGACGCCTCGGCCGGTGCAATGACGTAGTAGGCCGCAATCGACAGATCACTGGCAGGAAGTTCGATATCGACCGTTGTCGCACCGAGTTTTCGATACTCGGCTAAACCCGCCTCTACCGTGCTGCGCACCTCGGTTGACATCCCCTCGCCAAAATACTCTTTGGGCAAGCCGATACGCAGGCCCGACAGGGGTTCGTCGAGCAACCGTGTAAATGCTTCGGCGGGACGCTCGAGACTGGTGGAATCGCGTGCGTCGAATCCAACCATGACGTCGAGAAGCAGTGCAAGATCCTCGGCGTTTCTGGCCATTGGTCCGCCCTGGTCGAGACTCGACGCGAACGCGATCATCCCATAACGCGACACCCGGCCATAGGTCGGTTTCAGTCCGGACACGCCGCATAGCGCTGCTGGTTGACGAATAGAGCCCCCGGTGTCGGTGCCGGTTGCTGCCGGTGCGAGCGCGGCGGCGACGGCGGCCGCAGAACCACCGGAACTGCCGCCGGTGACGCGGTCGGTGTTCCATGGATTTCTTGCACACCCAAAATAGGAGTTCTCGTTCGACGAACCCATCGCGAATTCATCCATATTGGTCTTGCCGAGAATGACTGCGCCCTCATTGTTGAAGCGCTCGATCACGTGTGCGTCGTACGGCGAGACAAAATTTTCGAGCATTCGCGAGCCGCAGGTAGTGCGCCAGCCCTTGGCGCACCAGAGGTCCTTATGTGCGATCGGGATTCCGGTCAGTGGCTGCGCCTCGCCCCGAGCGATGCGTTCGTCCGCAGCTTGAGCCTGGGCCAGACTCGTGTCGGGATCGACCGTAATTAAAGCGTTGACCGTCGCGATGCGAGACGCAATTCGGTCAAGATAGGCGCGTGTCAGTTCGACGCTCGAGATTTCTTTCTCGGCGAGATTTCTGGAAAGTTCTTTTAGGCTTGATTCGATCATGACTGCGTGCCGGCCGGCACAAAAATACGTTACTCGATGACTTTTGGAACCAGGTACAAGTCCGCGTCGACCGCGGGCGCAATCGATTGGAACAACTCATGCTTGTCCGACTCGGTCACGACATCCTGGCGTAGTCTTGCCATCATGTCCTGTGCATGCGCCATCGGTTCAATCCCGTCAGTGTCGACTGATTCCATTTTTGCGATAAGTTCAAATACGCCGGAAAGCTGGTCAAGAATGCGCTGACTCTCGGCATCGCCGATTTCCAGGCGCGCCAGTGAAGCCGCACGTTTTACGTCGTCAAGGGAAAGAGACATGTGGTAGCACTACTGAGAAGTTGAACTGCGCGATTGATAAAGTACCGGTCAGAGTACAGCGCATTTCCCGAAAAAGCCTTAAATGCCGCACGGAAGGCACTGTTTTAGTTAACCGGCGAAGTTCAATAGGTTATCATAGTCGGCATTTTTTTCTGGGCCGCGAAACGCGATTTCAAACACATCTATGTTCGGATTTCTCAGTGGTTACCTTTCAAACGATATTGCCATCGATCTGGGTACAGCCAATACGCTGATCTATGTTCGGGGCAAAGGTATCGTTCTAAACGAACCTTCTGTCGTTGCTATTAAACAGGAGGGTGGTCCGAGCGGAAAGAAAACGATCAAGGAAGTCGGTCTCGAGGCGAAACAAATGCTGGGTCGTACGCCGGGTAACATCACCGCGATTCGGCCGATGAAGGATGGCGTGATCGCCGACTTCACGATCACCGAGCAGATGCTCAAGCAGTTCATCAAGAAAGTTCACGATAGCCGCTTCTTTGCGCCCAGCCCAAGAATCGTGATCTGTGTGCCTTGCGGCTCGACGCAGGTGGAACGCCGGGCTATCCGGGAATCGGCGTTCGGAGCCGGCGCGCGCAAGGTCGAGCTGATCGAGGAACCGATGGCGGCGGCAATTGGAGCCGGCCTGCCGGTAGAAGAAGCGACCGGCTCAATGGTCGTTGATGTCGGGGGTGGAACGACGGAAGTCGGCGTAATTTCCCTTGGCGGAATTGTTTATTCCGGTTCGGTTCGGGTCGGCGGCGACAAGTTCGACGAAGCGATCATTAATTACATCCGCCGCAATTACGGAATGCTGATCGGAGAAACGACCGCCGAATTGATCAAAGAGGAAATTGGATCCGCTTTCCCGGGCTCGGAAGTCAGGGAAAAGGAAGTCAAGGGCCGTAATCTGGCCGAAGGGATCCCGCGCAGTTTTACGATTTCCAGTAACGAGATACTCGAGGCTTTGACCGATCCGCTTAACAGTATTGTCTCGGCGGTCAAATCCGCACTGGAACAAACGCCTCCGGAACTGGGTGCAGACATTGCGGAAAAAGGCATGGTGTTGACCGGTGGCGGCGCGCTTTTACGTGATATCGACCGTTTGCTCATGGAGGAGACCGAGCTACCGGTGATCGTAAGTGATGACCCGCTGACATGCGTGGTACGCGGTTCCGGCCTGGCTCTCGAGAAAATGGATAAACTGTCAGGCATATTCACGAGTGACTGAACTCCGGGCCGATTAACACGATGCGCAATGGCTATTGCGAACGTGTCTGGTTCCGCCGGATTACGCTCTTCCCGCGCTAATGGAGTACTCGCCACTGCCGTTCTTCCAACGCGGCCCCAGCCTCGTTACACGACTTATATTGTTTTCGCTGGCGGCGTTGGTGCTTCTGTTCGCTGATGCGCGCTTCCGCTATATGGAGGACATTCGCGGAGTCGTTGGTGCGATTCTGTATCCGTTGCAGGAGCTTGCCGAAGTCCCGGCAAGTATCGCCAGCCGCGTCGGGCAATACTTCGTACTGCAGTCGACCCTGCAGCGTGACAATGCCCAGTTGTCACAAGAGGCCTTCGTAAACGCGACCCTGCTCCAGAAGCAGGAAGCCTTGCTTGTCGAAAATGAGAATCTGCGCGAATTGCTCAAGTTGCGGCCGCGCTTTGAACCGTCAGCGCAAGTGGCCGAGATTCTATACCGGGCCCGTGATCCTTTCGTGCGCAAGATTGTTGTTGACAAGGGCGCGACTGACGGCGTAACAGAAGGTGCCCCGGTGATTGATGCGTCCGGACTGGTCGGGCAGGTCCATCGCGTCTACCCATGGGCTTCGGAAGTTGCCCTGATCAGCGATCGTGAACAGGCAATTCCTGTACAGGTCGTGCGCAACGGTCTGCGGGCAGTGATATTCGGCCTCGGTTATGACGGCGCACTTGAAGTGCGCTTCATGCCAGTCAACGCCGATATCGAAAAAGGTGATCTGCTGGTCACATCAGGCATCGATGGCGCCTATCCTTCGGGGCTGCCGGTCGCATTTGTTGACAGTATTGAACGCAACGCCGCGTACGCTTTTGCGCGAATTACCTGCCGGCCGGCCTCGGGTGTTGGCTCGCACCGGCAGGTGATGATGCTGGCGAACGCAGATTCTTATCCTGAAAGACCGGTCGCAGCCGAACGGGTCACTCGCAAGAGCGCTATTGGCGAGCAGGGAAAGGCCGACTGATGGGTGTTCCGGCAT
Source organism: uncultured Burkholderiales bacterium (assembly GCA_951812315.1). Taxonomy (GTDB): domain Bacteria; phylum Pseudomonadota; class Gammaproteobacteria; order Burkholderiales; family Eutrophovitaceae; genus SG8-40. The sequence continues at coordinate 40,646 of CATOSA010000006.1, forward strand.
TCGGCAAGGCGCATGCGGAGGAGATGCTGCTCCCGGTCAGGCGAGAGTATGTGGTCTTGTCGTTCTTTGTCGCGTTCATGCTCAATATGCTCCCGCTGACCGGCTGGGCACTCATGCTGCGCCCCGATTTTGTAGCACTCGTTCTTTTGTATTGGGGTATAGAGCACCCGCGCCGGGTGGGGTTTACGCCGGCATTTCTGCTTGGACTTGCCATTGATGTTGCTGACGGAAGCCTGTTCGGACAGCATGCGCTCGCCTATTGCGTACTTATGGCTTGCGCAATCGCACTGCACAGGCGCGTCACGCTATTTGGCTTGCGCGGACAAATGCTTCACGTGCTCGGCGTGTTGTTGTTCGCGCAACTGATCGTTCTAGTCGTAAGACAGGCGGCTGGCGATGCGTTTCCGGGCTGGTGGTATTTTTTGCCAAGCATTAGTGGTTGTCTCGTTTGGCCCTTCGTCCGCCGCTTGATAACCGTGCCGTTGCGTCAGCGCGTGAAACCCGAGGATTTGTGACTGCGAGTATGGCCCGATTGCGGCTCCCGACTTCTGACAAGGTGAATTGCGTGTGAGTCGCTCGGTCGAGCTCCGCGACCACCGGCGCGAGCTGTATTTGTTCCAGATCAGGCTTGCCGTCGCAGGCGCGATCGTGGCCGGCGTCTTCCTGATGTTGCTTATCAGGCTGTTTTATTTGCAGATTCTCCAGCACGACCACTATCAGTTGCTTGCCGAGCAGAACCGCGTGAACATCGTACCGGTTGTGCCGCATCGCGGTGTGATCCTGGACAGGAACGGCGTGACGCTTGCGACAAATTATGCGGCCTACACGCTGGAAATCACACCCAGTGAGGTTGACGACCTCGATGCCATCATTGAGGAGCTGTCAGCACTCGTCAAAATCACGCCCAAGGATCGCAGGCACTTTGAAAAACTTCTTGCGGAAGTGCCGGACTTTTCGAGCATTCCGATTCGTACACGCCTGAACGATGAAGAAGTCGCGCGATTTGTCGTCAACCGATTTCAGATTCGCGGCGTGGATATCAATGCAAGATTGTTTCGTCACTACCCAAGCGCCGAAGTAGCGTCGCACGTCGTTGGTTATATCGGGCGCATGAGTGAATCCGACTTCGCCGGATTGCAGGAAAAAGGGCTCGCCTATAACTACACCAAATCGGATTACCTCGGCAAAGTCGGCCTGGAGCAACACTACGAGCGGGTGTTGCGCGGCGTTACCGGCTACGAGCATGTAGAAACGGATGCAACCGGGCGGTCGATACGGACATTGCGATCTATTCTGCCAGTGTCGGGCAACAATCTGTTACTCGCGCTTGACGCAAAATTGCAGCAAATTGCGGAGGATGCGTTCGGAGACCATAGAGGTTCCCTGGTCGCTATCGAACCAGAGACTGGCGGCGTGCTCGCGTTGGTATCACGACCGGGATTTGATCCGAATCTGTTTGTCGAAGGTATTGATCCGGCGCATTGGAAATTGCTCAACGAATCGCCGGATCACCCGCTGAATAATCGAGCCTTGCAGGGCGTCTATCCTCCCGGGTCGACATTCAAGTCATTCATGGCGCTGGCGGGCCTGGAACTGGGCAAGCGTACGCCCGAAGACAGTATCAGTGATCCCGGATACTTTGTTCTTGGCGGATCAGGTCATGTCTTTCGCGACTGGAAAAAAGGCGGGCATGGCATTGTCAATCTGCACAAGGCGATCGTCGAATCATGTGATACCTACTTTTATGGGTTGGCGCAGGATCTGGGTATTGACTCGATTCACGATTTTATCGGTCAGTTCGGTTTCGGGAAATTAACCGGCGTCGATATTTCCGGCGAGGTAAGCGGGCTGTTGCCGTCGCGGCAGTGGAAAGAGCAACGTTTCGATCAGCGCTGGTTTGTCGGCGACACTATCTCGATCGGGATTGGCCAGGGCTACAATCTGGTTACGCCACTGCAGCTCGCGTCGGCGACTGCAATTCTTGCGAATGGGGGACGAATCTTCAGGCCGCACCTCGTCCAGCACATCCAGAACAGTCAGACCAATGAACTCGAAACGGTCGAACCTCATCCGGTCGCTGAGGTTCGCCTGCAGCCCAGACACCTCGATCTGGTTCGAGACGCAATGGTTGATGTAACACGCCCCGGTGGTACCGCAGCGTGGGCAGGTTTTGGCGCGAAGTACGCATTTGCCGGCAAGACCGGAACGGCACAGGTCATCGGCATGAAAGGGCAGGAATACGATGAAGAACTCATCGATGAGCGACATCGGGATCACGCCTTGTTCATTGCGTTTGCACCGGCCGAGGCTCCGAAAATTGCACTAGCTATCGTCGTCGAGAATGCCGGACACGGTGGCGCTGTGGCGGCGCCGATCGCACGCAAGATGATTGATTACTACCTGCTTGGCGTAGAGCCCAAAGCCCCTGCGCGGCGCGCGGCGTCCCGGGAGTCGGACGGTGATTAATCTGCTGTTCGCGCGCCTGGGCCGGCACCTCGATCTTCAGCTGCTGGGTATCGTCAGCATTCTGCTGGTAATTGGTTTGATCACGCTGTTCAGTGCATCAGGTGGAAGCACCGAACGGATCTTTGCGCAACTCGGGAACATTGCGGTCGCACTGACGATCATGTGGATTGCGGCGAATGTGCCGCTTAATTATCTCAGCAGCGTCGCGTTGCCTCTGTACTTGGCAGGATTGCTGTTGTTGGTCGCGGTTGACCTCGTCGGGCTCGAAGTGAACGGCGCGCAGCGTTGGCTCAACCTGGGCTTCACGCGCATTCAGCCGTCGGAATTGATGAAGATCGGCGTGCCAATGATGCTTGCCTGGTATTTCGACAGGTATGAGTCCGTCTTGCGCATCCGGAATTTCGTAATTGCAACAATCCTGGTCGTCATTCCGGTCATCCTGGTTGCCAATCAGCCCGATCTGGGTACCGCCCTGCTGGTGGCCGCCGCTGGATTCTGTGTGCTGTTTCTTGCAGGCATGTCGCTCAAGTTGCTGGTCGGCACGGCACTGGTCGGCGCCGCGAGCCTGCCGTTTCTCTGGTCGTCACTGCGTGAATACCAGCAGCAACGTGTGCTGACCCTGCTCGATCCGATGCAGGATCCATTGGGTGCCGGCTATCATACGATTCAGTCGACGATCGCCATGGGATCTGGCGGCCTGTTTGGCAAAGGCTGGTTGAACGGCACACAATCGCGACTGGAATTTTTACCGGAACGGTCCACAGATTTCATATTTGCAGTGTTTGGCGAAGAGTTCGGACTGCTGGGTAATCTCGTGCTAATCGTCTTGTTCATGCTGTTGATTGGTCGCGGCCTGATCATTGCGGCGGATGCGCCGACCATGTTTGCGCGTTTGCTTGCTGGCGGCGTCACCCTGACTTTCTTTACCTACGTCACGGTTAACATGGGAATGGTCGGTGGCTTGCTGCCGGTCGTCGGTGTTCCACTGCCACTCATTTCGTACGGCGGCACCTCGCTGGTGACGCTAATGTTTGGTATTGGCCTGCTGATGAGTATTTGTACAAACCGGCGGCTTGTACGGACGTGATTGCCAGATTGTTTGCACCGGTAAGACCGTACCTGGCGGCGCTGACGACTGTGTTGGTATTGGCAGGGTGCTCGAGTGCGCCGACGAAATCGGGCGGAGGCTACTATCTTGATGACGGGCCGGGCGCGAATCCGCCGGCCGACATAGCCGAAATACCCGATGCTGTACCTCGCGCCGAACCTATCAACCGTGCGACGACGCGGCCTTACACGGTACTCGGGAGAAGCTACCGGCCCTATACGAAGCACGAGGCGTATCGCGTGCGTGGCCTGGCAAGTTGGTACGGCAAGCGCTACCACGGCAACCAAACGGCAAATGGCGAGATATACGACATGTACGCGATGACTGCGGCGCATACGCTTTTGCCATTGCCAAGCTATGCAAGAGTGACCAATCTCAGCAATGGCCGCACGGTAATTGTGCGCGTAAACGATCGCGGACCGTTCCACGACGAACGCGTTATTGATCTGTCCTATGCCGCCGCATACAGACTCGGCTTCGTCGATGAGGGAAGCACGATGGTCGAGGTTGAGGCGATAATCGCCGGCGATATTGCAAAGCCGGGGGCGCCGGTTGTCGCCATTACCGAGCCCCCGCCCAGAGCTGGCCCGCTGACATCCGGCGAAAGCGGTATCTTTTTGCAGTTGGGCGCATTCTCGGAACGTGACAACGCCCAGGTCTTTGTTCGCAAGATGCGATCAGACGTTGTCTGGCTTGGAGATTTCATTCACGTGTATCAAAGCGCAAATTTGTACAAGGTGCACGCAGGGCCTTACCAGGATCGCATTGCAGCCGAGCGCGATGCGGCGCGTGTATACCGGGAGCTGGGTCTTGCGCCAATCATTCTGAACAGATGACACGACGCTAGACTTTCGACATAACACTCACTAACAGAAAGACGGTAATCAACATGAGAACGCTGATTTGTGGATCAATTGCTTACGACACCATCATGGTGTTCGGTGACCGGTTCAAAAACCACATCCTTCCGGACCAGATCCACATTCTGAATGTTGCGTTTCTGGTGCCTGAAATACGCCGGGAATTTGGCGGATGCGCGGGCAATATTGCGTACACGATGAAATTGCTGGGAGACGATCCTCTCATCATGGCGACGGTCGGTGAGGACTATCAACCATACGCGCATCGACTCGACAAATTGCGTGTGTCGCAGCAACACATCCGCGAGGTAAAGGATAGCTACACGGCGCAGGCTTTTATTACGACCGATCTCGACGACAATCAGATCACCGCATTTCATCCAGGGGCGATGAGTTTCTCGCATGAGAACCATGTCGCCGACGCGAGCGAGGTCGGACTGGGCATAGTCGCCCCGGACGGTCGCGACGGCATGCTGCAACACGCGCGCGAATTTGCTGAAGCGGGAATCCCGTTCGTGTTCGACCCGGGGCAGGGTCTGCCGATGTTCAATGGCGAAGAATTGATGAACTTCGTGGATTTGGCGGATTATGTTGCTGCCAATGACTACGAAGCCAAGCTTCTGCAGGAGCGAACCGGAAAAAGTTTGACCGAGCTGGCGCGCTCGGTGAAAGCATTGATCGTGACGCAAGGTGCAAAAGGATCGTCAATCTATGCCGATGGCAAACAAGTTGACATTCCGGCGGTGTCACCGGCGAATATCGTCGATCCGACCGGATGTGGAGACGCCTATCGCGCCGGCTTGTTACACGGGATTTCAAATGACTTTGACTGGGAGATGACCGGCCGTCTCGCCTCGTTGCTCGGTTCAATCAAGATTGCGCAGCGTGGACCGCAGAATCACGAGCTGACGCGCGAATCGGTTGCCGATCGTTTTCGCGAAGCCTTTGGAACTGCCTTGTGGTGACCGACCGCCATCGCGGGATAACAAATTATTACTGAAAGCGAACAGGTACAAGCTGCCCTCGCGACACAATGCACCTAAATCTTGCGATCAAATTGCCTTATTTCGCGAACCAGTCGTATACGCGACCGTCTTCGTGACTTATGCAGGTTAAGGCGACAACGTCGTTTCCGGCGCGATGCTTTCGCTACATTCGATTGGTCGTTCAGGTGCTGTCCGGGCTGTTGACCGTCGCGTTGCTGTTTCCGTTCTACGGGCGCGAGCGGCGTTGGCAGGCGGTGCAACGCTGGTCACATGGCATCGTTTCCATTGCCGGAATCGAAGTTGAAGTTGTCGGCGACTTACCCGGACCCGACGCGCGCGTTCTTGGCGTCGTCAATCATGTTTCGTGGCTTGATATTCAGGTACTGCATTCATTGTGGGCCGTACGCTTCGTTGCAAAGTCTGAAGTCCGCAAATGGCCGGCGATCGGCTGGTTATCGGCACGCACCGGCACCTTGTTCATAGATCGCTCAACCAGGCGGCGGTCGACACGAATTAACCAGTCGATTCACCAGGCATTTGACGATGGCGATGCGGTTGCGGTTTTTCCTGAAGGCACGACCACCAGTGGTGACGAACTGCTGCGATTTCACCCGTCACTTCTGCAACCTGCGATCGAAGAGGGTGCGGCGCTTTGTCCGGTGGCGATTCGTTACCTGGACACGCATGGTGAAATTGAACGCGCCGTTGCATATGTCGGCGAAATGAGCCTCATGGAATCGATCGCAGCGATTGTAAGAGTGCCGCGGATTCGGGCCGTCGTGCATTTTCTGCCGTTCATTGACAGCAAGGACAAAAAAAGGCGTGAGCTCGCATCAATGGCCCATGCGAGTATTGCGGCCGCACTTAAACTGCCGCCTGCGGACAGTTGATCTGAAAAACGCGCCGGTCTTCCAGGCGCACTGCGCACAGCTTGCGGCCCCACAGACAACCGCCATCGATGGCGAGTAATGATTCAGAAATTCTGATTCCAAGTGACGACCAGTGCCCGAATACGATTGCCGTATTTGCGCTTTGACGACCGGGCACGTCGAACCATGGCATGTATCCGTCTGGCCAGTTTGTCGCGCCTTTGCTGCGAAACTCCATGCGACCATCGCGTGTGCAGATACGCAAGCGTGTCAACGCGTTGATGATGACGCGCAGCCGGTCCCAGCCTTCGAGACCGTCTTCCCAATGGTCAGGCTGGTTACCATACATGTGCTGCGTGAATTCCCCGTGCCGGGGACTTTGTAATACCTCTTCTACCTCGGCTGCCAGATGCACCGCGCGTTCGACATCCCATTGCGGCAACAGGCCAGCATGCACCATTGCATAGTCATCCTCCAAATGGAACAACTTGCGCGAGCGCAGCCACGCCAGCAGTGGCTCGCGATCCGGGGCGGATAAAACGTCATCCAGCGTATCGCTTCGATGAAGTCGGCCGGAACCGCCGGCGGTGATCAACAGATGTAAGTCGTGATTGCCCAGAACCGTAATGGCCGAATCACCGAGATCACGGACAAAGCGCAGCGTATTGAGAGACTCGGGGCCGCGATTTACCAAATCACCGACGAGCCACAAACGATCGCGCTGAGAATTGAAACCAACGAGATCCAGAATCTCGTGCAATGATTGCAGGCAACCTTGAACATCGCCGACAGCGTATGTTGCCATCTTCTATTCCGGGTTCCCGGTTTCGTTGGGGTCAGGCTTCACGCGGTCCATCTTGAAATGGCCAGAGTCGAAACGATCGCGCACGAATCCTTCAAGTTCGAAATCTTCAGATGCTGGCGGGCCGCCCTCTGGGCAGCGGCGCTGCCCGCCTTCTCGCCAGGGCTTCTATTTTTGCTTTGAATCGATCATCGCCCAGCGCCCAGGCCTTGTTCGTTGCTTCTCGAATGGCGGCAATATCGGCCTCCGCAATTCTTGACCGGAACAACTGGCGATAAACCTTTTGCCGTTCCCGGTCCGATTCTCCCAGACGGCGATAGATGCGGTGCGGTGTAAGCAGCGTGTCGCGGCCACTTTGCGCGTTGCCCACGTAGCTCGACCATGGGTAATCGGCTGGACGTTTTACCTTGTTCAATGCGCGCACCGGGTTTAATTCGATGTATTGCATACAGGTCAACAGGTACGTCTTCGCGTCGACAACCGTTGAACGATAACGCCCGCCCCACAATGCGCCGCCGCGCTGATAGTTGTCTCTGAAATACTGCGCATAACGCCTTCCCAGCGACTGCATCGTCCTGGGCGCGCTTGCTTCATTCGCCGGAGTTGCCAGCAAATGAACATGTGTTGGCATGACCACATAAGCGTGAATCGCCAGGCCGTTTTCGGCGCTGGTGCGCTCGAGGCAATCCAGAAAGAACAAATAGTCGGGTTCGCTGCGGAACACCGTGGCGCGATCGCTGCTACGCTGGATAATGTGTAGCGGGACGCCCTTGGCGGAGTAACGGGGTAATCGGGCCATAAGGTGATGTCAAAGGGGTGGCGAATTCAGAATCGGCGAGATTCTAACAGACAATCCGAGTCTGACCCTCATGACATCAACCTGACTTGCATGTTTCGCCAGCAAACGATCGAGATTTGGATTCGTGTGATTTTCACGAAGCCGGCGTGCACTGCGCTCAATAAACACAATGCGCAGAAGCCGGCGCAAGTGAAGGCGTCGGCATGCAAAGCCCGACTTACTGCCGGTACGTCTATCTCGACTTGCTGACCATAATGTCAACCGCGGCCCTGATATCGTCATCCGACGTACTCATTGCGCCGCCTTTTGGCGGCATGGTGCCCTTGCCATTGATCGCGTTTGCATAAAGCGCGTCGATTCCCTGGGCGATGCGCGCTTCCCAGACCGCTTTGTCTCCGACTTTCGGCGCGTCGGCTATCCCCGGGCCATGGCACACCGCGCACGAGGTGTTGTAGACCTGGTCGCCGACGTTGGCCGCCGCGGTCTCACCGGACGGTTCCCCTTTGCCTGCTATCGTTGCTTGAGGCGTTGATTCAGCGGCGCCAGCGCTCTGGTCGCTGCCGGGAGCTTCGGGCGTACTGTCTTCGCCGGCAGCGGAGAGAACGCTGACTTGCCCCACCGGCTTCAGTCTTTCGGCGATCGCATCTTCACTCATCGCCGGGCTGTCAGGATCTACATTCAAGCCGCCGCCTATGAGTTTCACAATCAGAAAAATTGCCGCAAGCGAAACGATGATAAATAGCAACACCGTCCTTACCAGCCCTTTCTGGGTCTTTATCAAGAGAAATACTCCTCGATATGCAAATCCACCATGAATCGATCCCTGGAAATAAACAGAAATTTGCGAAGGGGCGGAATTATAGGTGAAATCCGCGTCGCGAAAAAGCTAAACGTAGACCAAACAAGTGTTTACAGCTATCCTATGCTCCCTCGCGCCTGTAGCTCAGATGGATAGAGTGTCGGTCTCCGAAGCCGAAGGTCGTGGGTTCGACTCCCGCCGGGCGCGCCACGCTTCAAGGTCAAGGGCTTGCGAAACGGCGAGCCCTTGTTGTTTCTTTGCCGCAATTCGGTCGTGTCGCGAGCCCGCCGTGTATCTAGTGCCGGCATCACGCGGTATTCGAATGCCGGCAGTGCTTCATTGCCGATAAGTCAGTTAACGAAGGACTAAAACAAATGGCATTAACGGTTTATCTGTCGGGTGAGATTCACACCGATTGGAGAGAGCAGATCATGGAAGGCGCCGCCAGAAATGGTCTCGACATTGAGTTCGTGGCGCCGGTAACCGATCATGCTGCCAGTGATGCAGCCGGCGATCATCTCGGCGCAGAGTCGGACGGCTTCTGGCGAGATCACAAATCTTCAAAAGTCAACGCGATTCGTACCAAGACGCTGATACAAAATAGCGATGTCGTAGTGGTTCGCTTTGGAGACAAGTACAAACAGTGGAACGCGGCGTTCGATGCTGGCTACTGTGCTGCAATGTCGAAGCCTTACATTACGTTACACGCAAAAGACATTATCCATCCGCTGAAGGAAGTCGACGCGATGGCGCTGGCGCGGGCATAGACGACCGATCAAGTTGTCGACATACTCAAGCACGTTGAAAGAAGTTAAGGTAATAATCGACGAACTTAGGCGCAATTGGTGGCGATTACTGGTTTCACTTCTTGTTGAACATTCGCCCGCGGTTTAATCCGCGCAGCGCGAAAGCGAACATTGTTGGGAATTCGAACATTTACATGTGCGCAGGTCCGTGGTTGTTCCGGAGCAAAAAGTAGCTCGCCAACAGCGATGGCCTTCGTTCACGGGGGCCAAACAGCAGGTGTGGTTGTGATGTTCCCTTCTGCCAGTTGACCGAGCCCGTCAGCCTTGGCGCGCTTTTCATCAGCAGTTTTCTTGCCGCGACATTGCTACCGGGTGGATCCGAAGTCGTGTTCAGTGCATTGCTCCTGTCCGGAACGGTCGGAGCCGGATCAGCGATCGCGGTTGCAACAATCGGTAATAGTCTGGGCGGGCTGTCGTCTTACCTACTGGGACGGTTGCTGCCGGATCGAGCCACCGATGCCAGATCAGTTAAATGGTTGCGTCGATGGGGTTCACCGGCACTACTACTGTCCTGGGCGCCGTTTGTCGGAGACGCTTTATGCGTCGCCGCAGGCTGGATGCGTGTCGGGCCTGCGCAAGCTGCGATATTCATCACGGCCGGAAAGCTGGTCCGCTACTGGGTCCTGGCGGAAATTCTGATGTGATTATGTTGCAGTGCGATAAAATTGCCGAGTCGGTATCCGGGCAGGCCGCAACCAGAAGATTGTAACGACATGAAATTAAAGGGATTAGTTTAATGGAGCCATATCCGCAATTCGCATCCGCTGGCGTGCGGCTACGCGAAATCCCGTATAACTACACGTCGTTTTCTGATCGTGAGATCGTAATCCGGCTACTTGGCCAACCAGCCTGGGAATTGCTGGATGCGCTTCGCTCTGAGCGTGTTACAGGTCGCTCAGCGCGCATGTTGTATGAAGTACTTGGCGACGTCTGGGTCGTTGAACGAAATCCCTATCTTCAGGATGATCTGATTGCAAACCCGCGACGCCGCAGGCTTCTGGTCGAGGCGATGCGACACCGGATACGGGAGATCGAAGGCCGCCGTCTTAACCGCGACGAGCGGGTCCTGAAACTCGTAACGGCCGCTTCGGCAGCAATTGACGAATTCAATCTAAGTTTCGGTACGGTTGCTACGCTGCGTCGCAGTGCTGTTCGTCGATTCTCGAAGGTGACGCGGCGCGACAACATTGCGTTTGACGGCCTGGCGCGTGTTTCTCATGTGACCGACGCGACTGATTGGCGCGTCGAGTATCCCTTTGTTGTCCTTTATCCGGACACGGAGGAAGAAGTCGCCGGTCTGGTCAGGGCATGTATCGACCTGGGCCTGACGATCATTCCGCGAGGCGGAGGTACTGGTTATACCGGCGGTGCCATTCCGCTAACGCGAATGTCGGCGGTCATCAATACCGAAAAACTGGACACGCTTGGACCGGTTGAGCGCCTGCGGCTGCCTGAACTCGATAGCGAAGTTGCCACTGTTGATTGCGGCGCGGGCGTAGTTACCCGGCGCGTTATGGAAGTGGCGGACGCGAGCGGGCTCGTATTTGCTGTCGACCCCACTTCAGCCGTCGTGTATCGGTGGCAACGTTGCGATGAATGCCGGAGGAAAGAAGGCGGTGTTGTGGGGCACCGCGGTGGACAATCTGGCGTCATGGAGGATGGTGACTCCGGATGGGAACTGGTTGTTGGTCGAGCGCTGTGGTCACAATCTGGGAAAGATTCACGATGCCGGCGTGGCGCGTTTTCGCCTGAGTCGTTATGCAACGGATGGCAAGCGGCTTTTGTCCGAGCCCGAGTTGCTTGAAATTCCCGGCCGCCAGTTTCGCAAGCAAGGGCTCGGCAAGGACGTAACTGACAAGTTCCTCGGGGGATTGCCCGGCGTACAGAAAGAGGGCTGCGACGGAATCATCACGTCAGCCCGATTCATATTGCATCGCATGCCTGCCTGCACACGCACCGTTTGCCTGGAGTTCTACGGAACCGTCGCCGAGGCGGTGCCGTCGATTGTGGAGATCAGGGAATTTCTGGATCGCAGCAACGGCGACGCGATACTCGCCGGACTCGAGCATCTTGACGACCGTTACCTGCGCGCGGTCGGATATGCTGCTAAAGCGAGGCGCGATGGCCAGCCGAAGATGGTATTGCTCGCTGACATTGTCGGAAGCAACGACGATACCGTTGGAGCGGCGGCCTCGGAAGTGGTTCGCATTGCCAATGCGCGCGACGGGGAGGGCTTCATCGCCGTGAGCCCTGACGCCCGCCGGAAATTCTGGCTGGATCGGGCACGAACGGCGGCAATCGCCCGACATACCAATGCGTTCAAAATCAACGAAGATGTTGTTATTCCGTTGGAACGTCTCGGCGATTATTCCGATGGAATCGAGCGCATCAACATTGAGCTGTCCCTGAAGAACAAGCTCGCTGTTCTCGATGCTGTCAGCGATGTGCTGGCCATTGAAGGGGAGAACAATTCCGAAGACGATGACGGCGCCGCCATGGAACTGTTTGCAGACCGGCGCGACACAGCTCTGGAAATTGTCGGTCATTGCCGCCAGCGCTGGCAATGGCTGGCCGACAATCTGGATGCTTCTTTGGCCGACTACGGCGTCTGGCTGAAAGAGGCAGACCTGCAGGCGAATGTGCCGCAAATAGCCGAAGGCAACTCCGGCGATTCGGTTTTCCGAAGTTTTCAGAATTACGCACTGCGTGTGTCCTGGAAATCTGAGTTGCGTGAGCCGCTGATGGGTTTGTTTGATGGCCGGGCGTTTGACCGGATGCGCGCGCAAATCGATGCAGCGCACAAGCGCGTCCTGAAAAGCCGCTTGTTTGTAGCCCTGCACATGCACGCCGGTGACGGTAATGTGCATACCAACATCCCGGTCAACTCCGACGACTATGCGATGTTGCAGCAGGCCAATCATGTCGTGTCGCGTGTCATGCGGCTGGCACGGTCGCTCGACGGCGTTATATCCGGCGAGCATGGAATCGGCATTACAAAGTTTGATTACCTCGATGATGGCGCGCTCGAGGAATTTGCAAAGTACAAAGAGCGCGTGGACCCGCAAGGGCGCTTCAACAAGGGCAAACTACTGCCCGGCGCGAATCTCGAGCGTGCGTATACGCCCAGCTTCAGCTTGCTTGAACTGGAAAGTCTGATACTCGAACAAAGTGAGATCGGAAAAATTTCTGATTCGATCAAGGACTGCCTGCGCTGCGGCAAGTGCAAGCCGGTGTGCGCAACGCACGTCCCGCGTGCGAATCTGCTTTACAGCCCGCGCAACAAGATTCTTTCCACGTCTTTGCTTGTGGAAGCGTTTCTGTATGAAGAACAGACGCGCCGCGGCGTGTCCCTGAAACACTTCGACGAATTCGGTGACGTCGCGGATCATTGCACGATGTGCCACAAGTGCCTGAACCCGTGTCCGGTTGATATTGACTTTGGTGACGTCTCGATCGCCATGCGCAATTTCTTGCGCAAGCATGGCAAGGCCAAGTTCAATCCAGGAACATTCTCGGCGATGCTTTTTCTGAATATCACCGACCCCGCTGCCATCAAGCTGGCGCGCACGTTCATGATTGAGCTCGGATACAAGTTGCAGCGCGCAGCGTATCGCGGTGCAAGATCAATTGGCTTACTCAAGAAACAGACCGCGCGGCCGCTGGCGACGGTCGGAAAGGCGCCGATCAAGGCACAAGTCATCCATTCCATTAACAAGCCGATGCCCGGCGGCTTGCCCAAGAAAACTGCGCGCGCTTTGCTTGATGTCGAGGACCCGAACATTGTTCCCGTTATTCGCAATCCGAACAGGTCGGGCGACGATGCGGAAACGGTGTTCTACTTCCCGGGTTGCGGAAGCGAGCGGCTGTTCAGCCAGGTCGGGCTTGCAACCCAGGCAATGCTTTATGACATCGGCACGACTACCGTTCTTCCTCCGGGATACTTGTGTTGTGGGTATCCGCAAACGGCCGCCGGTCAACACGATCGCGGCCAGAAGATCATTACTGACAATTGCGTGTTGTTCCATCGGCTTGCCAACACGCTCAATTACCTCGATATCAAGACGGTGATTGTCTCCTGTGGAACTTGCATGGATCAGCTGCAGCACTACGAGTTCGAAAGAATATTCCCCGGCTGTCGCTTGCTCGACATTCACGAATATCTCCTCGAGAAAGGCGTCCGCCTCGAGGGCGTCAAGGGTGTGCGGTACATGTACCACGATCCCTGTCATACGCCGATGAAAACGTACCAACCAATGAAAGTTGTCAACGATCTGATGGGCACGCTGGTCGCTCTGAATGACCGCTGTTGTGGAGAGTCCGGCACGCTGGCGATTTCACGGCCTGATGTGTCCACACAGGTTCGTTTTCGCAAGCACGAAGAGATGAAGAAAGGCGTGGATGCAATACGTTCGCTTGAAGGTGATGCTGACGTCCGTATTCTGACATCATGTCCGTCCTGTTTGCAGGGTCTGGCGCGCTACCGAGACGATGTTGGCGTTGATGCGGATTACATCGTTGTTGAAATGGCAAAAAATCTGCTCGGCCCGGACTGGATGGCCGAATACGTGGCACGGGCCAACAAGGGTGGAATTGAGCGGGTCTTGCTGTGACCTTGCACGATCATACCGGGGTGTAGGCGTTGAGCGCGATTGCAACGAATTGCTCCGGGGAAACCGTCCGCCAATGCCAGCTGTGCGAAGAAGCCGGCGGCGAAGTCGTCTGGTCAAACGCTTTGGCGCGTGTCGTAAATGTCAACGACAAGGATCACCCGGGATTTTGCCGGGTAATACTTCAGCGGCACGTTCGCGAGATGACCGATCTTCCTGAACATGAGCGCGTCGAGTTCATGCGCGTTGTATTCGCAGTTGAACTTGCGCAACGAACACTGCTATCGCCGGAGAAGATAAACCTCGCAAGTCTCGGCAATATGGTCGCCCATCTGCACTGGCATGTGATTCCGCGATTTGCGTCGGATCCGCAATTTCCGAATCCCGTATGGGTAGGCAAGACGGGTGGCGCGGCGCAGATACTTCCCCAAGACTACTGGGTCCGATTGCGCGAAGAACTGATCCAGTCTCTGGGCCCGGCCGATTAGTCGCCTTCTCGTTGTTCCAGGCCGACTACTGAACTGGTGTCTTGATCGGGTGGCGCGACGACCCGCGAAGCGGGAAAAATGAGGCTGAATCTGCTACCTGAACCGGGCTGGCTGTCGATGTCGAGCCGAGCCTGGTGGCGGTTGGCAATGTACTTGACGATCGCGAGCCCAAGGCCGGTGCCACCCGATTCGCGCGAGCGGCCTTTGTCCACCCGGTAAAAACGCTCCGTCAATCGTGCAAGGTGAACCGGATCGACGCCAATGCCGGTGTCAGTAACTACAAATGCCGGGTTGCCGTCTATCTCTTCCCAGATTAGCCCAATTGTTCCTCCGTCCGGCGTATAGCGCACCGCGTTACTTACCAGGTTTTCGAATGCGCTTCGCAGTTCCTCGGCGCTTCCTTTGAGCCACACCTGGGTCTGTACTTGCGCACGAATCTTGTGCCGGGAACCAGACAATGCTTTCGCTTGCTCTAGCAACGATTGAGTGAGCACCGGGACGTTGATGTCTTCGTCTACCGGCGCATTCATTGGATTTCCCAGCTGCGAAAGTGTCAGCAGGTCTTCAACCAGACGGTTCATACGTGCTGTTTGTTCGGACATCAATTTGACGCTATTGGTCAGAAAATCCGGATCCGTAATCTGCGACTCGCGAAGCGTTTCAAGGTAACCGTGGACCACCGTTAATGGAGTGCGCAACTCATGCGAGACGTTCGCGATGAAATCACGGCGCGTTGTCTCCAGTCGATCGAGACGGGTAATATCGCGGCCGAGCAGCAACTTCTGCGAGTCTCCATATGGGACGAGCTGGATAAGAACGACGCGTTTGCCCTGTTCAGCGACAATGCGTAAGTTGAGCGGTTCCGATGTGTCGCCAGACTTCAGATAGGCTGAGAATCTCGGTTGGCGCAGGATGTTGGTAATTTGCGCCCCTTGATCGCGAGTTGCCCGCAGTCCGAAATATGTCTCAGCCTTGGGGTTGCACCAGGCAATTTCGTCGTTGTCGTCCAGCATGACCACCGCGTCCGGAAAAGCGGTAATTGCGAGTTGAAATCGTTCCAGCGCTTTTGAAAGCCCGAGCTCGGAGTTGCGTTGCCATTTGAGCAGTCGCTGCATGTACGAGAATACGTACTCCCACGAGCCGTTGCCTTGCGGGACAGTTTTGGCGCGTGGATCCCGTAACCAATGAAACAGCAGCGACAGGTTATAGATGTGGTGCGACAGCAGAACAAGTAATCCAACTACCAGAACGATCAGCGCAACTGTCGGGCCGAATATCGGCCAACTCAACAAAGCCACTGCGAGCAGCAGGAACAGGGTAGACAGGGGACTGCCCCACATTTTCATCGAACCTGGGAATTCGGACGGGAACGGGATTTGATTATCCCAAAATAAGGCGTGCCCGAGTAAGTGCCTCTACCGGGCGTATCGGAATGGCTCCGTCAAGCCCGGTTCGGAATGATTCGCGTTACGAAGCAGATAATCGGTAGCCGGTGCCGCGCACTGTCTGAATCAGGCTGTCGAATCGTTCCGGTTCCAGTGCTTTACGAAGGCGCTGGATATGTACGTCGACTGTGCGCTCTTCGACGAATACGTGATCTCCCCACACCTGGTCGAGTAACTGGGTGCGCGAATGCACTCTTCCCGGATGCGTGATCAGAAAGTGAAGCAGGCGAAACTCCGTCGGACCCAGTTTGACGTCATTTCCATGGGCGGAAACCCGATGACTCGCCGGATCGAGATGCAAATCTCCAACGCGAACTTCGTCACTTGTCATTTGCGGCGCGCGCCGTCGCAGTACGGCTTTGATACGGGCGTTTAACTCCCGCGGCGAGAACGGCTTGGTGATGTAGTCGTCGGCCCCTGTCTCCAGACCCAGCAGCTTGTCGCCTTCCTCTGAACGTGCGCTGAGCATTATGATCGGTATGTTCCTGGTTCTTTCGTGGCCACGCAGCCGTTTTGCGACATCGATGCCACTAGCGCCGGGCAGCATCCAGTCGAGCAGAATCAGGTCGGGCAGCACATTTGCAATCATTTGCAAGGCTTGCTCTGCGCTTTCCGCACACAACGGCTCATGGCCTGCTTGCTTCAGGTTATAAGCAATCAGATCGAGTATTGCGGGTTCGTCTTCAACAACGAGTACGGTCGCGGCCATACGAAATGTTTTGGGGTCACTTTTGAGGGATTTGTAATAGTATGAATTAATTGTTACAAGTTTGTGACGATACGTTTCCGTATACTCGTCTCTCGTGATTGCCGAATACGCGCAATCGAACGGCTGATTTCAAACCTATAGAAGGCTGAGCGTGCCAGATCCGCAAAAAGGGGTTGCCCGCCCCACTGACATTATTCTTCACCAGCAATCGCGTATGCTGGAGGTCGCATTCGACGACGGAAAGCGGTTCAAACTGTCGTGCGAGTACCTGCGTGTGCATTCACCGTCGGCAGAGGTTCGCGGTCACGGCGCGGGGCAAGAGGTCCTTCAGACAGGAAAGAAAGATGTCACCATACGAGCCGTCGAGCCGGTAGGAAATTATGCCGTCAAACTGGTTTTCAGTGATGGTCACGATACCGGTTTGTATGCGTGGGATTATTTGTACTCTCTCGGTATCGAAAACGACGCAAACTGGAAGGTCTACCTGGAACGTCTTGATCAGGCTGGTGCGAGCCGGGACGCCTGATAGTCGAACGGCCTGCCAGTGACCAAGACCACACATTTCGGATTTGAAGCGGTAGACGAGCGCCAAAAGGCTGCCAAGGTAGGCGGCGTGTTCAGCTCCGTCGCACCACGCTACGATTTGATGAACGATCTGATGTCGGCGGGCCTGCATCGATTGTGGAAGCGATTTGCCGTTGAACTTGCCAGGGTGCGCACAGGTGAGAAGGTGCTCGACGTCGCAGGCGGCACGGGGGACCTGTCCATGCTGCTCGCGAAGCGGGCAGGAGAGTCCGGACAGGTCTGGCTTACCGATATTAATGCCCAGATGTTGGTCCGCGGACGGGATCGGGCGATTGACGCGGGTTGTGCGCTTCCGGTGATGCGCAGCGACGCAGAAAAGCTGCCATTTGCTGCGAACTATTTTGACTGCGTAACCGTCGCTTTCGGGTTGCGCAACATGACCCACAAGGACGTCGCGCTTGGAGAAATGCTGCGCGTGCTGCGACCGGGAGGGCGTCTGGTTATTCTCGAGTTCTCGCGTGTGTGGCAGCCTCTGTCGCCCCTGTTCGATGCATATGCATTCAATGTCTTGCCGGTGCTTGGGAAACTCGTCATCAAGGATGCGGACAGCTATCGTTACCTCGCCGAGTCAATACGTGTACATCCGTCGCAAGAAGAACTTGCCGAATTGATGCGCGGGACCGGATTCGAACGGGTCGACTTTTTCAATTTGAGTGCCGGCGTCGCTGCGGTACACCGCGGTTTCAAGAGCTGACGGTGCAACTGTGCTGAACAGTTTGTCTTCCACACTCGCGCAGCACTTGCTCGAGCAAGCCGATTGGGCGCGTGCCCGCCTCGCGGAGCATTGCGGAAAACGGGTGCGAGTCGAATTGCCAATGGGAGTGCTGTCGGTTGAAATTGCCGAAGACGGACAGGTGTTGCAGGCTTCGCTGGATGAGACGCCTGATTTGGTGATCACATTGCCGCCATTGGCAGCGGTGCAGTGGATTTCAGATCGCCAGAGCGCATGGCGCGAGGCTCGCGTTGAAGGAGACGTAGAGTTGGCGGCGGCGATCTCGGATGTCGCGACAAACCTACGTTGGGATTTCGAGGAAGACCTGAGCGGTGTGGTTGGTGATGTCGCGGCGCAACGCATCGGGCAAAGTGTGCGCCGATTATCGGTATGGCCCCGGGATGCCGCAGAATCGGCTGCCCGGGGCGTAGCCGAATTCCTCGCCGAGGAAATTTATATGCTTGCAACTCCACTGCAGGTCGAGACGTTCACGAAAGACGTTGATGAACTTCGAGACTCGGTCGAACGTTTGCAAAAGCGTATGGACCGACTTGCAGACTCGATAGCCGGACCACGCTAACCGGCCGGGCGCATGCAGCTGTTTCGTCTTTGGAAGATCTTCTTCGTTTCGCTGCGATTCGGGCTTGACGATTTTGCAACCGAGCACGTTCGGTTGCGCTTCCTGCGCATGCCATTGCGCTCAATGCTGTTCTGGCGCTCACTGGATCGCCCGCGTGGGGAACGACTACGCATGGCGCTGGAAGCGCTTGGACCGATTTTTGTAAAGTTTGGCCAGGTCTTGTCAACGCGGCCCGATTTGCTGCCGCCAGATCTGGTTGAAGAACTGGTGTTGCTGCAGGATCAGGTGCCGGCGTTTCCCTATCCCCAGGTCCAGGAAATTGTGACCCGTGTTTACGCTGACCGGGAAGGCGGCGTGTTTGCGAATTTCGAACCGGTGGCCATCGCAAGCGCGTCGGTCGCCCAGGTGCACTTCGCAACCCTGCACGACGGCCGAGAGGTTGCCGTCAAGGTGCTGCGCCCCGGCATCGCAAAGGTTATTGAAGGTGACGTTGCGCTGTTACAAGTCGCTGCCGGGCTGATCGAAAGAATGTGGGCAGACGGCAAACGACTCAGGCCGCGCGAAGTGGTTGAGGAATTTCGCAAGCATCTGGACGAAGAACTGGACTTGATGCGCGAGGCGGCGAACGCGAGTCAGTTGAGAAGAAATTTTCCTGAAGCGAGACTATTGTCCGTTCCCGAAGTGTATTGGGATTACTGCACCACCGAGGTAATGGTGATGCAACGCATGTCGGGCACACCGATCAACCAGATCGACCGGCTCCGGGAGCAAGGCATTGACCTGAAGCGGCTTGCCACAGCGGGTGTCGACATCTTTTTCACACAGGTATTTCGCGACGGCTTTTTTCATGCCGACATGCATCCCGGAAACATCCTGGTTAGTCCCGATGGCAGCTATGTGGCACTTGATTTCGGCATCATGGGAACGCTCACTAATATCGACAAGGACTACCTTGTCAGAAATTTCGTGGCGTTTTTCCGGCGCGACTACCGGCGGGTAGCGCAGGCGCATGTCGACGCAGGTTGGGTGCCGCCAGACACGCGAGTTGATGAATTCGAGTCTGCAATACGCGCGGTTTGCGAGCCGATATTTGACAAACCGCTCAGGGAAATATCGTTCGGCAAACTGTTGCTACGCCTGTTCCAGACGTCGCGTCGATTCAATGTTGAAATACAGCCGCAACTGGTGCTGCTGCAAAAAACATTGTTGAACATCGAAGGGCTGGGGCGCGAACTCGACCCGGATCTCGATCTTTGGAAAACGGCCAAGCCGTATCTTGAGAAGTGGATGTCGGAGCAGCTTGGCGTGCGCGCTCTGGTCGACAATATCCGCCAGGAAATGCCGTTCTGGTCCACTACAGTGCCGCAGTTCCCGCGACTGTTGCATTCCTACTTGTCCAGAGAAAGTGCGCAACAGGATATGCGTGCCGACGTCGAACTTCTAGGTGGAAAGATCGGCCGTATGAATGCCTGGCTGGCCGGCGTCACTGTTTTCCTGGGAATCATCACAGCCTTGCTGCTGTTCCTTTTGTTGCGCTAGCAACTCCCTGCCGGCATCTGCCGCTTGTCAGAAAGCTGTAATCAAAGCGTCATATTTCGTTGTCACAATCCGCTCCGTTGAAGCACGGCGGCTTTGCGCCGGAACCCGGGCCAGCATGGCCGCAGAATTCGTATCCACATCAGGAGAGGAAAATGCAAGTCCCAATCAACGAGAAACTCAAGCAATGTGTCATTGCCGCCTCGATTGCTGCCATGTTTGGCGGCGTGTCTATGTCTGTGCACGCAGAATCAAACATGGAGAACTTGATCGAGAAGCTGCATGACAGAGGCGTATTGACTGACGACGAATTTGAGGAAATGAGCGAGCAGGCACGCGTCGACCGCGAAGCCGAAGAGGCTGCTGCTGACGAGAGCGTAAGTGCTCTTGGCAGTTATGCTGACGGCTTCTCCTGGAGTAGTGGTGACGGCGGATCAAGAATCGCAGTTGCCGGGCGCATACAGTTTGACTACCGCGCCTTTGACAACAATGGCACGCCGAATACGTTCGATATTCGCCGTGCCTATCTGGGCGTAAAAGGTCAGCTTTACAAGAACTGGACCTATGAATTGACCGGGGATTTTGCAAACGACACCCTCGAATATGCATTCCTCGATTACAAGTGGAGCAACCTTGCGCGGGCCCGCGGCGGCGCGTTCAAGTTCCCGTTCAGTTTCGAGGAACTGACCAGCTCGCGTTTTATAGACTTTACCGAAAGATCGTTGATTAACAGGTGGGTGCCCGGCAAAGACCAGGGTGCGCTGCTTTACGGCGGTTCCAAGAAGGGCTGGTCATATGGCATCTCGGTTGCCAACGGTGAGGGCAAAAACAGGGATGAACAGAATGCCGGCATTGATGACAAGGACGTCATCGGCCGCGTTTCCTATAACTTTGCGCCGCTGCTGAATTGGCAAGATGGTGTTTTCCATGCGGGTCTTGGTTACACCGTTGGTGTTCGTGACAACACCAGCCCCGGCCGGGCAACGACAGAAGGCCGGGGCGCAACATTCTTCAGGGCGACTGCAGCGCCGATGGGTGCCGAACTGGATCGCACACGCCAGTTGTTTGAGGGCATGCTGGCGTTCGGCCCGGTCAAGCTGCAGGGCGAAGTCCTGAACGCCAATTTTCAGGGTGAAGGTGGTTATGACAGAGACATTGACATCTACTATGTGTCAGCCAGCTGGATGATCACTGGCGAAAGATATGTCAAGAACTACACATCCGGCGGCATGAGACGTATCAAGCCGAATCAGCCGGTCCAGGGCGGCGGCTGGGGCGCCTGGGAGCTTGGTGTGCGTTTCAGTAACTTTGATGCGCCACAGTATGCCAACACCGCGACATCAACCAACAATGCTGATGGTTTGACAATTGGCCTGAAATGGATACCGGACCCGTTGGTGCGAATCCTGGTCGACTACGTTGACACGAGCTACAGCACGCCAATTCTTGCTGACGGTACACCGGTCAATGGCGAGAAAGCGTTTAACTTCCGCGCGCAGCTCGACTTCTAGGTTATCTCCCGGGTATGACAGGGGGCGCTATCCCCCCTGATTTGGCAGGCTCTCAAAAACCGCGATTGATCGCTACCCCTGCGGCGATCGCGGTTTTTTTGTGTTGTCGTCGCCAAATACGCTATGCGGTCTTCTGATAGGCTGAACGCATTGCATCGAGAAAGCGGTCTGTCTCGCTTTCGGGGAGGAAATCTATTCCGGCCGCACCTTCACGTCCCCCGCCCGACTCGAACTTTCGGGCAAGATCGGAGGCGCCTCTTGGGCGCTCCAGCGGTGCCCGGATGCTGACCAGGTGTCCGCCGGCGCGGGCGACGAGCACTGCGTGTGCGCGCAACGGATATTGGTGGGCAAGATTGTTTGCGTATGCGCCAACGACACGCCTGCTCCAGCTTGCGTTTGGCAGTACGGCGTAGGCACTGCCATCGCCTACCGGAGTTACAGTGGTTGAGCGGGCATTTTGCAGGTCACTGCCCATGCGCTTGCGGAGTGATTCGAACACGTCGCAATCGCGTATGAACTTGTAGGGATCGGAGAAAGGCTTGAGCAGTGTGAACAGGTCCGCCGGCTGATACAACAAGTCGGCCACTGATTCACCATAGGCGTTATAGTTCAGGCACACACCGAGTTCACGCAATAATGCGGTGTCGGCAGGTGACATGCCGAGAGCCGCAGCAGCGCCACGCGCTGTTTCGTCCAGGTTGTCACCAAATGCCGCAACAATTGCCCACCCACGATACTTTCCGTTCAGGTGCCGATCGACGATAAGGCTGCTGCACATTTGCGCATCGGTATCGATATGAGGCGTAAACGCCGGATGTACGGGAATGTCACCAGGATGATGATGATCAAACCAGCTCACGCGCGCGCCGTTTTCCAGCACGCGTAGCAGCGCCTGCCGATTTGCATCGAGTGATACGTCGAGTACGATGACTTCATCATCCGGCTGCGCGTCGACCCGCTCAAGCAGTTTGATGTCGCGTTTGACACCGGTAACAAGGGTCGAATCGCAGGGTTTGTTCAGGCGTAATTGCAGCAAAGCGCACAGGCCATCCGCATCGCCATTGAATACGTCGTAATATTTTGCCATTGGCTACTCCTTTGAATCATCCGGTGGGAAGGCGGGTCAGCCCGGCAGGGCGTGGATCTGATGCCAACTGAAATATGAGCGGGCTACAACACACGCATAGCGGACCATTTGTCCGAAGTTCCAGACTGGTCGCCTACTTGACGGTAACTTACCTCGTCCTGGTGGTCTACACCAGCTTGCATCCCTTTTCGCAATGGCGAGCGCCCGCGCAGGAAGTTCGGGAATTTCTGATCGCGCCCTGGCCGGTGTATTTCACCTGGGGCGATCTCGCACTAAACGTGCTCGCTTATGTCCCCGTTGGCGCACTGGTGACGCTGGTTTTGATCCCCTACATGCGCGCCGCTGTTGCCGCGACCAGTGCGGCGCTGCTGGCGATTGGTCTGAGCCTTTCAATTGAAGTTGCCCAGGTATTTCTGCCGGGGCGCATTCCGGCCAACGCTGACTTGCTGTGCAATGGGCTTGGCGCGCTGGCCGGCGCGATGCTGGCCGTAGTAATCGCGGGCCGTAGTCAGCCTTTCGCCAGGCTGTATCGTCTGCGTGAACGACTGTTTCACGCAGGCACACCAGTAGACATCTGCTTTTTGCTACTTGCACTATGGTTGGCGACACAATTTAACGCCGAGATCAGGCTGTTCGGTAACGGCGACATCCGCCACCTCCTTGCCGAGCGTTCCCGGCGTCGGCTACAGCCCCCGCACCTACGTGCTGATTGAAGCAGCCATAACCGGTCTGAATCTTTGTGGCGTTGCACTGATGATCGCAACGATATCCCGTTCCAAGCGCGGTGCAGCGGTCGCCGTAGCGGCCTTGGTGTTGTGCGCCGTGTTATTGAAAACCATGGCTTCAAACGTGCTGTTCATCCCTGGTGACTCGTCGCTGTGGGTTACACTGGCGGCCTTGTTGGGAATTGCGATCGGCGGTCTGTTATGGGTGATGCTCATTGGCGCGCCGCTGGCGGTGCAAATTGCAAGCGCAACCACCTTCATCGCGTTGGGCATGGCGCTGGTCAATGCGGCGCCGGAGAATCCGTATCTCGATGCGACCTTGCGCGTGTGGCAGCATGGCCATTACGCCAGTTTGAATGACCTGACTGCCGTCCTTTCGGGAACCTGGCCATTTGCGGCGATTGCATTTCTGACATACGCCGGTTATCGGCTTCGATGAATTTACTGGCCGACCGGACTGTCAGCCGCGCGAGCTGTTCAGAATGTGCGAGCGAAGTCGAGCGCCAGCATCGCCATGCGCGGCGCTCCGCTATAATTGTTGCCTCTTATTTTCTAGGCGCGGCCCGTTGAGTTATTACAAACATCATGTTTTTTTCTGTTGCAACCAGCGCGACGATGGCCGTGCCAGTTGTAACGATCATGGCTCGCAGGCAATCCGCGATTACGCAAAGGCGCGCATCAAGGCGCTTAAGCTTTCCGGCAAAGGCAGTGTCCGGATCAATCAGGCTGGCTGCCTTGACCGTTGTGACGAAGGGCCGGCCATCGTGGTGTACCCGGAAGGCGTCTGGTATACCTATGTCGATAAGCACGACGTTGACGAAATTATCGACAAGCACCTCATCAACGGCGTCATTGTGGAACGCTTGCGCATTTGAAAGCACGAGTCAACGAACGCGTCGAAATCGACGGCACGGCCGGCCGGATTGAAGGTGTCATTACCGATCCCGGCGAAAATCGCAGGGGCTACGCGCTGATTGCGCATCCGCATTCTCTTCATGGCGGAACGCTTGATAACAAGGTCGTGCAAACGCTTGCCAAGGCGTTTCATGGCCTCGGCTATGCTGCCGTTCGCTTCAATTTCAGGGGCTTAGGTCAAAGCGATGGCGTGTTCGACGACGGTCAGGGTGAACTTGAGGATTTGCTCGCGGTTGAACGTTATGCAGCTGGCAGGTTCGGCAATACTGAAAAAGTGCTGGCGGGATTTTCCTTTGGCAGTTTTGTCGCTGCCATAGCCGCTGAGCAGGTTGAACCGCGCTACCTGGTTCTGATTGCGCCGCCGGTTGGTCGTTTTCCGGTGGGCGCCGTGCCGTCGAATACACTGGTGATTCATGGCGAGACGGACGACGTTGTCCTGCTCAGCGATGTGCTTGACTGGGCACGGCCGCAGCAGCTTCCGGTGACGGTGATACCGGGTACGGGACACTTCTTTCACGGTGTATTGATACCGCTTCAAAACTTGGTTACAAGATTCTGCAGCGGCTGAACAATGCACATGCTTGAGGTCACGGACCTGCGCAAGTCTTACGGCGATGTCGAGGTTCTGCGTGGCGTCAGCCTGTCGCTCGCCCGTGGCGAATGTTACGGGCTGTTGGGGCCCAACGGAGCAGGCAAGACAACCACGCTGCGCGCATGTCTCGGTCTGGTAGAGCCCGACGCGGGAAGTATCTCGCTGCTCGGTTTGTCAGTGCCGACGTTTGCCAGGGAGGCACGACTGCGGCTGGGTGTTGTTTCGCAGACTGACAATCTCGACCCGGATTTTACGGTTGTCGAAAACCTTCTGGTCTACGGTCGCTACTTCGGAATACCGGAGCAAACGTTGCAAGAGCGTATTCCCCGGTTGCTGGAATTCTCCGAGCTTGCTGCGCGCGCCGATTCCAAGATGCTGGAACTGTCGGGAGGAATGAAGCGCCGGTTGACCCTGGCGCGCGCGCTGATCAACGATCCTGATCTTGTGTTTCTCGACGAACCAACCACCGGACTCGATCCGCAGGCACGACATGTCATCTGGGATCGCATGAAGCAATTGCTTGCCAGAGGAAAAACCATCTTGCTGACGACGCATTTCATGGATGAGGCCGAACGTCTTTGTAGCAGGTTGTCGATCATGGACGACGGCCGCATTATTTCAACCGGATCGCCGCAGGAACTGATCGCCCGGCATATTGAGCCGGAGGTATTGGAAGTCTATGGCGAAGGAACGCAGCAGTGGGTCAATACACATGCGTCGCTTGCCGATCGCGTGGAAAGCGCGGGCGATACGGTTTTCTGTTATTTGCGACATGCCGAGCCGCTAATCGCGACGCTGGAGAACCGGCCCTCACTGCGTTATTTGCACCGCCGTGCGAATCTGGAGGATGTCTTTCTCAAGCTTACCGGGCGGGACCTGCGCGACTGAGCCATGTGTTTCGACCGGCGGCAACAGTGTAACGCCCGGCTCAAGCAGCAACTGTAGAGAGGATTGAGTGCGAATCAAGATTTTCGGGCCGCCCAGATTCAGCTTTCGCTTTGTGAGCATCTGGCGACGCAACTTTCTCGTCTGGCGCAAGTTTGCAGTTCCGTCGATGCTGGGTAATCTCGCCGATCCGGCGCTGTATATGCTTGGCTTGGGCTACGGGTTGGGCCGTCTGGTCGGCGAAGTCAACGGAATGCCTTATATCAGCTTTATCGCGGCCGGTACGGTTTGCTATGGAACGATGAACTCGGCGACGTTTGAATCGCTGTACTCGGCTTTCTCGCGCATGCACGTGCAGCGTACCTGGGATGCAATTCTGAATACGCCAACCACGCTCGATGATGTCATCATCGCAGAAACTGTCTGGGCGGCGAGCAAGAGTCTTCTTTCCGGAATAGCGATACTTGCTGTAATCAGCGTGATTGGTCTCGCCGACACATTTCTTGTTCTGTGGATAGTGCCGCTGGCGTTTCTTGTAGGACTTACCTTCGCATCGCTTGGCCTGGTGATGAATGCCTTATCTCCCAATTACGATTTCTTTCTTTACTATTTCACGCTCGTCATCACGCCGATGGTATTGCTGTGCGGTGTATTCTTTCCCGTTGCGCAACTACCTGATGCCCTGCAGGCGGTTTCCTCAGTGCTACCACTGACGCACGCGGTTCAGATCGCAAGACCACTTGTCAATGGCATGGTGCCCGGCGACCTGCTTACGCATATATTGGTACTTCTTGCGTATGCCGCCGTAGCATTCTATGTCGCTTTGGTGCTATCGCGCCGTCGCATGCTTCAATAACCGCCTGTTAATGCTGACTCTCAAATCGCTTCACATCATTTTCATGGTGACCTGGTTCGCTGGGCTGTTTTACTTGCCAAGGTTGTTCGTCTATCACGCCATGACGCACGATCAGGAAGGTATCGATCGCTTCAAGGTAATGGAGCGAAAATTGTTCTACGGGATCATGACGCCGGGCGCGATACTGACCATCGTTTCGGGATTCTGGCTGTGGCTGGGTTGGGGGTTCAGCGGTGGTTGGTTGCACGTCAAATTGTTGTTTGTTGCGGTGTTGATTGCCTATCACCTGTGGTGCGGCAAATTGCTAGTGGATTTTCGCAAGGAACAGAACCGCCACAGTCACATCTGGTATCGCTGGTTCAATGAATTTCCGGTCTTGATACTTGCCGCGGTCGTATTTCTTGTTGTGATGAAGCCGTTTTAGTTTCGTCCGTTTTAATGCGCAGCATCGTCTTTACGTGTCTGGCGACATGGCTCTCATTCGCGTATGCCGGCGAGGCCGGTGGCCTGCGAATACTGGTACAGACGTCTTTTGTTACCGGCTTTCAGCATTATGCCGGCAAGCGACTTTTTCCCGGAATGCAAGTCGGCGATTCACTGAGATTGGTTCGCGAACCGGGCAACGCCTATGATGAAAAAGCGATTCGCATCGAATGGCAAGGCAACATGATTGGCTATGTGTCGAGCAACGAGAATGAGGCGCTCGCACGCCAGTTTGATTTCGGTAATCGTCTTCAGGGGCGCATTACGCGCTTGAGCAGGCATCGCGATCCGAACAGGCGCGTCGAGTTCGAAATCTACGTACCGCTTTTGAACCCCTGAGTCTGGACCCCCAACTGCCGGGGCTTCCGGCGACTCCGTTCGCGACGAACCGTCAGACGATATTGAGGTGATCGAGACCGGCAGTCATGTCCCTGTCTTGCGCTTCCTTGCCGTTGAGCTTGATCTGCAGGCGAAGTTCGTTCATCGAGTCGGCGTTGCGGATCGCCCCCTCGTAGCTGATCTGGCCTGATTCATATAGATCAAACAGCGCCTGGTCGAAGGTCTGCATGCCGAGCTCGCGTGACTTGGACATGATGTCCTTGGTTTCATGGATTTCGCCTTTGAAAATGAGATCGGAAATCAATGGTGTGTTGAGCAGGATTTCGATCGCGGCGGCTCGCCCGGCCCCGTCCGCGGTAGGAATGAGACGCTGGGAAATCAGACCCTTCAGGTTCAATGACAGGTCCATCAGCAACTGTGAACGGCGTTCTTCCGGGGAAAAGTTGATGATGCGGTCCAGCGCCTGGTTCGAACTGTTTGCATGCAGTGTCCCCATGCACAGGTGGCCGGTTTCGGCGAACGCAATTGCATGTGTCCATCGTCTCGCGATCGCGAATCTCGCCGATCAGAATGACATCTGGCGCCTGGCGCAGGGTGTTCTTGAGCGCCGCCTCCCAGGACTCTGTATCAACGCCGACTTCGCGCTGTGTGATCAGACAATTCTTGTGATCGTGCACGTACTCGATCGGATCTTCGATCGTGACAATGTGCCCATAACTGTTTTCATTGCGATAGCCGAGCATGGCTGCCAGCGACGTTGACTTTCCCGAGCCGGTTGCACCGACAACGATGACCAGTCCGCGCTTGGCCATCACGACGTCCTTGAGGACTGAAGGCAGAGTCAGATCCTCCATGTTCGGAATCGTCGTGGTGATGGTACGCAGAACCAGGCCGACTCGTGTTTGTTGCACAAATGCATTGACACGGAAGCGGCCAATTCCCGGTGGATTGATCGCGAAGTTGCACTCGTTTGACGCCTCGAACTCCTGCGCCTGTTTGTCATTCATCAGCGCGCGGGCGAGTTCCTGCGTGTGTTGCGGTGTCAAACTTTGATTTGACACCGGCGTCATCTTGCCGTCGAGCTTGAATGCTGGCGGAAATCCGGCAGTGATAAACAAGTCCGAAGCCTTTTTCGCGATCATTGCGCGAAGCAGGTCATGGATAAACTTAACCGCCTGGTCTCTTTCCATATATGTTTCCGGGTATTCCTTTGTCTACCTGAGTTTGGCGGGTGGCTAGTGGAAATTGTCCTTGTTGGCCGCTTTCATTCTCGCTTCTTCCTTGCTGATTACGTTGCGTTTGAGCAGATCAGCGAGGTTCTGGTCGAGCGTCTGCATGCCGAGGCTTGAACCGGTCTGGATAGCCGAGTACATCTGCGCCACCTTGGCTTCACGAATCAGGTTCCGAATTACCGGAGTCCCGACCATGATTTCGTGTGCGGCAACCCGTCCGTGTCCATCCTTGGTTTTGCACAAGGTCTGCGAAATGACAGCGCGCAAGCTTTCCGAGAGCATGGCCCGGATCATTTCTTTTTCCGCAGCCGGGAACACATCGATGACCCTGTCAACGGTCTTTGCCGCAGAACTGGTATGAAGCGTTCCGAATACGAGGTGACCGGTTTCTGCAGCGGTCATGGCCAGGCGAATTGTTTCCAGGTCACGCATCTCGCCAACGAGAATGATGTCCGGATCCTCTCTGAGTGCGGAGCGAAGTGCGTTATTGAACGACAAGGTGTGCGGACCGACTTCGCGCTGGTTGATCAGCGATTTCTTGCTTTCGTGGACGAATTCGATCGGGTCCTCGACCGTGAGAATGTGACCGAAATCGTTTTCATTGATGTGATCGATCATTCCGGCAAGCGTCGTTGATTTGCCGGAACCGGTCGGGCCTGTCACCAAAACAATGCCACGAGGATACTCACAGATTTCCTTGAATATTGGCGGACATTTCAAATCTTCCATGGTCAGAACCTTGGACGGAATGGTCCGCATAACCGCGCCCGCGCCACGATGCTGCACGAAGGCATTGACACGGAACCGCGCCAGATTCGGGATCGCGAACGAGAAGTCGCATTCAAGCTTCTCCTCGTAGAACTTGCGCTGGCCGTCATTCATGATGTCGTACACCATCGCATGAACATCTTTGTGTTCCATTGGTGGAAGGTTGATGCGTCTTACGTCACCATGTACGCGAATCATTGGTGGCAGCCCTGCGGAGAGGTGCAGGTCCGATGCGCTATTCTTCACTGAAAATGCTAGCAGTTCGGCAATGTCCATCTGTGTTCAGTCCAGTTTGCGGTAGAGAAGACCCAAACAAGGAACGTGGGAGCGATGATAAAAATTAGAAAAATCGTTTAATATTATATACTTATAGCAGATAGTGCAAGTGAGTTATGATAAATATTGCATCCCGTTTGCAAGCTGTTCAGGGTCGAATCCGGACCGCTGCGCAAGCGGCCCGTCGCCGTCCCGAAGAGGTGCGGCTGATCGCAGTCAGCAAAACATTTCCTGCTCAGGTAATCCGCGAGGCGCATCTGGTGGGCCAGGACGCCTTTGGAGAAAATTATCTTCAGGATGCCCGAAGCAAGATTGAGGCCCTGCGGGACCTGGGGCTGGAATGGCATTTCCTGGGGCCGATTCAGAGCAACAAGACCCGCCTCATCGGAGAGTGCTTCTCATGGGTTCATTCGGTTGACAATCTGAAACATGCTACGCGCCTTTCCGACGCACGGCCAAGAGAGCTACCGCCCTTACAGATCTGCATACAGGTCAACGTCAGCGCAGAAGTGACAAAAAGTGGCTGTGATCCCGATCAGCTTGGCGACCTGGCTACTGCCGTTTATAGCCATAGAGGTTTGCGCCTGCGCGGCCTGATGGCAATCCCTGCACCCAGCGACGACGTCGACGCGCAGCGGCGTTCGTTTGCGCGCTTGCGGCACATGAAGGAGGAACTGGTCAATAAAGGGCTTGAGCTTGATACGCTGTCAATGGGTATGAGCGCCGATCTCGAGGCGGCAATTTCAGAAGGCTCCACCATGGTCCGCGTGGGAAGGGCAATCTTCGGCCCGCGACAAGTAAAGTAGGCTAGCAGTCTGTCGGACTTGGGGGTTCGAAAGCGAAACGGTGGAAGAGCGAGCACAGATTTTAGCGATTTCACGTTTTTCGATGAAGCTGCGCATATCGGGAATACGTAAGGAGAAATCGGTGAAATATGGGCCGCTGTCCCACCTTTGCAGCCGAATCATCCTGAGTCCGACAGACTGCTAGGCAAGTTTGTTTTACTTCTGGCAGCGTGCTCGACGCGAAAGCATGCCGGACGCTACACTCACGATGTCGATCAATTACCCGTACATCTGAACCGAATGAAATTAATTTGTTTCTATAGTGGCAATAGGCCGCATCGATCTCCGGACCGTATCTGCAAATTAAACGGTGTCCGAAATTCAATCATTCAAGATGTCCTGCGGCAACTGCCTGGTGGGAGTCTGCCGCAAGCCGGAAATTCGTGAGTATAGTTTTCATAGGTGGTGGCAACATGGCCACGGCGCTGATCGGGGGCATGTTGCAGCAAGGCATCGCCAGGACCGATGTCCATGTAGTTGACGTATCGCCGCAGGCGCGCGCTCGTTTTGCCGATATGGGCATAGCGTCGCACGAGCAGTGGGACGGGCAACAGAGCGCTGACGCGATTGTGTTCGCGGTGAAGCCTCAGCAAATGAAGAACACTGTGTTGGCGTTAAAACCGCACGCTGCGCCTTCCCTGATCATCAGCATCGCGGCCGGGGTGCGAACCTCTGACATTGCGCGCTGGCTCGATGACCATACGCGCATCGTACGTGTGATGCCGAATACCCCGGCACTGATCGGCGCGGGGGTTTCAGGCTTGTTCGCAACCGGTGGCGTTGGCGAATCCGATCGAACGGTTGCCGAGAGCATTGTCGGAGCAGCTGGAAAGTACATCTGGTTTGAAAAGGAGCGCGATCTCGACGCGGTTACTGCAGTATCCGGTAGTGGTCCGGCCTACGTGTTTTATTTTATCGAAGCGCTTGAAGAAGCGGCAAAGGCGCTCAATCTGGATGAGACGATCGCACGTACACTCGCGATCGAAACCTTTGTGGGCGCGTCGCGTCTGGCGGAACAGAGTAGCGACTCGCCTGCCGCACTGCGCACAAAAGTGACTTCCAAGGGCGGTACAACGCAAAGCGCGCTCGAGTACATGGAATCCACGGACGTCAAGGCACGTGTGATCGCCGGGGTGAAACTCGCCGCAAGCCGCGCACGCGAACTTGGTGAAGAATTCGGTAACGACTGAGGAACAGTACGTCTATATGAACCAGGCAATCGCATTCTTGCTTGAGACTTTTCTGGGCCTGTTTGCGCTTGCCCTTTTGTTGCGGTTTTTTCTGCAGGCCGTACGTGCGCCAGCACGCAATCCGATTTCAACCTTTGTAGCGGCACTAACGGATTTTGTGGTTCGGCCGGCGCGAAGATTTATTCCCGGTTTGTGGGGATATGATTTGTCGAGTCTGGCGCTAGCCTGGGCGGTGCAAGTTGCACTGGTCGGGTCAGTGTTGGCCGTCGATCAGCATGAGTTTGCCGGGCCATTGGGGCAGACCCTGGTGGGCGTTGTTGGTCTGTCCGCCGTGAACCTGTTGAAACTGACGATATATATCGTACTCATCGCGACAATCATTCAGGCCATTCTTTCATGGATCAACCCGTACAGTCCCGCGGCCCCGATTCTGTATGCGATGACGCGGCCGTTCTTGCGCGTGTTCCAGCGCCGCTTGCCGCCCATAGGCGGTGTCGATTTGTCTCCGCTGTTCGTCCTGGTCGTATGTCAGGTTCTGCTCATGTGGCCGGTCGTCTATTTAAGCGCACTGTTCGGGCGCATGCTGTAGCTCGTCACGTACTGCGCAGGTTGCGCGGCTCGGCAAACGCAATTTCGGTCGCGAACGAATCTTTATAGCGGTTCATTAAGAGGCACGGCGCACGAGCATTTACCGCCATCGGGCGGGACACGCCTCGGACGATCCCGGTCGAGTCATTCAGTGAGCCGGGCGTCTTGCTGCATCCGTTGCGAGATCGAACAACCAGCGCGACGACAATCCCAAACGATGGCACAAGCGACTGAGCCAAAGGGCATTCCCTTGCCGGCGGCAAGTCGCACGGAATTTGCTGGCTCTATCAGGCCAGACAGAAAGAGCGTTAGTTGCGCCGCCAAAATGCAAGATAAGCGTGCGCAATTCCCATTGATTTGGTTGGGGAAATTCTTCTTCTTTGCCGTCGTGAGGGGTACTACTTGCCGGGGCTAAAAAGGTCATCGAATGTATGCAGTTGCCGAAAAAGCGGTAGAGACATGAGTGAAGCCCGTGGCGCGGTGCGCAACAATCGCGCACAACCGAATCCATGACAACAGAGCTTGAAACCCAGATCGCCAAGTACCAAAAGTGGCGCGAGAATCTGCGCGTCACGCTTGAGGCGTACCAGGCATGGCTGGAAGGTCACGGTCATGCGGATATACAGCGAAGCTTGAGGATTTATGACCTGGTCGAGAGTCTCAAGAGTGACCGTGTCATCCTGGCCTTCCTTGGAGAATTCTCACGCGGCAAAACCGAACTGATCAATGCGATTTTCTTCTCTGGTTACAAACAACGTTTGTTACCGTCGGATATCGGACGTACCACCATGTGTCCGACAGAGATCTTTCATGATCCATCCGACGAACCCTATGTTCGTCTGTTACCCATAGAAACTCGCAAGAGCGAAGAGAGTATCGGCTCCCTGAAAGACAAGCCGGTTGAGTGGGTAACAATCAAACTGGAGGTTGATTCCCAGGAAGAGATGGCCAAGGCCATGGCCAGTCTCGCTGAAGTCAAAGTCGTCGATGTCGACGAGGCTGACAAACTGAACTTGCTCAATGACTCTGAATTTGTGACGACGACGGTAATCAAACAAAGTTCCGGAAAAGTCGAGATTCCCTGCTGGCGACACGCGTTGATCAACTTTCCGCATCCCTTGCTCAAGAACGGCATCGTAATACTGGACACGCCTGGTTTGAACGCGCTTGGTACTGAGCCGGAACTTACCCTGTCGATGATTCCGAGCGCACACGCCGTGATGTTTCTTCTGGGGCTGGATTCCGGCGTGACCAAATCCGACCTCGAGATCTGGCAGCAATACATTCGCGATTCCGTGAGCCGTCGCATCGCTGTGCTGAACAAGGTCGACCTGGCATGGGATGAACTGAAAGACGACGCTGAAATCAATGCGAGTGTCGAGCGTCAGCTCGACGAGACTGCCACGACACTCGAGCTTTCGCGAGAGCATGTCATTGCGCTGTCCGCCCAGAAAGCACTCGTTGCCCGAATACGCGGTGACACTGCGTTGCTCGCGAAAAGCGGCATCGAAACATTCGAGCGCATGATTGCCGACGAGATTATTCCGGCCAAGCAACAGATTTTGCGCGCCGCAGTCGCGCGCGAAATTGGCGGTATGCTGGAGTCATCAATGGCGTCGGTCAGATCGCAATTTGAAGCAACGACCAACGAACTCAAGAGCATGTCAACGCTTGGCGACAAGAACCGGGATCTGGCGAAGAAGCTACTCGCCAAGTTTGAAGAGGACAAAGCCCGCTATGGCCGCCATATGGAAAGCTTCAATACCTAATACAACACGGTCATCAAACCAGGGCCAGGTTCTGCTCACGACAGTGGGTGACGATCGCCTCGAAGACATTGTCGACAAAAACTGGAAAATACTGGAGAATAGCTGGACGACGGCTGGACTGATGCGGTCGATGCAAGGGCTGTTCGAGACATTCTCGAGGCAGGCCGAAAAAGTTCTCGCGTTCTCGGCGGAAACACGCGGTTTCGTGGAAAACGTCTACACCCAGTTTCACAAGCAGTACGGATTCAAGAAGATTTCGCCGCCCGATTTGAATCTGGAGCGACACATATTGCGCATGCACTCGCTTCAACAACGAACAGAGCGATTTTGCAAGAATCCGGTGAATGTCGTTGGCCGTGAAAAGCGATTCGTGATTCGTCGTTTTCACCGGGAACTGGTAGAGCAGGCGACCCAGCTCTTTCGAGACGTACGCAACGATCTTGACAGCTGGCTCAAGGGCGCGCTTACGCCGTTGGCGGTGCTCTTGCAGGAGCACCAGCGTTTGCTCGCTCACCGCGTCGAAAGTCTCAAGAAAATTGACGGTGACGTGAATTCATTGCACGAGCGGGTTCGCTACCTCGAAAAGCAACGAACACTACTTGGCAAACAGTTCGGAGATCTCAGCAAGATTCGCGACACGCTCGGTTCAGAGGCGCCGCAAGACAAGGAAGAGGACGAAGCAGCGAGCGCCGCCGCTGCAGCCTGAACGAAGCAGGGGGCCGTGGCTGGGCCGCTTCCTTCCCGGTGATGGTTTCAGCAAGGCCCGGGAGAAATGCCTTACATAAGTATGATGTCGTACTGTTCCTGCGTGTACATTGTTTCTACCTGCAGTGAAATTGGCTTGGCGATGAACTCTTCGAGCATGGCCAGACTCTGCGACTCTTCGTCGAGGAACATGTCGATGACCATTTGCGAGCCAAGGATGCGGAATTCGCGCGCCGAAAATTGCCGCGATTCGCGCAGCAGTTCGCGGAGAATTTTGTAGCAGACGGTCTGGGCGGTTTTTATCTCGCCGCGGCCCTGGCAGACTGGACATGGCTCACACAGAATGTGCGCCAGCGACTCGCGCGTACGTTTACGGGTCATCTCCACCAGACCAAGCTGGCTGAAACCGTTGACGCTAACGCGGGTTCGATCAAGCGTCAGCGCTTTCTTGAATTCGCCGAGAACGGCCTCCTTGTGGACGTCGTTGTCCATGTCGATAAAATCGATGATAATTATCCCGCCCAGGTTGCGCAGCCGAAGTTGGCAGGTGATGACCTGTGCCGCTTCGAGGTTGGTCTTGAATATGGTGTCGTCAAAACTGCGCCCTCCAACGAATCCGCCGGTGTTCACATCTACCGTGGTTAAGGCTTCAGTCTGATCCATGATCAGATAACCGCCGGATTTGAGAGCAACGCGGCGAGCGAGGGCGCGTTCGATCTCTTCTTCGACGCCGTAGAGTTCGAACAATGGCCGTTCGCTGGCGTAATGTTGCACACGGTCTGCAAAGCGCTGAATGTAGTTTTCTGCAAACGCTTGCAACTTCGCATAGTTTTCGCGTGAATCGACCAGAATCCGGTCGCAGGTATCGTTGACGAAATCGCGCAGAACGCGCTGACTTAAATCCAGATCCCGGTAAAGCAACGCTTGAGCAGTCGCGCGCGACGCTTCATCCTGGATGCTTGTCCACAGCTTGCGCAGATAGTCGATGTCCGCCGCCAGTTCATCGTCACTGGCTGTTTCGGCCATCGTGCGGATAATGAATCCGCCGTCCTCGTTGTCCTGTAGCAGGTGAATCAGTTTCTCGCGCAACATGGTGCGTTCCGCTTCGTCTTCGATGCGTTGCGAAATTCCGATGTGTGATTCTTGCGGCAGGTAAACCAGCAGTCTTCCGGCAATGCTGATCTGTGTGGAAAGGCGTGCGCCCTTTGTGCCGATCGGGTCCTTGATTACCTGGACCAACAGTTTTTGACCTTCGTGCAGCGTTTTTTCGATCGGTGTGGCGTCATCGGCGCTTTGCCGATGGCCCCACAAATCAGCGACGTGAAGGAATGCCGCGCGGTCCAGGCCGATCTGCACAAACGCGGACTGCATGCCTGGCAGCACCCGGCTGACCACGCCGAGGTAAACATTGCCCACTAGTCCGCGATTCGACTCGCGTTCGACGTGTAACTCTTGCACAACACCTTGTTGCAGAACAGCAACCCGTGTTTCCTGCGGTGTGACGTTGATCAGAATTTCGCCGTTCACACTGTGCGCAAGCCAAACGTAGCCAGTAATCGTGCAGTGTCGAATATCGGCAGCCCGACTACGCCACTGTAACTCCCGGAAATGTGTTCGATGAAGACGCTGCCTTTGCCTTGAATGCCATAGGCGCCGGCCTTGTCAAATGGCTCACCGGTTGCAACATAGCGGCGAATCTCGTCGTCCTCAATCGTGCGAATGCGAACTTCGGTCGTCGACAAGGCTTCTTCGAATTGATCGTTGTATTTAACGGCGACCGCGGAATGAACGAAATGGGTGCTGCCCGATAGCTGCTTGAGCATGGCCACTGCCGCTTCGCGGTCTGCCGGTTTGCCAAGAATGTCGTTCCCGAGCGCCACAGTGGTATCTGCCGCGAGCACCGGATAGCGCAGCAACCTGCGTTGCTCCAATCGCGTCCAGCCGGCGTCTGCTTTCAGTCGCGCAATTCTGCTTGCGTACTTGCCGGGCTCTTCGTTTGGCATTGGTGTTTCATCGAAATCCGCATCTCGCTCAGCGCCTTCGCGCAGCAACAGCATTTCGAAGCTCACACCCATCTGTTTGAGGATATCGCGGCGTCTGGCGCTGCGCGAAGCCAGATAGATGTGTTTTTCGAGAAAAGCCATCTGTATAACCGCCCTAGTTGATATTGGCCTTGTTGTTAGCCGTTGTCCTAGTGCCTGTGGTAAGGATGCTTGCGAATGATCGATATCGCCCGGTAAATTTGTTCAGCCAGCACGACGCGTACCAGGGTGTGTGGCAAGGTCATCATGGACAGCGACATAACGATATCGGCTTCGTTTTTTAATTCCTTATTCAGTCCGTCTGCGCCACCGATCAGAAAGCAAATATCCTTGCCGTACTGCATCCAGGATTCGAGTTTTTCGGCAAGTCGCGTTGTTGACATCGCCTTGCCTCGTTCATCCAAGGCTACTTTTACACTGTTCGCAGGGACTGCGGCAAGGATTCGATCACTCTCGGCTGATACTGCACGGGCAATTTGAGCGCCTCCAGTCCCTTCACGGTGGGCCGGGCGGACCTCGACCAATGACAACGGAAATTCTCGTGGCATGCGCCGCGCGTATTCCTGAAAACCGCTCGTGATCCAGCCCGGCGGCTTGTGCCCGACCGAAATAATGCGCAGCTTCATGCGCGCAGTGATGCGTAGCGCATGTTCCGGGCGGTGCCGTTTACGTTTACGCGGTCAGACGGGGATCCGTCTGACGCGCTCCGCCCCATAGCTGTTCAAGATCGTAATAGGCTCGGACGGTCGGTTGCATGACGTGAACGATGACCTCGCCGAGGTCGACAAGTACCCATTCGCCCGAATTTTCACCCTCAATACCGCGCACGCTAGTGCCGGTTGACCGGAGCTTTTCCTGCACGTTTTTCGCCAGTGCCCGAGTCTGGCGGGTCGACTCGGCACTTGCGACAATGACGTAATCGAACAGCGCGCTCATTTTGCGAACATCCATAACAACGATATCTTCTGCCTTGATATCGTCGAGCGCTTCAACAGCGGCGTGACAAATTGCTTCAGCTTGCATCGGGCTCCTTGTAAAGTTTGTGTTCCTCAATATACGCGATTACCGCATCGGGGAGGAGATAGCGCAGACTGGCATTTTGTTTAATGAGCGCACGCAGGCGCGAGGCCGAAACGTCGAGTGCGGTCAATTCGTGTGCGAATATCTTGCCCGCGGCTTCACTCTTCAAACTCGCAAGGTCGGCCGACTTGCGGCGCTGATATTGTGCGCGCAGAGGGTCTGGCAATGACGCGGTCAAATGCTCGAGAGGATATCCGGGGCGTCTTGCGATGACGACATGGGCGAGATCGAACAACTCGCTCCACCTGTGCCATGTCGTGAATGCGGCAAAGGCGTCCGCGCCCATTAACAGGCATAGTGGCTGATCACCGCGACTGGATCGAATTTCCGAAAGCGTGTCGACCGTATAGCTCGTGCCGGCCCGTTTCAGCTCACGGTCGTCGACCACGAAGCGTGGGTTCCCCTGAATTGCCAGCCGTGTCATTGCGAGTCGGTGGGCGGGCGATGCGCCTGGTTCGCCGCGATGCGGAGGTGTGGCCGTGGGGATAAAGTGTATCTGGTCTAGGCCGAATCCGTCGACGATCTCCTCGGCGAGTCGCAGATGCGCGAAATGGATTGGGTCAAACGTGCCCCCGAAAAGACCAATGGCGGAGGCAGGTTTCAATGCGCCGCAGGCTTCAAGTTGAGTGCGTGAGAACTAATCAGAGATTCCCCAGGCAAATAAGGAGACACGGTAAAGCGGACCAGACGAAATTTCCGGACATGAAATGGCTCGCAATCGCAACGTGCCGGCCGCGGGGCAGGCTTGTCGAGTGTTGACCATGCGGGTTGAAGCAATAGCGCTACCGGGTTTCTCGCTGGCAAGAGCTGGCTACAAAAGTGCCCTGCGCATATCGCTGAGTACGGCAGTCAGATAAGTAATGAAACGTGCACCTTGTGCACCGTCTATCACCCTGTGATCGTACGACAACGACAATGGCAACATCAACCGCGGCTGGAAGGTTGTTCCGTCCCAAACCGGCTTCATGGCTGAGCGCGAAACACCCAAAATCGCGACCTCCGGTGCATTGACGATAGGCGTGAAATGACCGCCACCGATTCCACCGAGACTCGAGATCGAGAACGTCCCGCCCTGCATGTCGGCCGACGATAGTTTGCTGTCGCGCGCCTTGGCGCTAAGAGTACCCAGTTCCGCTGCAAGCTGCATCACGCCTTTCTGGTCCACGTCGCGTACGACCGGTACTACCAGTCCGCCCGGCGTGTCGGCGGCCACGCCGATATTGTAATAACGCTTTATGATCAGCGCATCGCCGTCGGGCGCGAGCGATGAATTGAAGTCAGGGAACTGTTTCAGCGCTGCGACCAGCGCCTTCATGATGAATACCAGCGGCGTCAGTTTGACTTTAAGTTTTTCCGCTTCTTTCGACATCGACTTCCGGAACGCCTCGAGCTCGGTGATGTCGGTCTCGTCAGTCTGAGTGACATGCGGAATATGAACCCAGTTACGGTGCAACGCCGGGCCCGAAATCTTCCTGATGCGAGACATCGCCTGCTTTTCGACTGGACCGAATTTGGCGAAATCGATGACCAGCCATGCAGGAAGTCCCAGCGCCAGTCCAGCGCCGCTTGCGGCGGCAGGTTTTCCGCCATCGCGGATGACGCCTTTGACGAATGCCTGCACATCTTCTTTCAATATGCGATTCTTCGGCCCGCTACCCTGGACCTGGCCGAGATCGACGCCCAGCTCACGCGCGAAGCGTCTCACTCCGGGGCTAGCATGCGCCGGCGCAGAACTACTTCGGTCAGGCGCTGGCGTCGCAGGAACCGGACTGGCCACACTTTCGATCGGTGCCGGGGCCGCTTTCGGAGGTTCAGCAGGTGTCGCCGGTGACGTCGGTTGTGCGGTCGTCGCAACTTCAACAGTGGGAGCGGTTGCAGGGGCGGTGGTCGTGACCGGCGCTGCTTCCTCGCTCGACTCAAGACTCAGAATAACAGCACCTTCAGAAATCTTGTCGCCAACCTTGACGTTCATTTTCTTGACCGTGCCTCCGAAAGGCGCCGGTACTTCCATCGTCGCTTTGTCGGACTCGAGCGTGATCAACGACTCCTCAGGACTGACTGTGTCGCCAGGCTTCACCAAGACTTCAATGACTGGAATGTCCTTGAAGTCGCCAATGTCGGGGACGAGTACATCTTTGATACTTGCCATTTCAGTTTCCTTGCGTTCTTCGCGCGTCGACGATCACTGTGCTGCTGACCGCTGTTGAATTGATGATGTAGTACGAGTGTAGTGCTTCACTATTAACGGCACAAAAGATGGCGAGAATTGACCTCATACTTCGTTACAAATCCTCGCGAGGTGTACAACCTCGCTGCGGTTTGCGCCTCGTCTGAGGCCAATTTCGCCACTTTTGTTCATTTCAGCATTTGTTCAAGCGCCAAACATAAGTGCCGATAACAATGAAGCACTACACTAGTTGAACCGGACCGGTCCAAGGGGCTGGCCGGATTAGTCAGACAGCGGTCGGATCAGATTTTTCGGGATCGAGTTTGTATTTGCTGATCGCTTTGCCAACCGTGTCTGCGGTGATCGTTCCATCATCGGCAAGGGCCTTGAGCGCGGCGATTGCGACGTAGCGCCGATCGACTTCAAAGAAGCCGCGCAGTTTTGCACGTGTGTCAGAACGTCCGAATCCGTCGGTGCCGAGGACCGAATAACGCTTGTCGATGAACGGGCGAATCTGGTCGGCGAATGTTTTCATATAGTCGGTTGCCGCCACGACCGGACCGTCTGCTGCATTGAGGCATTGACTGACATACGCTTCGCGTTGTTTCTCTTTCGGATGCAGCATATTCCAGCGGGCAACTGCCAGTCCGTCCCTGCGCAGTTGTGTGAAACTGGGGCAGCTCCAGACATCCGCGGCAATGCCAAAGTCATTTTCCAGCATCGCCTGCGCTTCAATGACTTCGTTCAGTATCGTACCGCTTCCGAGAAGCTGTACCCGCGCAACCTTCTTGCTATTCTTGCCCGCGGACAACTTGCTTTCGATAAGGCGATACATGCCTTTGACGACGCCATCCTCCGCGCCTTTCGGCATCTCCGGGTGCCGATAGTTTTCGTTCATCAGCGTGATGTAATAAAAGACGTCTTCCTGATCGGCGTACATGCGCCGCAGTCCGTCCTGAATAATGACTGCAACTTCGTAGGCGAATGTCGGATCGTAGGAGATGCAGTTGGGAATGGTTGAAGAGAGCAGGTGACTGTGTCCGTCTTCGTGCTGCAGGCCTTCGCCATTCAGGGTCGTACGTCCGGCCGTGCCGCCGAGCAGGAAGCCTCGCGTGCGCTGATCTCCCGCCGCCCAGGCGAGATCGCCCACTCGCTGGAATCCGAACATCGAGTAATAGATGTAGAACGGAACCATGGATACGCCATGTGTCGAGTACGACGTCGCTGCCGCGATCCACGAGGACATCGCGCCCGCTTCGTTGATGCCTTCCTGAAGGATCTGGCCGTTCTTGTCCTCTTTGTAGAACATTAGCTGATCGGCGTCCTGGGGCGTATAAAGCTGTCCGACCGAGGACCAGATTCCGAGCTGTCTGAACATGCCTTCCATACCGAAGGTCCGCGATTCATCCGGGACGATCGGAACGATGCGTTTGCCAATCTTCTTGTCTTTGGTCAGCGTGTTGAGAACGCGTACGAATGCCATTGTCGTGGAGATTTCGCGATCACCCGAGCCTTTCAACAGCGCGTCGAATGCGCCAAGTGGCGGTGTATCGAGCGTATCGCCTTTGCCACGGCGGGTCGGCAGGTAACCGCCAAGCGTTGCCCGGCGCTGATGCATATATTCAAGCTCCGCTGAGCCTTCCTCGAAATTGATATACGGAATCTCGTCGAGCTTGTCGTCCGGGACAGGCAGTTTGAAGCGATCGCGAAATGCCTTGAGCGACGTCGTGCCCATCTTTTTCTGCTGGTGGGTGATGTTCTGGGCTTCTCCCGCTTCGCCCATGCCATAACCCTTGATCGTCTTGGCGAGAATTACTGTTGGCTGGCCAGAGTGTTTCATCGCCGCTGCATACGCCGCATATATTTTGTGCGGGTCGTGGCCACCACGATTCAGGCGCCAGATATCGTCGTCGCTCATGTTCGACACCATGTTGCGCAGCTCGGGGTACTTTCCGAAGAAATGCTCGCGAACGTACGCGCCGTCTTTGGACTTGATCGTCTGATACTCGCCGTCGACGGTCTCTTCCATGAGTTTGAGCAGCAGCCCGTCCTTGTCGCGGGCAATCAGCGGATCCCAGTACGATCCCCAGACCAGCTTGATAACATTCCAGCCGGCGCCACGAAAATCGGCTTCCAGTTCCTGAATAATCTTGCCGTTGCCGCGCACCGGGCCATCGAGGCGTTGCAAGTTGCAGTTCACGACGAAGATCAGATTATCGAGTTTCTCCCGTGCCGCAACGCCAATTGCGCCCATTGACTCGGGCTCGTCGCACTCACCGTCGCCGAGAAAACACCACACCTTGCGGCCTTCCGTGTTTTCGATGCCGCGGTCCTGCAGGTACTTCATGAAGCGCGCCTGGTAGATCGCCATGATCGGACCAAGGCCCATCGACACCGTCGGAAATTGCCAGA
This sequence comes from uncultured Burkholderiales bacterium, assembly GCA_951812315.1. Lineage (GTDB taxonomy): Bacteria > Pseudomonadota > Gammaproteobacteria > Burkholderiales > Eutrophovitaceae > SG8-40. The sequence goes on from CATOSA010000006.1 coordinate 83,270, forward strand.
AATCCGGCATCAGCCATGGATGCGGATAGGAAGACAGTCCTTCGCCGTCGACTTCCTGGCGGTAATTGTCGAGTTGCTTTTCAGTCAGCCGCCCCAGCATGAACGCGCGTGCGTATACGCCTGGCGCGGAATGTCCCTGCGCGAACACCAGATCACCGCCGTGTTTGTCCGATGGCGCGTGCCAGAAGTGGTTGTAGCCAACGTCATACAGCGTCGCGGCGGACGCAAAACTTGCGATGTGTCCGCCAACATTAGTGTCCTTGTTCGCGCGTAGTACCATTGCTGCCGCATTCCAGCGCACGTAGGACCGTATCTGATGTTCGATTTCATGATCGCCCGGAGATTTTTCCTCGGCGCCCGGCGGGATCGTGTTGATGTAGGCGGTGTTGGCGCTGTATGGGAGATACGCGCCCGAGCGACGTGCTTTCTCGATCAGTTTCTCGAGGAGGAAATGGGTCCGTTCGGGACCCTCATGCTCAAGGACGCTGTCGAGGGCGTCCAGCCATTCCCTAGTTTCCTGTGAATCGTGGTCCGGTAGCGCTGCCATCGTCAATACCCTATTGTTAAGGGACTTATGTATTTAACTTGACAAAGCCTTGATTATTTGACTTCTCTTAGTGTGGGTTTCCCATACTTATCCATACCCAGGACAAAGCGCCTTTTCAGGTCTTCTTTTGCATTGGGTATTGGCCGCTTATGCTTGGGGAGAGTCCCAACGTTTAGTAGTATTTTAACTGCTTTATTTATATCTTTTTGTTTCATTTGTTATTTAAAGGGTGGGCTCAGAAATGGATTTCCACATGTGAAATAACGTCCATTAACCCTTTGTCTGTCTTTTGCGTTTATTTTTTTATTTGTGGTTGGTGTTGTTAATATGGATTTGGCCATTTTCTATCATATCCCTCCATACATTAATTTCTGACGGGTAATACAATTTTCAAAATAAATTTCATTAACCCGTCAATTCTCTATAGGTGAGTGTTTTTCCACCCATCTGACTAAACAAGCTGTTCAGCCTTTCCTGGGTATCCCGTTCACAACACCCATCATTTAATCTAAAAACAAACTCATTGATATACCGATGACAATGCTTTCTACTCCAGTTATGATAAATCCCGTTAAACCCCCGCTTTAATACAGCCCAGACGCTTTTTATGCCGTTTGTGTGGGCCATACCGTTTACAAACTCCTTGGCACCATGATTAACCGTATCATGCTGATACAAACGCTCAAGACCGACATACCCCTTATGATCATCGGTGTATAGCTGGCTTCCAGCGGTAACATTCTCATGGATCGTAGACTGTAGGGTATGTTGATCGGTATTGCTTATTGGTATTGCCCTAAAGAACCACCGCGTACTTTCATGCCTATGACTGCTTGTTTGCCAACCGTCCCACGTCCTGCCTTGAGCTTCTTGTTTTCATGCTTGTTGACTTCTTTGCCCCCAAGGTAGGTTTCATCAATCTCTATGTGGCCACTCAACGCCTGGATGTCTTCACCACAAACCAATCGTAAGCGATGCAACATGTACCAGGCCGTCCGTTGCTGTACCCCAATCTCTTTAGATAGTTGTAAAGAAGAAATACCTTTGCGTGAAGTCATCAGGGTGTAAGAGGCATAAATCCACTTGCGGATGTCTACTTTGCTACGCTCCATCGGCGTATTAGTAAATACATTGAAGTATCCACGACAATCTCCACACCAATAATCGCCTACTTTCTTCTGCACTGTGATCTTCCCATCACAGCCACATTTAACACATACCGGTTTATTACCCCAGCGTACCCCCTAAAAATACCGGATTGCATCCTCCTCGGTCTTATATAAGTCCATGATTTCATAGAGGTTTAACAATTTTGCCTTACTTTTTCTCCCCATAATCTGTACCCATCATATTTTTGTTAAACAGTATATAATATCTAATATATTATCGGTCTATTTTAAGTTTTGTCAAGTTTTGTACTAAAATGGGTTAGGGGTTATCCGGGGTTTGTCAAGTTAAATACATAAGTCCCTTTGTTAAGGTCTGAGGCGGCTGCCGCGCTTGTAGCGCAGTGCTATAACATTCACATAGGGTAAATGCGTGTAAACAAGGCTATTTAGTGGTTTATAGGCATAAATAAGATGCCAAGGGCACGCGTAATCTGACAGTCTGTCGAGCGCTCGGGTTTGCTAGTGAAGCACTAAACCAGGTCAGGCCTGTTTCGATGCGGGCGGCACTCGCCCCATCAAATAGAATTCGTCGTTCGGGCGCATCCTGGTCAGGTGAGCCATGCGATTGGACAACGCGAAAAAAGCGGTAATGGCGCCAATATCCCAGATGTCCTCGTCATCGAAGCCGTGAGATCGTAGTTCGTCGTGATCGTTGTCGCTGATTGCTTCGGGCGTTCGCGATAGCTTCACCGTGAAATCCAGCATCGCTTTCTGACGCTCGCTGATATCGGCGTTGCCATGATGAATTGCAATCTGATCGGCAATTTGCGGGTCCTTCATATAGATCCGGAGTATTGCGCCGTGCGCAATTACGCAATATGAACAGCGACTCGCGCCACTGGTCGCGACCACGATCATTTCCCGTTCTGCCTTGGACAGTCCCGACTCCCGCAGCATCAGCGCATCGTGATATGCGATGAACGCACGAAATTCGTCTGGACGGTGCGCCAGTGTTACGAAGACATTGGGAATAAAGCCGGCCTTCTCCTGCACCGTAAGCATCGTCTCGCGAATGTCCTCGGGCAGGTCGGCAAGTTGTGGTACAGGAAATTTGCTGATCGCCTTTTCCGTCATCGTTTCTTTTCTCCTGATAAAACCATGTACCCGAAATCCATTTCCCCGTCGGGCTTAGTCAAATTTGCGCAAATCATCGATGACCTTGCCGTCATTTGGAAGTGAATCGGTCGCTACGAATTTGACGCTGCTGCGAAGCTTGGTCACCTCGCGAATCGAATCGCCGATTGCCGTCGCGAGCGCCTCATCATTGTTTACGCATTCGCAGTGCAGGGTCATGACGTCGTTCTGCTGTTGATCGTGTTCGATAGTGAGCCGCGCACGTGTCACTTCCACATGGCGTGCAGATATTTGATTGACCTGCGACGGATGGACGAACATGCCCTTTATCTTGGCGGTTTGATCGGCACGACCCATCCAGCCTTTGATCCGCATGTTGGTGCGCCCGCACGGGTTTTGTCCGGCAAGAATTGCTGACAAATCACCAGTGCCGAAACGTATCAACGGGTAATCTGGCGCCAGATTGGTAACGACGACTTCGCCCACCTCGCCTTCGGCAACCGGGTCGTTGCTGCCGGGCCGGACAATTTCGACGATGACACCTTCGTCTATCACCAGGCCGGCATCGGGCACCGATTCATATGCGATCAGTCCAACGTCGGCAGTTCCATAGGAATTGCGCACTTCCACTCCGCGATCCTTGAGCATCTGCCGCACCGGTGGCAGCAGTGCCTCGCCGCCGACAACGGCTTTTTTCAGACTGGAAATGTCCACCTCTTGTTCGTCTGCTTTCTCCATCAGTAGCTTCAGGAACGACGGCGTTCCGCCATATCCGTCAGGACGCAAATCGGCAATTGCCTGCAACTGCATTTCGCTTTGCCCGACACCTGCCGGAATAACTGCGCAGCCGATTGCCCGGGCACCAAGATCCACCATGAAACCGGCAGGCGTAAAGTGATAGGAGAACGTGTTGTGAACGATGTCTCCCGCGCGAAATCCCGCCGCCCATAAGGCACGGCCGAATCGCCAGAAATCTCCGGTTACGCCCTGTGGATCATAGATCGGGCCAGGAGACGAAAAAATCCGTCCGAGTTGCCCTGGCGCAACTGCGGCCATCCCGCCAAATGGTGCGTCGCGTTTTTGCAAGGACATCAAATCGGACTTGCGCGTGACTGGAATTGTCGCAAGTGACGCGCGATCGCAAATCGCCCGCGAATCTACGCCTTGCAGCAATTCACCAAAATAGCGTGTGTTTTTCTTTGCGTGTTCTACATGGGATGGCAGCGCAGACAGTACAGCCTCTTCGCGTTGCACCGAGTCACGGGTTTCGAGATCGTCGTAAAAATCGGTCATATCTGGTCGAAGGTCAGGTCAGGCGAATGTAGAGGGAATGATATGTCACGAACCGGTTGGTTTTTACGCCGGCGTATAGAAGTTGAGTTTACGTCGTGCCCAATGCCGTCCGTCGAAGTGATCAAGCAGCCTCGATTTTGTCCGGCTGTGCTGCCTGAACACGTACGGGCGATCTGCTATCGGATCATGCAAGCCAGCGCTTGCGGCGACGGTAATGCTTCGCATCGCGGTAGCTTTTTCGGCCGGCCGTCGATATGCCGAGATAAAACTCCTTGACGTCTTCATTGTCGGCAAGGTCGGCGGAAGGCCCATCCATGACGACACGTCCGTTTTCCAGAATGTATCCGCAGTCGGCGTGACGCAAGGCAACGTTAGTATTTTGCTCAGCGAGCAGAAAGCTGACTTTCTCTTTTTTGTTCAGATTTTGCACAATATCGAAAATTTCCGCCACGATTTGTGGCGCCAGGCCCATGGATGGTTCATCAAGCAAAATCATGCGGGGCCGGGCCATCAGTGCGCGGCCAACCGCAGTCATCTGCTGTTCTCCGCCAGACGTATATCCGGCAAGGCTGGAGCGGCGTTGCTTCAGTCTGGGAAAATAGGAATACACTTTCTCGAGATCGTTAGCGATTTCCGCGCGGGCACCGCCGCGAGTAAACGCACCAGTCAGCAAATTCTCTTCGATCGTCAGATGCGCGAAGCAGTGCCGCCCTTCCATGACTTGCACGATGCCGCGTTTCACAACCAATGACGGGTTTAGTTGGTCAATGCGTTGATCATCAAAAATGATCGACCCTTTGGTGACATCTCCACGCTCTGCACTCAGGAGATTGGAAATCGCCTTGAGCGTGGTTGACTTGCCCGCACCGTTTGCGCCGAGCAAAGCGACAATGCGCCCTTCTTCGACATCAAGAGATACGCCTTTAAGAACAAGAATGACGTGATCATAGATCACCTCGATGTTCTTGACCGATAACATTATTCGCCCGGCCTCGGTGCCCGTCATGACTATCCAGTCTGTGCGTTGATCTTCCCCGGGCGAAGACGATGCTTCGCCCGGATTCGATTTGGAAACCTAGCTCTTGCAGGTCACCGGCGTAATTCCCTTGTCCTTCGCGTAGTTTGCCGCCGCCGTCTCTACCATCGGGCGCAGCAACGAATTGTCCGCTTCGATCCAGTCGGACACAAAGTTCCAGTTGTTGCCGTCCCATTGATGTATGCGTGCGCGGCGCGAACCTTCGTGGTCGCTACACGAAACCTTTAGCGGTTGCATCATGCCGTCGATGCCAAGCTCCTTGATGCGCTTCGCGTCGAGATCGAGATTTTCAATACCCCAGCGGACCTGTTCACCAGTCAGAGACTTCTTGCCAAACTTGCCTTGGGCGGTTCGAACCGCTTCAATCGACACGACGGCGTTAAGCATACCCCGGTTGTAGAGCACATGGCCGACGTCTCCCTTGGGCCCGGAACCGTTGCCCTTGTCATGGACGTATTTGAGAATGTCTGCATGGACTGCGGTCTTGCCAGCGGAGTGTTGCAATGTAATGGACTGGTAACCCTTTGCGCCGGCGCCGGCGGGCCTGACGTCCGGTTCGGCACCTGCCCACCACACGCCGTATATCTTGTCGCGCGGATAACGAACCGCCGCCGCTTCCTTGATCGCAGTTGAGTTCATGATTCCCCACCCCCACAGAAACACGTAGTCGGGACGATTTTTGCGCACCTGTAACCAGGCTGATTTTTGCTCAACGCCAGGGTGAGTTACCGGAATCTTCGAGAATTTGAATCCGTGCATCTTCGCCCGCTTTTCCAGCAAAGGGATCGGCTCCTTGCCGTAAGGCGAATCGTGATAAATCAATGTGATCTTCTTGCCCTTGAGTTTGTTCAACCCACCGTTGAGATTTCCAACGTGCTGAACGAGGATATCTGCCGCTGTCCAGTAACTACCGAGCAATGGAAAATTCCACTGGAATACGCTTCCATCGACAGATTCAGAGCGGCCGTAACCCATCGTGATAATCGGTATCTTGTCAGTGTGTGTTTTTTCCGTAAGCGCAAATGTAATGCCCGTTGAAAGCGGACTGATCACTGAAGCGCCAGTCGGGCCTTTGCCCTTAAGGCGCTCGTAGCATTCGACCCCCCGGTCGGTGGCGTAGCCGGTTTCGCACTCTTCATAGGTAATCTTCACGCCGTTGATGCCCCCGTCGCGGGCATTGATCATGTTGAAGTAGTCAACGAAGCCGTTCGCGAAAGGAATCCCGTTCGGAGCGTAAGGCCCGCTGCGATACACCAGCAACGGAAAAAACTGCTCGGCCGCGAATACTGCTGGAACCGAGAAGAGCGTGCTGCCTGCAGCCATGGCGAGCAGCACCAGTTTCAATTTCAGGAATGTACGCATAACTTTTACCTTCTAAGTGAAGCACAACACTAAATACAGCAACGCCGTATCAGAATAGCGGTATGGGCATCGTCGGCCTTTCCTCTTACCCCGTCAATAAGGAAATGGCCACAGCCTCAGTTTTTCCTTACCTATTCGCCACATTCGGGCCATTCCGAGTGGCTCAACTGCCAGAAAAAATATAATCAGTGCGCCAAATATCATGAACTCGATATGCGAAATCATCGCGGTCGAAACTTCAATTCCGATCCATGTCGGTAGCTGATTCAGGAACAAGGGCAGAACCGTGATAAACGCGGCGCCGAGAAACGCGCCCATGATGGAACCAAGCCCGCCGATGATCACCATGAACAGAATGCTGAACGAGCGGTTGATATCGAACGCCAACGGCTCCCATGACTCAAGGTGAACAAAACCCCATAACGCACCGGCAACGCCGATGAAAAACGAGCTGACTGCAAATGCCGACAGTTTCGCGTACATCGGCCGTATGCCAATAATTTCCGCTGCTACATCCATATCGCGCGTTGCCATCCAGGAGCGCCCGATTCGGCCGCGAACAATATTCTTCGCAACGACCGCGAACAACACCAGTATCGTCAGGCACAGAAGATACTTGCTGACAGGTGACGCGAACGCGAATCCGAACAATTCGACCGGTGGTACCGCAATCGATCCGGATGGCGTGTAGTTGGTAAACCAGCCGATTCGACTAAACACCCAATCCAGAAAAAACTGCGCGGCCAAGGTCGCGACTGCAAGATAGAAGCCCTTGATGCGCAGGCTTGGAATTCCAAACAGGATTCCGACGATCGTTGCCACACCGCCGGCAAGCATAAATGCGACGAGGGGGTTCAGCCCGGGAATGCGTGTCCAGAAGTTGTAAGCGGCGTAGGCGCCGACAGCCATGAACGCGCCCGTACCCAGGGACACCTGCCCGCAGTAGCCAACCAGCAGATTCAATCCAAGCGCGGCGAGCGCCAGTATCAGAAACGGGATGAATATTGCCCGGAACAGATATTCGTTCGACAACAGCGGCACTGCGACAAAGCCAATAAATAACCAGATCGCAATGAAGATGCGATCCTGTGCGATCGGAAATGCCGCCTGATCGGCGGTATAGCTGGTTTTAAATTGTCCAGCTTCGCGGTAAAACATAATGGATTAACGTTCCAGATTCATTTTCTGTTGACGCGGTGACACTGCATCCGAGCTTGCATTTTCTTGAACCGCTCTTAGACGCGATCGATGTGTTTTTCACCGAACAGTCCTTGAGGACGAAACAACAGGAAGAACAGTGCCAGTACATAGGCAAACCAGTTCTCTATGCCGCCACCTATGATCGGGCCGAGATAGATTTCCGACAGTTTTTCCCCAACGCCGATGATCAATCCGCCTACGATCGCGCCGACGACTGATTCGAACCCGCCCAGGATCAGAACCGGCAAGGCTTTTAACGCGATCAATGAAAGCGAGAACTGGACGCCAAGTTTCGATCCCCATACAGCGCCGGCAACCAACGCGACCAGTCCGGCAACCGACCATACGACCACCCAAATGTAGTTCAGCGGAATACCAACCGACTGCGCCGCCTGGTGGTCGTCTGCAACGGCACGTAACGCGCGGCCGACGCGTGTACGTTGAAAAAATATCGCCAGCGTCGCAACCAGCACGCCGGCAATCAATGTCGCAACCAGGTCCTCGCTGGACACCAGAATCCCGCCTTCGAATACCGACTCGAGTATGAACATGGAGTCTTTTGGAATGCCGATATCCAGCGCGTAAACATCACTACCCCAAATTGACTGACCAAACCCGTCGAGAAAATAGGCAATGCCCAGCGTCGCCATGAACAGGCTGATACCGGGTTGATTCACCAGGGGTCGTAGCACGAGCCTCTCGATCACAATGGCCAAAACGATCATGACGACGATCGTAATTGCGAGTGACAGCAGTATCGGCGCAAACGTTTCGCTAAGAATATCGATCAGCCGCACAAACGTCAGCGCGGCGAACAGCACCATCGCACCCTGCGCAAAATTAAACACTCCGGACGCTTTGAAAATCAGCACGAAGCCGAGTGCAACCAGCGAGTACAACACGCCAGCCATCAAGCCGCTGATCAGCACTTCAATAAAGAATGCCATATTTTCTGGAGCACAAAATCACGGAAACCACGGACAGAATCGTTCCACCAACTGCCGGGCCCTCGCTTAATTGTGTCTCGCCCTCCTCTCAGGTTGTCCTCGCCGTGACCGCCAGATCACGGTGCCGCCGCTCAACTCGAAACGCCGAGATAAGCGTCAATCACTTCCTTGTTGTTGCGTACTTCATCCGGTGTGCCGTCTCCGATCTTTCGGCCGTAATCGAGCACGATGACACGGTCCGACAAGTCCATGACCACACCCATGTCATGCTCGATTAAAACGATCGTGGTGCCGAACTCGTCATTCACGTCGAGGACGAACCGGCTCATATCCTCTTTTTCCTCGATGTTCATTCCTGCCATCGGTTCGTCAAGCAGCAACAGATCCGGCTCGGCCGCAAGCGCGCGTCCCAGTTCGACTCTTTTCTGCAATCCATAGGGCAGACGTCCCACCAGTGTCTTGCGTATCGATTCGATCTGCAGGAAATCGATGATTTCTTCCACCTTGTGTCGATGTTCGATTTCTTCGTTAAGGGCCTTGCCGTAATAGAGGCATTGCCAGAAAAAACCAGCGTGCATCTTCAAAGTGCGGCCAGTCATGATGTTGTCGAGAACCGACATACCCTTGAACAACGCGATGTTCTGAAACGTGCGCGCAATGCCCTGGCTGGCCGCGACATGGGGGCGCATCTGGGCGCGCGTCTCGCCCTTGTAGGTGACAGAACCGCGGTTCGGATGGTAGACGCCGTTAATTACGTTCAGCAGCGAACTCTTGCCTGCGCCATTCGGACCAATAATGGCGAGAATCTCATGCTCACGCACATGCAGACTGATGTCCGTCAACGCCTTCACGCCGCCGAAAGACAACGAGATCTCGTCCATACTCAGGATCGGTTCGCCGAGCGCCCTCGTCTGAGCCATTACGTCGCCTGCCTCACACTCTCGGACGTTACGAGCTTGACGTCTCGAATGGCGATGTCCGCGCTGATCGTGCCGCTACGCCCGTCTTCGAACTTTACTTGTGTTTCAATCTCGCAATGCTGCGCTCCGTCGAAAAGAGCTGTTACCAGTGGCGCATACTTTTCTTCGACGAAGCCACGCCGCACTTTTCGCGTGCGCGTGAGTTCATCATCATCAGCGTCCAGTTCCTTGTGCAGAATCAGAAACCGCCGCACTTGCGATCCGGCGAGGCTCGCTTCCTGCGCCAGATCGGCATTAACCTGATCGACGCATTCCTGCAGCAATGCGTAAACCTCCGGTTTGCCGGCGAGGTCAACATAGCCCGCATATGGCAGACCCTTGCGTTCGGCCCAGTTGGCGACTGCCTGCATCTCGATATTCAGAAACGCACAAGCTACGTCGCGACCGTCGCCGAAGCAGACCGCTTCCTTGATGAACGGAAAAAACTTGAGCTTGTTCTCGAGAAACTGGGGCGCAAACATCGTTCCGTCATTAAGCTTGCCGACATCCTTGGCCCGATCGATTATTTTCAGATGGCCATCATTGTCAATAAAGCCGGCGTCCCCGGTCATGAAATAGCCGTCAGGGGAAATTGACTCGGCGGTCGCGTCCGGTCGCTTGTAATACTCTTTCAGCATGCCGGGGCTCTTGACCCAGATCTCGCCCTTGTCTGCAATTTTGATCTCAACCCCCGGCAACGGCCTGCCGACCGTGTCCAGTCTCGACTCACCATTGGCATGCTTGCAAACGTATGCAGAAGTTTCGGTCTGTCCGTACAGTTGCTTGAGGTTGATCCCCAGTGAACGATAAAAGCGATACAGGTCCGGGCCAATTGCCGCCCCACCGGTATAGGCAACGCGGATTCGGCTCATGCCGAGGTTATTGCGCAATGGACCATACACAAGCATGTTGCCAAGCGCGTACATCGCCCGGTCGAACAAGCCGACGGATTTGCCGTCCATGATTTCTGCGCCGCAGCGTTTTGCGATATCCATGCAAGCGCTGAAAATCCATCGTTTCAAGCGATTTGCGTCTTCCATCCGGATCATGACCTGGGTGAGCAGGTTCTCGAATACGCTCGGCGGGGCGAAATAGTACGTCGGGCCGATTTCGCGCAGATCGGTCATGACAGTATCGGAAGACTCCGGGCAATTAACCGTGAATCCGGCGACCAGCGCCTGACCATATGAGAACAAGTGGTCGCCAACCCATGCCATCGGCAGGTAGGAGAGAATCTCGTCCTTCTCGTTGAACCCATCGTGCTGAACATCACCGCGAGCCGCATCAATGAGTGCCTGGTGCGTCATGCATACGCCCTTGGGTTTGCTGGTCGTGCCCGACGTATACAAAATGACCGAAACGTCGTCGGACTTTCCTTCAGCAACCGCGGACGGGTAAAACTCGCTGTGGGCCTCGTCGTACTCCCGGCCAATGTCACGAAGTTCGCTGTAAGGGAGTAGTTCGGGCTGAGAATAATGGCGCATGCCGCGCGGGTCGTCGTAGATAATCAACTTCAACCGCGGGCAGCGTGGAAGTAGCTCGAGAAGTTTGTCGACCTGTTCCTGATCTTCGACGATGGCGATTTCAATCTCCGCATTGTCGAGGACGAAGAACATTTCTTCGGTGACGGAATCCTGGTAGAGCGGTACCGGAACCAGACCGATACTTTGAGCAGCCGCAAACGACCAATACAGTCGCGGCCGGTTATCCCCGATGATGGCGAGATTCGCGCCGCGCTTGAAGCCGCGTGAAGCCAGTCCGCAGGCGAGCCAGCGCACCTCGTTGGCAACTTCTTTCCAGGTCCAGCTTTGCCAGATGCCGAGGTCTTTCTCGCGAATCGAAACGTTGTCGGGGCGAACGCGGGCGTGCTCGAGCAATAGCGTCAGGAATGTCTCGCCTGAGACAGCACTATCAGCAGCTTGTGACAAAAAATCTCCTCCGGAATCGTGCTCGTTCTGGCAGCATGAAGCTGCGCTTCGGCATCTTTTCGCGAATTACGAATAGTACACTGAGTCGACTCGCGTGGGCCCTGATCGGTGCGAATCCATGTCAATACTCTGGCCCTGGCCGCGCATACGACAGATGCCCGGAAACTTAGGCAACGTTGTGCGACATCGTGAAGAGGGTCGCTTCAACGGCATAGTACAGCGGCCGAAGCGGGTCGCTTCAGCGGCGCAGGGCGGCGGCCGAACCGGATCGACAATGCAACGGGCCATCCGGTGCACACGGCCGGCGGATTTATACTGCGTGCCTCGAAGTTAGCGCGTAGTCCCGGAATCGGTGGCGTATGCACGGAGCGCGTTGGCGCTGAGTGCGTTTTGTAAATCGCCGAAGTTGGCGAGCCCTTTCAGGCCGGCTGATTGACGGGCTCGCCTTCAGTTCGCACCGACATCTGACTTTTTTGCAAGGCGCACGGAGATATATCCCCGCTGATGGGAAACGAAGAACGCAGCAACACAACGGCCAAGCTCCCCCGGCGAAACCGGGGGCAGCACCCCGTCGGCTGCGACCAGCGTTGATTCTACCTACGCGTGGACCCGGCTCTGGGTTGCTATTTTGCTGTCGACCATCGGCGGTGTGGGTATGTGGTCGGTAGTGGTCGTATTGCCGACGGTACAGTCCGAGTTTGGCGTTGCACGCGCCGACGCTTCACTCCCGTACACGATGACGATGATCGGGTTTGGTATCGGCGGCGTATTCATAGGCAAGCTTGCCGATAGATTCGGCGTTGCGCTGCCCGTTATAGCCGGTGCGACCATGCTTAGCATCGGCTACGCAATGTCCGCGTGGTCGGCGACCATTGCCGAGTTCAGTCTCGTTCAAGGCATTCTGATTGGATTCGGTACCTTGGCAACGTTCGCTCCGTTGATGGCAGATACGTCCCTGTGGTTTGTCAAACGCAGAGGTGCGGCGGTGGGCATGATTGCCAGCGGCAACTATCTTGCAGGTGCTGTATGGCCACCGATCGTCCAGCATTTCGTTCACAGTGCAGGCTGGCGCGATACGCATTTGGCGATCGCATTATTTTGCCTGGTAACAATGGTGCCGCTGGCCTTGATATTCCTGCGGCGACGGGCGCCGGAAATCACGCCGGCAGTGGCCGCAGAATCCGCGACCGCGCCGGGCTATCGGCCGCTTGGGTTGGCACCGGGGACCCTGCAGCTGCTACTTGTTGTTGCCGGCGTCAGTTGTTGCGTGGCAATGGCCATGCCTCAGGTGCACCTGGTTGCGTACTGTAGCGATCTTGGATATGGTGCCGCGCGTGGCGCCGAAATGTTGTCGCTGATGCTTGCCTGCGGCATTGTCAGCCGTCTTGCCTTTGGCTGGATTTCGGACCACATCGGCGGGTTGCGCATGTTGCTTCTCGGGTCTTTCTTGCAAGCCGTTGCACTGCTGTTGTATTTGCCCTTTGACGGACTTGTATCGCTGTATTTGGTGTCAGCGCTGTTCGGGCTCTTTCAAGGCGGTATCGTTCCCTCCTACGCGATCATTGTGCGCGAGTATTTCTCGCCAAAAGAAGCCGGCTCCCGGGTCGGTATAGTGATGATGGCAACCCTGTTTGGCATGGCGTTCGGGGGCTGGATGTCATGCGCGATATTCGACTCGACTGGCTCCTATCAGGTCGCCTTTGTGCATGGCATTGTGTGGAACGCATTGAATATGTCCATAGCCGGTTGGTTGTTGTGGCGCGTATGGAAACGACCGACAACTGCGACGGCCTGACACATCATTGCAAATCTCGCACCCTTCGCTTTGTCCCTGTTCTTGTGACGCAACGGGGGATTGATAGAAACGATGCGTCGATAGAAACTAGGCGTCGATACAATATGTGTTCGCAGAAACTGGCGACCTGTTCTCGCCACCTCAATCGCCGGGAATAACTGCAACAGGTCGAATAGCTTGGTTTCCAGAATTCCACCAAAGCACCATATGAAACTGGTGCCGCATGCGGACAGTCTCGTTGAATCTGTGCGTGCAATCGATGTGACGCTTGACTGGGCTGAACCGGCCAGATTGCGGCTTCGCTACAACGTCAGCGGTGAAATCGCTCAATTGCTGATTCCGCGCCCCGGTTCCCCCGGTCGCCAGGACGGCTTGTGGGAAGACACGCAAACGCTTGATTCGCATGAGGGTGAAACCCCGCTCATGCAAAAAACGCGCTTGCGTGAGGCAGTCCACCGTGCCATTTGGCGCCTTGATTACGACTGCTGTACCGGGGAAACGCGCGCCGGATTAGGTTCTATTAGTCCGACCCGGTACTTGCCAGTTGCGTGATCAACGGCAAGGCCGACTAGTCGTGTTTACAAACGCGACGCGGAGCTGCCGGAGCACTCACCGTCGCGATTGACAAAAAGCACAGTGGCGGTGAGCAGCAACTAACGACACTAGCGAATACGCACTTCCGTCTTCGGGTCGAAGAAAGCCAGCTTCGACAGATCGAACATCAGTTCAATGTCTTCACCGGCGCGTGCGTGTGTTTCCGGATGGATGCGACAAGTAACCGGCGTATCGTTCAGGTGAATCAGGATAAGCGTGTCCGGACCGGTCGGCTGCACTACTTCTACTTTGGCACGGCATTGCACGAGACTCGGATGACCCCGGTTCGCGGATGACTCGTCCGTGATTTGCTCCGGTCGGATGCCCATGACAACTTTCTTGCCCAATCCACTCTGACAGTCCTTTTTGCGCTGCTTTCGGTGCTGCGAAGAAAAGTTTCTCGTTTCCATTGAATAGCTCGATTCCGATGACGCCATCGCTGCTTGCGACCGGTGCGCGGACGAAATTCATGGACGGTGAGCCGATAAAGCTGGCTACGAACAGATCGGCAGGATCATCGTAGACCTGCTGCGGGCTGCCAAACTGGTGCACGTTGCCAGCTTTCATCACGGCGATGCGATCACCCAGGGTCATCGCCTCGATCTGGTCATGTGTGACGTAGACAATGGTAGATCCCAGACGGCCGTGCAAAAGCCGAATCTCGGCGCGCATTTCGACGCGTAGCTTTGCATCGAGATTGGACAGCGGTTCGTCGAACAGGAACAACGCCGGATCGCGTGCCAGCGCCCGGCCCATCGCGACGCGCTGGCGTTGGCCTCCGGACAATTGTGAAGGTAACCGGTCCAGCAGCGGCTCGATCTGGAGTGTTTTCGCGACACGGTTGACGACTTCGTCCCGTTTTTCTTTCCCGACTTTGCGAATCTTCAGTCCAAAAGAAATGTTTTCGCGTACCGACATGTTCGGGTACAGCGCGTACGACTGAAATACCATTGCGATGTCACGATCCTTCGGCGAAAGATCGTTGACGATGCGTCCACCGATGGCTATTTCTCCGCCGCTGATGCTGTCCAGACCGGCGATCATGTTCAGCAATGTCGACTTTCCGCAGCCGGACGGTCCGACCAGAATGATGAATTCGCCGTCCTCGATTTCAAGGTCAATGCCTTTGAGCACTTCCAGGGCACCAAAACGCTTTGTTACGTTTCTAATCGACAGCGAACTCATTGATTTAGCCTTTTACCGCGCCGGCTGTGAGGCCGCGCAGGAAGTATTTACCGGCAACGATGTAAACAAATAGTGTTGGCAAGCCCGCAATGATCGCCGCTGCCATGTCCACGTTGTACTCTTTCACGCCCGTCGAGGTATTGACCAGGTTGTTGAGTGCGACCGTAATTGGCTGGCGTTCACCGGAGGAAAAAACAACGCCGAACAGGAAATCATTCCAGATCTGTGTGAACTGCCAGATCACACACACGACGATGATTGGTGGAGACAACGGCAGGATGATGCGCCAGAAAATGGTAAAGAACCCGGCGCCGTCAATACGCGCAGCCTTTGTCAATTCAGTCGGCACACTTACGTAGAAATTGCGAAAGAACAGCGTTGTAAATGCAAGGCCGTATACAACGTGCACGAAGATCAGGCCGGCGATCGAGTTGGCAATGCCGAGGTAGCCGAGCGTTTGCGCCATTGGTAGCAAAATCACCTGGAACGGGATGAAACAGCCGATCAACAGTGCGGTGAATAATATGTCGCTGCCACGGAATCGCCACATGGTGAGCACATAGCCATTGAATGCGCCGATCAATGTAGAGATGGCCACCGCCGGTAACACGAAAGTCGCCGAATTCATGAAGTTGTTTTTTAGTCCGCCGCATTCCACGCCGGTACAGGCAGTACTCCATGCCTTGACCCATGCATCAATGGTGATTTGCGCCGGCAGAGCAATCAAGTTGCCGGTTCGAATGTCGTCAAGCGTTTTCAGCGACGTCGTGACCATGACAAACAGCGGCAGCAGGTAGTACATCGCGAACAAGATCAGCAATGCGTACATTGCAATCCGGCCAAACTTTTGCGGGCCGGCAGTTCGCGCGTGGTAGCCGTCAGCCACGATGCGCCTTGCGCGTTTCCGAATAAATCATCGGCACGATGATCGCAACCACGGTCATCAACATGATCATTGCGCTGGCCGCGCCAAGACCGATCTGGTTGCGGTTGAAAGCAAAGGTGTACATGAAAATCGCCGGCAGGTCCGATGAGAAACCGGGGCCGCCGCCGGTCAGCGCCATGACCAGGTCAAAAGCCTTGATCGCCATGTGTGACAGGATGATGATCGAACTGAAGAAGACTGGCCGTAGCGACGGGATAATGATGCTCGTATAAATTCTCACCGGGCCGGCACCGTCGACTTGTGCCGCCTTGATGATCGAATCGTCGATACCACGCAGCCCGGCCAAAAACAGCGCCATGACGAAACCGCTCGATTGCCAGGCGCCGGCTATCACGACAGCATATATGGACATGCCTGGCGTGACGATCCAGTCGAATGTAAAAGTCTCGAAACCAAGTTGCCGGACAAAATTTTGCAGACCAAGTCCGGGATTGAGTATCCATCGCCAGGCAGTGCCTGTGACGATAAACGACAACGCCATTGGGTACAGGTAGATTGCGCGTAAGAATCCTTCGGCGCGTATTCGTTGATCGAGCAGGATCGCGAGCAAAAGCCCGGTCCCAAGGCAAACCAGAATGAAAAGGCTGCCGAAAACGCCGAGATTCTTCAGCGAGGTCCACCAGCGCTCGTTTTCGAACAGCGTGATGTATTGAACGAAGCCGACGAGTTCGTAGCGTGGAAGAAGCCGCGAGTCGGTGAACGAGAGCCAGCCGGTCCACGCGATGAAGCCATAGATGAAGATCAGGCCGACCAGGAGCGTCGGCCCGAGAACGATCTTTGGCAAAGCCGACTCGATGTAGTCAGCGACCCGTTTCGGTGGGCTGACCAGCTTTGCAGGCGCCGCTTTGGTAGTATTCAAGGCATTAGGCCAAGTATGCCAAGCTACGGGGCCGGCTGCCCCGTGGCCCGCAGCGCCGGATTACTGCTTTCCGGCAGCCGCCATTTTTTGTGCGGCGCTGTCTGCCGCCATCGTTGGCGTGTTGATGAAGCTGATAACTACATCGAACATGGCGCCCTTGTTGGCAGGTGGCATTGCCATTTCATGCGCCCAGCTCGGCACGAGTCTTTTTCTTTCCGATGCAGTCGCAAACTCGGTAGCCGAATCTTTTGCACATTGGTCGAACTTGGAAAGATCCATGCCGAGCCGCACTGGAATCGAGCCCTTGTTCAGGTTAAAGATTTCCTGAAATTCGGGTTCCATAATTGATTCGGCGAGATGGCCTTGCGCAACGTTCTCGCCCTGGTTGTCCTGATCGAACATGATGAAACTGTCAATGTTGAACGTGAAAGAGCCCGCGGTTCCGGGTGCCGGCATGCAGATCATAGTCACTTCCGGGCGTCTTGCCTGCGGCCGTAAACTCGCCTTTGGCCCAGTCACCCATGAACTGCATTGCCGCCTTGCCGTTAATGACCATTGCGGTAGCCAGATTCCAGTCACGGTTGGCAGAATCCTTGTCGATGTATTTCTGCACTGTGCGCAAGGTCTCGAAGGATTTAACCATCTCCGGGCTGTTCAGGGCCGCCGCGTCGAGATCAACGAAGGCGCGCCGATACCAGTCGGCGCCGCCTGTTCCGAGCGCAATCGACTCGAACAGGGTCGAGTCCTGCCAGGGTTGCCCGCCGTGGGCCACCGGAATAAACCCGGCTTCCTGAATCTTCTCGGCTGCGACTGCAAAATCATCCCACGTCGCCGGAATGTTCGCTCCGGCTTGCTCGAACACCGCCGGGTTGGCCCACATCCAGTTGACCCGATGGACATTGACCGGCACCGCGACGTAATGGCCTTCGTACTTCATGATGTCGCTGACCACCATCGGCAGCAGATTGTCCCAGTCACCGGCGGTGGCGACTTCGTCAATGTTCGCAAGCACGCCTTCGCGTGCCCACTCCTGAATTCCCGGTCCCTTGACCTGTGCGGCTGTCGGCGGGTCTCCGGAAACGACGCGTGACTTGAGCACCGCCATCGCGGTTTCGCCGCCGCCTCGGCGACTGCGAAGTCTTTCCACGTGTCGCCTTTGCTTTCAAGAATTTTCTTCAGCTCAGCGACCGAAGCTGCCTCTCCACCGGATGTCCACCAGTGAAGAACTTCGACCTCGCCAGAGTTTTGTTCGCGGGAACACGATGACAGTGCGACTGCGAGCAGGCACGTCGACAGGATCAGCCTGAGTGGTTGCAAGTTCATTTCGTTAACCTCCTTGAACAGTCTTCTTGTAAATGAGATGCAGTAAACGTCTCATGCGATTCCTTGCCGTTTCCCTGCCCTGCTGTGCCGTTCAAGCCCAATAGTTGAGCGCAGGCCAAGCGAAGGAAACTCCCGCGAGAGAAACCAGGCACATCTTCGCCGATTCGGCATTGGAGTGCAGTAAAATTCGCGTTTTGTTTATGAGGAGCTGACCCATGTCAATTCGGGTTGCCATTAACGGCTACGGCCGGATTGGCAGGAATATATTGCGCTCGCACTATGAGGGCGGGAAAAAGCACGGTATCGAAATCGTTGCCGTCAACGATCTTGGCGATGCCCAGACCAATGCCCATCTAACACAATACGACACGGCCCACGGTCGATTTCCGGGCAGTGTTTCCGTCGAAGGCGAGAATCTGGTCGTCAATAGTGACAAGATCAGGGTCTGTGCCGAGCGAAATCCTGCCGAACTTCCGTGGAAAGACCTTGGTGTCGACGTGGTGCTCGAATGTACCGGGCTGTTTACCAGCAAAGCGAAGACCGAGGGGCATATTGCTGCCGGCGCGAAGAAAGTGATTATCTCGGCTCCGGGCGGCAAGGATGTAGACGCTACCGTCGTTTACGGCGTCAATCACGATGTGCTGCGCAGCGCGCACACGGTCATTTCCAATGCGTCGTGCACCACCAACTGCCTGGCGCCAATGGTCAAGGTACTCAATGATGGTGTCGGAGTCGTTAACGGATTAATGACGACGATTCATGCATATACCAACGACCAGGTGTTGTCGGACGTTTATCATTCCGACCTGCGGCGCGCGCGCTCGGCGACCATGTCGATGATTCCGACCAAGACCGGCGCTGCAGCGGCAGTAGGTCTGGTGCTGCCGGAACTGAACGGCAAACTCGATGGTTTTGCAATTCGCGTCCCGACGATCAATGTTTCGATCGTTGATCTTGCCTTCGTCGCCAAGCGTGCAACGACTGTTGACGAAGTTAACGCGATCGTAAAAGACAGCGCGAACGGTGCGCTCAAAGGTATCCTTGAATACAACGAGGCACCTTTGGTTTCGGTCGATTTCAACCACAACACTTCATCGTCGGTATTCGATTCCACTCTGACGAAGGTATCGGAAGGCACCCTGGTAAAGGTGTGTTCCTGGTATGACAACGAATGGGGTTTTTCGAATCGAATGCTCGACACGACCGTCGCGTTGATGAAGGCGAAGTAACGTACAACATTCAGACAGCATCGGGGGCACAGGGTGTGTAAGCCTGTTCCCCTGAACTTTTCCACAAGAACGTAGCGCAAGCGGCAAGGAACCCCCCAGTATGATGTTGTTTCTCCGAATGACCGATGTTGACCTGGGCGGAAAGCGCGTGCTCATTCGCGCTGACCTGAACGTGCCGCAGGATAGTGACGGCAACATTACCGATGACTCGCGAATAAGGGCATCGCTTCCGGGCATTCGCCTGGCGCTGGACGCTGGCGCAGCAGTGATGGTGACCTCGCATCTCGGCCGGCCGAAGGAAGGAGAGTTTCGGTCGATCGATTCGCTGGCGCCGATAGCCGAACGGCTCAATCAATTGCTCGGGAAAGAGATCGCGCTCAAGTCTGACTGGATCGACGGCGTGGCGGTCGACCCCGGCCAGGTGGTGTTGCTTGAAAACTGCCGCGTGAACAAGGGCGAGAAGGGCGACGATGAAACTCTTGCAAGGAAAATGGCGCGTCTGTGTGATGTTTATGTGAACGATGCGTTCGGAACCGCGCATCGCGCGCATGCGAGCACCCACGGTGTAGCCAGGTTCGCGCCGATTGCCTGCGCAGGCCCGCTGATGGCGGCCGAGATCGATGCACTGTCACGGGCGTTGCGCGAACCGGCGCGGCCGCTGATCGCGATCGTAGCGGGTTCGAAAGTATCCACAAAACTGACGATACTTGGTGCGCTGGCAGACAAGGTCGATCAGTTGATTGTTGGCGGTGCGATTGCGAATACCTTTCTGCTTGCCAAGGGTTGGAAAGTCGGCAAGTCAATTGTTGAACCAGATCTGGTTTCCGAAGCACGAAAAATCATGGACACCATCGCGTCCAGAGGCGGAAACGTACCTTTGCCCGTTGACGTGGTTTGTGCAACTTCGGTCAATGAACAGGCAGAAGCGACGATCAGAAAGGTCGATGAAGTAGCCGACGACGATATGATTCTCGATTTCGGGCCAGTCAGCGCAACCAGGCTGGCCGGGTTGATGACTGAAGCGGGAACAATTGTCTGGAACGGCCCGTTGGGCGTGTTTGAGATCGACCAGTTTGGTGAAGGCACCAAAGTGCTGGCAAATGCTATCGCCGGCTCACGAGGATTTTCGATCGCGGGCGGCGGTGACACGATTGCCGCAATCTCAAAGTACGGAGTTTCCGACAAGATCGATTACATATCGACCGCCGGCGGTGCGTTTCTTGAGTTTCTGGAGGGGCGCACGCTTCCCGCAATCGAGATCCTCGAACGCCGGGCCAGTGAACCGGCTCTGCGTTGACGCCAACCATGCAGCGCAGTACCAAAATCGTCGCGACACTCGGTCCCGCCTCCAGCAGCAAAACCGTGCTGACCGCGATGATTGCCGCCGGCGTGAATGTGGTCCGCATGAACTTTTCCCACGGAACGCGTGAGGAACATCTTGAGCGGGCGTCGCTGGTGCGGGAAGCAGCGCATGCGCTCGAATGCACAATCGGCGTTATGTGCGACTTGCAGGGGCCAAAAATCCGCGTCGGCAAGTTTGAATCTGGAAAGATTTCACTTAACAAGGGCGACGATTTCATCCTAGATGCCGATTGCGACCTGGGTAACCGGGAACGCGTCGGCCTGGACTATCGCGAGCTATCCCGCGACGTGCGTGCCGGCGACGTACTTTTGCTCGACGACGGCTGGCTGGTCCTGAATGTTCGCGACGTCGTCGGTTCGGAAATCGTTACCAGCGTGCGAATCGGTGGCGAGCTTTCGAATAACAAGGGGATAAATCGCCAGGGTGGCGGTTTGACCGCTCCGGCACTGACTACCAAGGACAGGGAGGATATTCTGACCGCGGTGGAAATGAAGGCGGATTACATCGCCGTGTCGTTTCCGAAGAGCGGCGCAGACATGTCTTTGGCGCATGAACTCACGCGTGCCGCAGGAGGACACGCAATGCTCATCGCCAAGATGGAGCGTGCCGAAGCAGTTAGCGAGATGGAAGACGTTTTCGCGGCCAGTGACGGAATCATGGTGGCGCGTGGCGATCTCGCCGTCGAGGTGGGGGATGCTGCCGTGCCCGCACTGCAGAAGAAACTCATTCGTACGGCGCGCGTACACAACAAGTTGACCATCACGGCTACACAGATGATGGAATCGATGATTAACAGCCCGGTGCCCACACGCGCCGAAGTATCAGACGTAGCAAATGCAGTGCTCGATGGTACCGATGCAGTCATGCTGTCTGCTGAAACCGCAACCGGAACCTATCCGGTTGAAACGGTGGAAGCGATGGCACGCATTTGCCTCGAAGCTGAGAAATCTACTGAAGTCACGCTTGACCGCGACTTTCTTGACAGGGTGTTTACCCGTGTCGATCAGTCGATCGCGATGGCGGCCTTGTTCACGGCCTATCACCTCAACGTCAAGGCAATTGCATCGCTGACCCAATCCGGATCGACAGCGTTGTGGATCTCACGGCTCAATTCGGGCGTGCCGATTTACGCGCTGACGACCGAAATCGCCACACGCTACCGGCTCAGTTTGTTTCGTGACGTGTTTCCCCTGATGATCAACTATCATGGTCATGACCGCGATTTATTATTGCGCGAAGCGGAAGACAAACTGGTCGACGCCGGCGTTGTCGCGGAGGGTGACCTTATCGTCGTAACGTTTGGTGAGCCGATCGGTTCAAGCGGGGGCACCAATACAATGAAGATCGTCAAAGTGGGTGAGAATCGCAGCGCGTGATGTGATTGAAACGGATAGCGAATCTTTGACAATGTGGCCGACGCTGATAAGCGCGGAGATTGCAGACGTGCCGAATTCACCTGAACTTTGCGGAGCCTCCTGGTGACCAGCCCGGGGAACATGCCGATGAAATCGCGCTTTTCACGATACGCGCAGCTGGTACTCGAAATCATTGAGAACCTCGGTCTCATGGTCATCGCCATTGCGACCGTGGTCGCCGGGTATCAGGAAGTCATGACGATGATCAACAATGAGCGCGTCACGCTGGCCGATTTGCTGTTGATGTTTCTGTATCTGGAAGTGCTGGCCATGGTGGGGTTGTATTTCAACTCGGGCAAACTTCCAGTACGGTTTCCCTTGTATATTGCGATGGTGGCGCTCGCCCGCTACGTCATTCTTGACGTCAAGGAACTCGACGTTTGGCATATGATCGGAATCGCGGCGTCGATTTTGCTAATCGCGGGCGCAGTACTATTGATTCGCTATGGTCATGTGCGTTTTCCCTACAGCGAAGACGAAAATCGCCAATCCAGTCATCTTCCGAACTTTGGCAAGGAGTGAATACGCCGGACGCGCATGTTGGGCGCGCAGGTATAAAGTGGCCACGCAAGAGCGCTGAAAATAGGAAAGAACCCTGAAAAGAAGAAGATCACTGAAAAGAAATTGTGCAAGTGTAAATTTGAACTTCTGATAATCGACGCATGAGCCGCTCAAACCAATCAAAATCGCCGGTCGTGGGTGTTGTCATGGGAAGTGAAAGCGACTGGACCGTGATGCAGCATACCGCACAGGTTTTTGAAGACTTTCGTGTTCTCTTTGAGGCACGGGTGGTCTCGGCGCACCGCACGCCGGACGATATGTTCAGCTATGCCAAAAGCGCTGTGTCGCGCGGTCTGCAGCTAATTATTGCCGGGGCCGGCGGCGCGGCACATTTGCCCGGAATGATTGCTTCCAAAACCACACTGCCGGTGCTTGGCGTGCCAGTCACCTCGCGTGCGCTGCAAGGACTCGATTCGCTGCTGTCCATCGCGCAGATGCCGAAGGGAATTCCGGTTGCAACTTTTGCCGTCGGCGAAGCCGGCGCCTCCAACGCGGCGTTGTTCGCGATTGCTGTGCTTGCGAACGACAATGCTGCTCTGGCACGCAAGCTTTCCACATTTCGCAGCAAGCAACGTTTGCGAGTGAGAGCAATGAAGTTGCCGGCCGTGAAGAAGGAGGTGACTAACAAGAAAATTGCCAGCAAGAAACCGGCAAAGAAAAAGGCGGCGCCGGGAAAATGATCGGACCCGGCGCATGGCTCGGTCTGCTGGGAGGCGGGCAGCTTGGCCGCATGTTTACCATGGCGGCACAGAGCATGGGCTACAAGGTCATGGTGCTCGATCCGGGCAGTGACAGTCCGGCCGGAAGCGTGGCGGATGAACATCTGCAAGCCGGCTATACCGACGCGCGGGCGCTTGCGCAGGTGGCCAAACGTTGCGCCGCAGCGACCACAGAGTTCGAGAATGTACCGGCCGAGAGCCTGCGCATGCTCTCCGAAAATTGCGTAGTTAGTCCCGCTGCCGGCAGCGTAGCGATTGCGCAGTACCGGATCCGTGAAAAATCGACGTTACGCGACTTTGGCTTTTCTGTAGCGCCATTCGTTGTCATTCGTTCGGCGGCGGACCTGCAAGACCCGCAAATCGAATCATTGTTGCCCGGCATTCTAAAGGTCAGCAGGTTTGGCTACGATGGCAAAGGCCAGATCCGCGTCGCGTCTCGCAAGGCACTTGAGGAAGCATTCGCGAGTCTTGAGCAGGAAGCCTGCGTGCTCGAAAAATTCCTGCCGCTCCAAACTGAACTGTCGGTTGTTGTCGTGCGTGGTTTCGACGACGATGTTGTTACCTTTCCGGTTTCCGAGAACCAGCACGTCAATGGCATCCTGGACATTGCAATCGCCCCGTCGCGAGTCCCGGAGGACATTGCGAACCAGGTCGCCGAGATTGCAACAAGGCTTTCACAACAGCTTGATTACCGGGGTGTCTTGTGTGTGGAATGTTTTGTCGTCAATGGTGACCGGATCATCATTAACGAGATCGCGCCACGCCCGCACAATAGCGGTCATTACACGATCGATGCATGTTCGACCTCGCAGTTCGAACAACAGGTTCGTGCGATGTGTTCGCTGCCGCTCGGGGAGACTTCAATGCATTGTCCGGCAGTAATGCTCAATCTGCTCGGAGACTTGTGGGCAGCCGGTGAACCCCGGTGGGACGAGGTACTGCGTTATCCCGGCGCCAAGCTTCATCTTTACGGCAAAAGCACGCCGCGGCCCGGACGCAAGATGGGGCACGTCACGATTCTGGGCGAACGTGTTGAGTCTGCATTGCGAACGGCAACGCGGATCAAGTCGATGCTGACTGCCGACATTGATGATCGCGCGCAGGCGCGCGAGGCCTGAGCGGGCTCATTCGAGATGGCGACGAGCACAGCGGTTTTTGAAACAAATCTGGCGTCTCTGCCATTCCTGTATCGCGGCAAGGTGCGCGATATTTACGAGATCGATGCCGATCGCCTGTTGGTCGTTCAAACCGACCGACTTTCTGCTTTTGACGTGATCCTGCCTACGCCTGTTCCGGGCAAAGGACGCATGCTGACCGAAATGTCGCTGCTCTGGTTCCGTCGTCTCGCGCACGTCGTACCGAACCATCTGATCGATATAGCGCCCGAGTCAGTGGTATCTCCGGAGGACCGCAGCCAGGTGGAAGGTCGCTCGATGGTGGTGCGCCGCCTCAAACCGCTTCCGGTAGAAGCGATCGTGCGCGGCTACGTGGCGGGATCGGGCTGGAAGGACTATCAAAGGACGCAGGCAATCTGTGGCATCGCGCTTCCGGCTGGTTTGAGCGAAGCGGAAAAACTGTCGGAACCGATTTTTACACCTTCTACCAAAGCCGCGATCGGTGATCACGACGAGAATATCGGTTACGCTGAAGTTGAAAAACTTGTTGGTGCAGAATATGCGGCGCAAGTGCGCGATTTTGCGATACAGCTCTATAGCGAGGCCGCCGAGTATGCAGCGAATCGGGGCATAATTATTGCGGACACCAAGCTCGAGTTTGGCGTTGATTCCGCTGGCAAGCTTTATCTTATTGATGAAGCACTGACGTCTGATTCGTCGCGCTTTTGGGCGCGCGACCAGTATCGCACCGGGACCAGTCCGCCATCATTCGATAAACAGTTTATTCGTAACTGGCTTGAGTCCCGGAACTGGAACAAGAAACCGCCAGCGCTGGCCTTGCCAGACGACATCCTTGCCAAGACAGTTGCAAAATATGAGGAAGCCCTTAGGCTATTGACTGGCTGAAGTAGAGGGCGGTGTGCCACTGGTGCATTGGCGTGATCACGTATCGTCACACGAGCGCCGACGCAAGACTGAACAAACATGGTGGCGCAACGATCGCCTGGACCTCGCTAACAAGATCGCCGGGACGGTGCACATGTCCTACAAACTTGAAGTTACCGACGAAGACATCGAGCAGGCAGTCGTACTGTTGCGTGCCGGTAAACTGGTCGCGTTTCCTACCGAAACAGTCTACGGTCTCGGCGCGGATGCTTCCAAAGTCTCGGCGATACGCGCCGTCTTTGCCGCCAAGCAGCGACCGGCAGATCACCCGCTGATAGTCCACCTGGCCGACATGGCAGCGGTAAAGCATTGGACAGATGTTGTCCCGGGCGAAGCATGGCGGTTGGCCGAAGTGTTCTGGCCAGGGCCGTTGACCCTTGTTCTGCCACGCGCTGAACATGTGCCCAGCGAACTGACCGGAGGTCAGGATACGGTCGCCTTGCGCGTGCCGTCACACCCGATCGCGTTACGCCTTCTAAACGCATTCAACGGCGCCCTCGTGGCGCCGTCGGCAAACCGTTTTGGTCGATTGTCGCCAACGACGGCTGCGCACGTGCACGACGAGCTTGGCGATGCCGTGGATCTGATTCTGGATGGTGGCCAGTGCGCGATTGGTATTGAATCGACAATAGTTTCGTTTCGTCAGGGTCGCGCTGTCATCCTCCGACCAGGCGCAGTGACTGCAAAACAGATCGAGGATACGCTGCATAGTGAAATTGCAGTTCCGACGCAGTCTTCGCCGCGAGTACCGGGGTCACTCGCATCGCATTACGCGCCGCGCACGCCACTGAAAATCGCGACAGAAGACGACATGGAAAATTTCCTGCGCCGGGAATCGGCTAACGGACCGGTAGCGGTTCTGGCGCGCCGCAACCGGCCGCAGGGTACACGAGCCGCATTGTGGCAAGTCGCACCGTCGTCCCCAACTGAGTATGCACGCCAGCTCTATTGGCTGCTACGTCGAATGGACGATGCGGGTTGCCAACTCATCGTTGTGGAATCCGTGCCGGAAATGCCGGAATGGGCAGCGATTGGCGACCGCTTGATGCGCGCAGCGGCAAACGGTTTCGATCTCGCCAACGAAGCGACCGGGACCTGAGTCGCTTAAGCGCCGCCGCCCAGATATTCGAGCGCTACGCTGGTACCGCCGGTCTTATGCGGAATTTCTGCCAGAGACAGTCCCATCTCAACGCCCGACAATGTAGCGGCGAGTGCGAGATCGTTGAAATCACCAAGGTGCCCGATGCGAAAGACCTTGCCGGCGAACTTCCCGAGGCCGGTGCCCAATGACATGTCAAACCGTTCAAGAATGATCTGTCGCAGCTGGTCGGCATCGTGGCCGTCGGGCAGCATGATTGCCGTCAGAGAATTACTGTAAGCGTGCGGTTGTTTGCAAACGATTTCGAGACCCCACGCAGCTATCGCGCGGCGTGTTGCTTCTGCATGTCGCGCGTGGCGGGCGAATACATTGTCCAGACCTTCCTCGCGTAACATCGCTATGGATTCGCGCAGGCCGTACAACAGATTGGTCGCCGGGGTATAGGGGAAGAAACCGTTCTTGTTTGCAGCCAGCATGTCTGACCAGTTCCAGTAAGAACGTGGCAACGTTGCCGTGCGACTGGCAGCCAGCGCCTTGTCGCTGACGGCGTTGAACGACAGGCCGGGTGGCAGCATCAAACCTTTTTGCGATCCGGCAACGGTTACATCGACTTGCCACTCGTCGTGGCGGTAATCCATCGAAGCGAATGAAGAAATGGTATCGACCATCAGCATGGCCGGATGCCCTGCCCGGTCAATGGCCGGACGTAGCGCCGCGACATCGCTGGCGACGCCTGTTGACGTTTCATTGTGAACGACACATACCGCCTTGATTTCCTGGGCGCTGTCGTTTGCGAGATGATGTTCAATTTGCGAAGCATCAACGCCATGACGCCAGTCACCGGGCAGAAACTCGACCTTGAGCCCAAGCTTCTCTGCGAGTTTTTTCCACAAAACCGCGAATTGACCGGTTTCGACCATAAGAATCCGGTCACCCGGTGAAAGGGTGTTGACCAGAGCCGCTTCCCAAGCGCCGGTACCCGACGCTGGATACACGATGACAGGCTGGTTGGTTTTGAATATCTCTTTCAAGCCAGCGAGCACTTCGTAACCGAGGCGGGCGAACTCCGGGCCGCGATGGTCTATCGTGGGGCGCCCGATCGCGTGAAGAATACGATCGGGTACGTTGGTCGGTCCCGGAATCTGCAGAAAATGTCTGCCGCTGCGCAAGCGCGTCATGGTGTAATGTGATCGGGTCGAATGGCGACGGGATTTATGGAAATGTTCAGCGGCGAACGAGGTTAGTCGAATCCAGACGCCCTCACAACCGAATTCGCGACGCTGATCCCAGCGCCGGATCCACGCGCTGAATTCAAGGCGCTGAAATTATCTCGCATCCATGCCTCCGGTATCATTGAAACGGTCTAACGAAATTTGAACAAATTGAACGCGCCGCTAATCGCGAACCACTCCCATTCGGGAGTCGCTTCCCATCCCCTTGTTTCGCAATTACGTGCCCATGTCGACGGCGAAGTGCTGTTCGACAAATACTCGCGAGGCAGATACTCGACCGACGCGTCAATCTATCAACTTGAACCGGTCGGTGTTGTTGTGCCGAGGAGCGAAGATGCGGCCTGTGCCGCGATCCAGATCGCCGCCGAGCAGGGCGTCCCGATTCTGGCGCGCGGTGCTGGCACGTCGCAATGTGGTCAGACTGTTGGTGCGGCAGTTGTCATCGACTGTTCAAAATACCTGAATCGGGTGGTCGAACTGGATGCCTCAGGGCACACGGCGACAGTCCAGCCAGGTATCGTTCTCGACCAGCTCAACGCACAGTTACGGCCCCACGGGCTGTGGTTTCCGGTCGACGTGTCCACCTCTGCGCAAGCCACGCTCGGCGGTATGGCCGGAAACAACTCGTGCGGAGCGCGATCAATTCGCTATGGCAACATGGTTCACAATGTTGCCGCTATTGACGCATGGTTGCCAGGGGGTGACTCGTTCCGGTTTGGCCCTGTCAGTGAGGCTAGGAAAGCGTCTTCAGAATATCGCGCCCTGATCGAGCGCATCGAGGCAGTTGTCAAACGCGAGGCCGGTGAAATAACGAAACGTTGGCCGACGGTACTGCGGCACGTCCAGGGATATAACCTGGACATGCTGCAGCCTGATCGCGATTACAACCTGTCCCATTTACTGGTTGGCTCCGAAGGCACGCTCGCATTTTCCAGACGGCTCACACTGCAACTTTCTCAGCGACCCGCAAACAAGGTTCTCGGCGTTGTCCAGTTCCCAAGCTTTTACCGGGCGATGGAATGTACCCGGCAGATTGTCTCGCTGGAGCCTGACGCGGTTGAACTGATCGACAGGACGATGATCGATCTGGCACGTGAGATTCCGGCATTTGCGTCGACAGTCAGCCAGTTCATCCGTGGGGAGCCGCAGTCTGTACTGCTGGTGGAGTTCGCAGGCGAAAACCGTAATGACCAGCTTGCACGACTCGGTCAACTCGTCGAGCTGATGGGCGATCTGAAACACGATGTCGTTGAAATTACCGACACCGGTTTGCAGAAAGCGGTGTGGGAGGTACGCAAGGCTGGTCTCAACATCATGATGTCGATGAAAGGGGACGGCAAACCGGTGTCCTTCGTCGAAGACTGCGCCGTACCGCTCGAGCATCTCGCCGAGTACACCGATCGGCTGAGTAAGGTGTTCGAGAAGCACGGTACACGCGGGACCTGGTATGCGCATGCTTCGGTCGGAACGCTGCATGTTCGCCCGGTGCTGGACATGCGTCGCGACGGCGCGGAAAAAATGCGCGCTATCGCTGAAGAAGCGTGCGCAATGGTCAAGGAATACAAAGGCGCTTTCTCCGGAGAGCACGGTGACGGGCTGGTTCGCTCCGAGTGGATCGAACCGATTATCGGATCGCGCCTGACGGCAGCGCTCGGCGAACTCAAGCACATTTTCGATCCGGATGACGTCATGAACCCGGGCAAAATCGTGCGCCCGACGCGAATGGACGACCGCAACCTTTTTCGCTTCAAGCCCGGATACGAGGTTGCATCAATTGACACCGCGCTGGACTGGTCGGAGTGGGGAGGACTTGGTGCGGCAGTTGAAATGTGCAACAACAACGGTCATTGCCGCAAATTCGACGCGGGAACCATGTGTCCGTCTTATCGCGCGACGCTTGACGAAAAGCACCTGACCCGCGGTCGCGCCAACACCTTGCGCCTTGCATTGTCAGGGCAACTGGACGCTGACGCATTAACATCAGCACAGATGTACGAGACCATGTCCTTGTGCGTCGCGTGCAAGGGATGCAAACGCGAATGTCCGACGGGCGTCGATATGGCGCGAATGAAGACCGAATTTATGCACCATTATGTGCATCAACATGGCATGAGCTTGCGTCAGAGGCTGATCGCGTTGCTGCCGCGCTATGCGCCGACTGTGTCACGATTCGCTTCTGTCGCAAATTTGCTCGCCGGGTTGCCGGGCGTTCCCCTTCTGTTGGAAAAAGTGCTGGGGTTCAGCCGCTCGCGGAAGCTGCCGCGCTGGTCGACGCGCGCCATTGCGCCCCCCCGAGCTTTTGCCGGCAAGGGGGATCCAAACGACGCGCATCCGCGCGAGGTGGTGTTGCTCGCTGACACCTTCAACAGATGGTTTGAACCGGAGAACGTGAATGCCGCCATCGAAGTTCTCGAAGCGGCTGGCTATGTCGTTCACTTTGCTGCCGCGCGTGACGGGCAGCGACCGCTGTGCTGCGGGCGAACATACCTTGCGTCTGGACTGGTCGAGCAGGCCCGGCAAGAAGCGCGAAGAACAATAGACGCGCTTCGGCCCTATGTTGAACGCGGATGCCCGGTTGTCGGCCTCGAACCCTCCTGTTTACTGACATTGCGCGACGAATTCCTTGTACTCGGCCTCGGCGACGACGCGAAAACACTTGCCCGTCAAAGTTTCCTGTTTGAGGAGTTTGTCGCGGCCGAATCCCGTGCGGGAAATTTCGATGCGACGTTTGCACCGATCGCGCAAAAGGCATTACTGCACGGCCATTGTCACCAGAAGGCATTCGATGCAATGGCAGCAACGAACGAGGTACTGACGCTGGTGCCGGATCTGAAGGTCGAAACCATTCAATCGGGTTGCTGCGGCATGGCGGGTAGTTTCGGATACGAACAGGAGCACTACGAAGTGAGCATGAAGATGGCGCAAGCTTCACTGCTGCCGGCGGTAAAAAGCGCGCGGGATGATGAAATCCTGATCGCAGACGGTACCAGTTGTCGCAATCAGATCAACCATGGCAGCGGTCGTGACGCCGTACACGTTGTGCGAGTTTTGCAACGTGCAATGAAAGCTAGCCGCGCATGAAGTTGCAGGTTCGACGTGTACTTTTGTATTACATGCCGCTTGTAATCAATCTGGCACTTGCGACCTACCTGGTTTGGCAACTTGGGGAGGTTACGCCATTCGAGCGCGACAGCCGCGTGTTCATGTTCGCGGTGATGTATGGGCTTGGGGGACTGGTCGTGGCCGTGTCTGGCGTAACAGCCTTCTTGCATGCCACCGACCAGATCGGCGGCTCCCGCGGTTATTATGCACTTGCGCTGTTTAACATGATAATTCCAACGGCATCGCTGCTTGCGTTGCTGTACATGACTTGAGGGAGGAAGAGGCGGTGACAACGAGCGACAACACAAGCGATAACGAAGCACGATGGAAATTCGATGGCGTGCGTGTAGTTAAAAGCAGTGAGCTCGATACCAACACGCCGCAAACACCGGGTATGAATCGCGCCGCCGCAATCACCCATGCACGCTGCGGTGCTGAGAAATTATGGGCCGGTACGGTTGTTATCCATGCCAATGCAAAAACCGGCGCGCATCATCACGGCCCGGTCGAAAGCGTTATCTACGTCGTCAGCGGCAAGGCCCGCATGCGCTGGGGTGAGCAGCTCGAATTCGTTGCGGAAGCCGGGCCCGGCGATTTCATTCACGTCCCGCCCTACGTTCCGCACCAGGAAATCAACGCCTCCGCGGACGAGCCGCTGTCATGCGTCCTGTGCCGCAGCGGGCAGGAACCGGTCGTCGTTAACCTCGACATTCCCGTGGTTGAAAAGCCGGAGGAAGTGCACTGGGTCGATAATATTCATCCGGATCCGAAAAGTGGGAAGCGAGGTTGAGTACGACGTATATCTAGCTGCGAGCTGTCTATCCGAACGAGCTTTTGGAGGCATTATGAGCAACGCGAAACTATATGTTCATGCGAATTGAATCGAGTCCGACCCAATAATTTGCAGAATGCGTTAGCGCATTATTCGACGAATGACGTGTTGTACTGCGTGACTTGATGCCAGTTTCTAGATAAGATATCCTGCATGAATCGAAGTGCTGCGATGTCGAACGATTCTACGGAGTTAGGTTGATATATGACCGACATTGTCAATCGAGGAGCTCCACATCTAACGCTTAAAAAACAAATTCATGCGCGCGTGCCATGCCCCAATTGCGACGCCACGCTGGATCTAGACGCTGACGAAGTCGATATCGGCCACATCATCAAATGTGTCGAGTGTGATAAGAAAACTTACTATCCGTTCGAGCGACCTTGGTACCGGAGAGGCAAGTTATTCATTGGATATCTCCTTTCGCTGGTCGTAGCGTTTGCTCTGGGGATAGCTGACTTGCCCCGCCATAATTAGGCCAACCGCTATGTTAGGGTTTCTCAATGGAGGAGGACCCGATGAAAGGCAATCGATTCAGCGAAGAACAGATCATTCGAATATTGCACGAGGCCGAAGCAGGATTGTCCGTGGCCGAAGTGTGCCGCAAGCACAACTGCTCGGAGCAGTCGTTTTATCGCTGGAAAGCCAAGTTTGGCGGCATGCAGGTCGCTGAGGCGAAGCGGCTTCGAGAGCTCGAGCGCGAGAACGCGCAGCTCAAGAAGATTGTGGCCGAACAAACGCTGGACATCCGGATGTTAAAGGACGTGAACAGCCGAAAGTGGTAAGCCTGCCAGAGCGCTGGCGCTGCGTGACGTACCTGCACAATACGTACGCCGTTAGCGAGCGCCGCGCCTGTCAGGCGATGCACATGAACCGTTCGAGCTACCGCTATATCGGTAGTAAAGACATTGTCGACGCAGCCTATGGGCAGGTGGTGAACCTGTCGCAGCGCTATGGTTGCTGGGGCTATCGCAAGATATACGAGCTGATGCGCGCAACCGGGTTAGCGATTAGCCGCGAGCGCGTACGCCTGATACGTCGCCGTGAAGGACTGCAGGTGCTCAGAAAACGGCGCAAACGCAAGGTGTTGGGTACAACGACCCAGTGGGTGAACCGGGCGAATTATCCGAACCACGTATGGAGTTACGACTTTGTGTTCGACCAGAGTGCGCGACAACTCAAGTGCCTCACGGTGGTCGATGAGTTCACCAGGCAAGGTCTTGAAATCAGCGTGGCACGCAGCCTGAACGCAAGCGATGTCATTCGTGTTCTGGGCAAGCTGTTCCACGAGCAGGGCCGCCCGGCGTGTATTCGCTCGGACAATGGTCCGGAACTCGTCGCGACGGCAGTACAGCAATGGCTGAAGAAAAAGCACGTGGATACCCACTACATCGACCCGGGCAGCCCATGGCAAAACGCATACTGCGAGAGTTTCAACTCGATCTTTCGAACCACGTGCCTGAATCGCTGGCTGTTTTGCTCGATGACCGAGGCCAGGGTCGTAATCAATCAATGGCTCGAGGAGTACAACACGATCAGGCCGCATGGATCGCTGGGCGGCATGAATCCGGAGCAGTTCTTACAGCGATGGACCGAAGGACAGACGATTCAACAACCTAATTCCCTAACAGCGTGAATGGACCAAAGATCTCGGGCTTGACATAGCCAGCAACTACGCCTATGATTTTGTTAAGTCGAGCGCGGACGACGCTCCCATGCAAATCACTAGGAAGGGTTAAGTCATGTCTACATTTACCGAAGGAATCGGCGAAATTGACCTCGAAATTTCCATTATGCCATTAAATATTTGGAATGTGAGTTGCATCGGACCCAGAGACGTCTTGAGTGGATTCTAAAGAATAATTCCACAATTTCCGCTCCGCCGGAGGAAGTAATGGCGCAGATCGCTGCGGAGGTAATGACAGCACTGCAAAAGAAGTTTCCCGAAGCTGGAATCCAAAAGAAGTGACGTCGCAGGTGATCACGGCGTTCCAGAACAGACGCGCGCCTACGACCCGTCGGACGACGTAAGATGGCTGAGGCGGCATTTCAGTGCCGGGCGAACCAAGTATCCAGTCACAGGCACGGTCAGCCCGACCCCCGCCAGAAATTATCCTAAATCAGCTGTGCGGGGGCACGCCAGCGTGCAATTTCAATGGTATGACCTCCTTCCCTCCGATGATCCAACGCAAAGTTTCAATCCTTACTTCCCGTTTGGTTGCGACAATGGCCGTCAGGAAGTATGGATCATAGACGCCAAGCGAGAACAAGCCGCATCGATCTGGCACGAAACCGTACCTGACGACTGGCCCGAGGAGGAGTGGCTCGAATTCGATCAATGGGTCGCACGATACTTGCAGCCTGAATCTGGGTCAGAGTCTTGAGACGGCGCAGGATGTCACCGGGAAATGCCACCGCAGATCGGAGCGGATGAATGCTGGAAAGCCTGTTTGGAAAGAAACAAATAGGGCGGGTACTAGGATAATCAGTCGACTCGGGAGATCGCGGACACAAGAAAGCGACTCGGGGGCGAACTTCGCGCATCGCTGTACTTGTATGACGAATCCATATTCATCGTATGCACGATTGCCGGAAGTGCAGAGCAAGGTGAACCTGCCGTGCTGAGTGTTGACGCTTCAGACGACGAGCTGGGTATGACCGTTTGCGACATGCTTCTCGCTTTCAATCCGCGTGAGCTTGCACGGCGCGAAGATTTGGCGCTGTCAAAGTGGCCCGCATATAACGCACCGGGGGCAAAATCAGTCAAGGCCTTCGAAACAAATTCGTTCTACGCATACCTCTCGACCGTCAATTCTGCAATAACCATTGACGCAAAGCCGAGGATCACGAACGAGAAAGAGCTCTCGGCGCTGTGTACAGTATCAAGCGGGCAGCGTCACTCAGAGATTGGGGAAGCAGTACGAAAGGCGATAAATGCGTCAAAACTGTTGCGCGAAGCTGGAGCGCTCTGAGTAGCACGTTTGTCCTCTGCGGCGTCACTGCATGTCAGCGTCACTGTAGGTCTTTGTGTTGCGGCGTGATTTAAGAGAGTTGATGAGCCAGCGACCATCTACTGACCAGATTCGTCTTTCATCACTGTTTTCGTGGTCAGGTTTTTCTCGTTGGCCATATCGATTCGCTCATGTCCGCAAGGCTGTTCCGGCCAACGTTCCGGACTTGATTTGGCCATCGATTGCGTTCAGCCTTTCCAATTGGTTAGTCCGAGAACGACCGGATAGCTCATTGTGAAGGCAGGCATGGACAAAGAACGTACGAAGCAGCTGATCAAGGACGGCGAGAAATCACAGGCTGTCAGAAGGAAGCTGATTGCGAGGACCCCGAAATCAGCCGAAATCCGATTTCAAGGGGAACAAGCGTTGGGCCAGGAGATTGTTGGCACAGTCAGTCTCCCCCATCCGATATATGTCGATAGCGCTGAGGGTCCCTGTCTCACCGATGTCGACGGAAATGAATACATAGACCTGACTGGCGGATTCGGCCCGATGGTTCTTGGCAACAAGCCTTCGGTTGTCGAGGAGGCCTTGCACGAGCAGGTCAGAAAAGGCTGGCATTTTGGAATTCCCAGTGCTCCGCAGCAACACCTTGCAAATATTGTGAAAGAGGCAAGCCCTTGTGCAGATCATGTCGTCTTTTGCAACTCCGGATCTGAAGCGACAATGTTTGCGATACGCGCCGCAAGAGCGTTTTCCGGCAAGCAGAAAGTTGGCTTGTTTGACGGTTCCTATCATGGCGCCCACGACTATGCGTTGGTCAAGGTAGATTCGAAAAGTGATCGCTCCCGCCCTGCTGCAACCTTCCTCGGTGCTGGTGTTCCATCTGTAGTTGCAGACGATCTGACGGTGACGTTGCCGTATCGGAATGAAACGGCCTTCGAGATCATTCGTGAGCAGAAGGATGAACTGGCGCTCGTGATGATCGAGCCGGTACAGAGTTCAAACCCGCGCCTCGATTCAGGGGAGTTTCTGCACGGGCTGAAAAAGGTATGCGAAGAATGCAACGTCTTGTTCATGCTCGATGAGGTCATCACCGGATTCAGAATCGAGTACGGAGGGTGTCAGTCGTATTACGACATCAAGCCGGATTTGGCGACCTATGGAAAGGCAGTCGGAGGCGGTTTGCCAATCGGTGCCATCGCCGGGCGCGAAGACATCATGAACACCTTCTCTGGAAAGGACGGCGCCCCTTACATCTTCACCGGGGGCACGTTCAGTGGCAATCCACTAACCATGGCAGCAGGTGTTGCTGCGACGACCTATATGCGGGATCACCAGGCCGAGATTTACCCATATTTGATGAAGCAGGGAAATCGTTTCGCGACACAGGTCAATGATTTCTGTGCGTCACTCCGCATCCCGGCACGGGTAATGATTGCCGGGTCCATGTTCTATATGGTATTCGCGGATGGTGCGGTCAATTCGTCGCGCGATATTACGGACGCCTGGAAGACGGTGGAACAGGAATTTTATCTGCACTTGCTGGGACATGATGTCATGGTTCCCGGTATTCACATTGCCTTCCTGTCGTATGCGCACAGACCTGAACATGTCGATGCGGTAATTGATGCATACAGGCATTCGTTCGAAGATTTGCGCTCGGACGGCATCGTTTAGGCATCGGTTCGGACGGTCCATCGGTAGTCGTTAATTCGCACGGCTGTGTTCAAACGCACGTGCGTCTGGCGGGGCCGGGAGAGAGATCCCGCCAGCACCTACTGCCACAAGTTCATTCCGGCCACGATGAAAATTGATGGCGGATACCGGCCAGTTTCTGAGTAAATCAGTGTGCGGATATTCCCGACCGGAATGAATGTTGCTGCTTTTCGTCAAGGTTTTGCTGCGGCTGCTTGCCGGTAGTCCGTTTTGCACACTGGACTTGCTGCCAGAGTGACGGTTACGTCAACGCAACGATTAGTGCCGATGACAATTGAGTCACTTGCTTTCTTCCCTTGCGGCGCGGTCTACGAACCCGGCAGATGGGACGCTGCGCAGGTCAGTATGGCAGGTGGGCACTTATGATTTTTTCATTGGCGCAAAGCGCCTTCCAGGTTTCATAACTGACTCGAATCGTATGGGATCGTCAGCGCATCGGAATCTGATCGAGAAAGTAGCTGCGGTGTTTGCCCAAGTGGCACGGCCGGATCACTTTACCGATTACACGCATTGTTGCGAATGTGCTGAACACGATGACACATTGCGCGCACATGCTCCCGACAGTATTCCGCGCGAAGCACTCGGTCACGCCAGATGGGATCCAATGACTTTTGCGACCGATACCGGATTTCGATATTACTTGCCCGCTATGATCAGGCTTGCCCTGACAGGATCCGGCGATGACTATTACATTGATCAGTTTCTTTCGCAGATCGTGCGCGATGGTCCACGCAACAGCAGATGGTGCGCTTGTACTCCGGAAGAACGCAGCGTCGTGGCGGAGACATTGTACGCGCTGGTCGAAACACGCGCTGCAGAAATTGAAAACAACCTGGATGCGGACCGGCTCATGCAAGCTATCGACATCTGGGCTGACAGCGCTGGCGACGAATCGGCTCTTTGATCATCTCACGGAAATACCCGAAGAGCGTTAACGCGACCGGGCCGCAATACCATCCTCACCATTTTTCTGCGTAATGCGCGAGAGAGTTCGCTTAACCCATTTATTTTTCGCTGCGTTGCCGCTCGCCCTCGCGCCGGGGCTCTTCTTTGCGTTGGCTGAGGGCTGGATAAATGCGGGTGGAGGTGAGAAAGATGTTGTTCTCGTACTTCCTTATGCGATTTGGTCGCTTGCCTTCCTTGCGTCGGCCATTGTTCTCATTGTCAAGCGCCGGCCACTCTGGTCGTGGATTTGGCGCGCAAGTGGCATCGCATTACTGGTGCTTTTCTTAATTGCAGTCGTCGCTTACAGTTTGAGTTGGCTGGGCATCCGATGACAATTGCGCAACAACTGGGGCGGGCATGCCCCTAATTCAGTATTGAGATTCGCATCAAAGAGCTTCCGTACGAAGGTCTTATTAACAACTTCAGAATTTGCCCTGGTTGCGGGGGACGCTTCACGGTCGACACCCATACGAAGTTCATACAGGCTGTGTTTATCGCTGTTCACTTCGCTGGGGCTAACCATGTTGCTCTATTACCGCGGTACCGGATGGTTGATCGCGGCACTTGCGAGTTAAGTCGGGTTGGGGCTGGTTGTGTATTGGGGCAACAAGAATCTGTATTACGTGCCCTACAGAAAAGACAGCGTAGCTCGGGGCTAGGAACGGCATCTCGGAAAACGACGTTCCTTGGCCACTGTAGGTGTGTTGTGCCGGGCACTATTGCAATTCCATCCGCCGCCCCTACATGAGATGACTCGCGAATCTGCCTCATCCGCTTCGCCTTCTTATCTCGTACACTGTTGTATCGGCCGCTTCCAGATCTGCTGATTTCAAGCCAGCGGCGCTATCTTTATACCAGGAGCCTGAGTTGACCACTGCCACCGTCGAAACACCCGCAATCTTCGCGTTCGACAATACCTATGCCCGGCAACTGGAAGGGTTTTATCAGGCGATAAAGCCGGCGTCAGTCGCGCAACCGCGCTTGCTGCGTTTGAATCATGGGCTGGCCGAGGAACTCGGTGTTGGCGCGATCGGCGAGCTGGAGGATGGCGAACTCGCGTCGCTGTTTACCGGCAACACGTTGTTTCCCGGTGCCGATCCAATTGCGCAGGCATATGCCGGTCATCAGTTTGGCGGATTCTCACCATCGCTGGGGGACGGCCGCGCGCATTTGCTGGGTGAAGTGAAAGACCGTAACGGCCGGCGCCGCGACATCGCGTTAAAGGGCAGCGGGCGCACCCAGTTTTCGCGCAGTGGTGATGGCAAGGCTGCAGTCGGCCCGATGCTGCGCGAGTATTTGATCGGAGAAGCCATGCACGGCCTCGGCATTCCGACTTCGCGCGCGCTTGCCGTCGCCGCGACCGGCGAGCCGGTTTACCGGGAGCGGCTTCTGCCGGGTGCGGTGTTGACCCGCGTCGCCTCCAGCCATCTGCGCATCGGCACATTCCAGTATTTCGCCGCGCGCGGCGAGCACGCGAAGGTGCGGCAACTGGCGGATTACGCGATAGAGCGGCACGATCCCGATTTGCTTTCACATCCGGATCGATATCTGGAATGGCTGCGCGCGGTTGCACGGCGCCAGGCGAAGCTGGTCGCGCAATGGATGAATGTCGGCTTCATCCATGGGGTGATGAATACCGACAACATGTCGCTGTCCGGTGAGACCATCGACTATGGCCCTTGCGCCTTTATGGAAGCCTATGATCCGAAAACGGTGTTCAGCTCGATCGATGAGGGTGGCCGCTACGCCTATGGCAATCAGCCACTGGCGGCCCAATGGAATTTTGCGCGCTTCGCTGAAGCGGTGTTGCCGCTGATCGACGAAGAGGACCCGGATCGTGCCGTCGGCCCGGCCAGCGAAATCGTCGAGCAGTTCGAGCAACACTACCAGCGCGACTGGCTCGATGGAATGCGCAGCAAACTCGGACTCGACCAGCCGAAAGAGGACGATGTTGAGCTTGTCAATGACTGGCTGCAATTGCTGCACAGCGAGTCTATTGACTTCACGCTCGGTTTTCGCGCTCTGGCAGAGGCAGCCGGCGGCAAACGTGAGCGGCTGGAGCGTTTATTTGGAGAGAAATCCAATATCGAACCATGGCTTGCGCGCTGGCAGGCGCAAATTTCGAGCTCGCCGCTTGCCGCTGAGCAGCGCGCCCAGTCAATGTCGCGCGTCAACCCGGTATACATCGCACGCAACCACCTGGTCGAGGCAGCGCTGTCGGCGGCCTCCGAGCGTGACGATCTTGAACCATTCGAACGGCTGTTGCAGGCGTTGGCGAACCCGTTCGAAGAGCGGAAGGAATTTGCCGATCTTGTCGAGCCCGCTCCTGCCGAAGTGACCGCTTGCTATCAGACGTTCTGCGGAACCTGATAATCGTTCAGGTACCGCATTGCAGGAATTCTACGGAACGCCACTGACTGGCGGCCTTGGCGAGTCATCCGCAGGTATTTTTCGAATTTCCAAACTGGAGAATGCTCATGAACGCCCACTTCAACACCGCTACCGTTGACGGCTTCGGCGCGCAAGCGCAACCGCTCGGTGTCCGGCGCTGGGTCGATGCCAGCGGGCAGCCGATGGATGAATACGATCTCGAGCAGATGGGCAATGGTTACAAGCTGGTCTTTTGCTATCAGCACGCCTGTCCGGGCTGTCACACGCACGGATTTCCTGACCTGGTTCGCCTCGTCGAAGCGACGCGCGGTTTCAAGAACGTGCGCTTCGCCGTCGTTCAGACGGTGTTCGAGGAACGGGAAGACAACACTTATGAGGCGATGCTGGAAGATCAGGCACGCTATGCACTGCCGATTCCATTCGGGTACGACGACGCTGACGGCGAGGGCTCAGTGCTGATGCAGCGCTATGAAACGCGTGGCACGCCCTGGTTCATTCTGATCGATCCGCAAGGCACGGTGCTTCACAACCACTTTCGCATCGACGTCGACAAGACGGTGGCGCTGCTGCGACGTGCTAATGTTGACCCATGCCTGTGAACGATAACGCGTCATCAACTGCCGAGACTCCGAACTGGGGAGATGTCATCCGCTGGGCCAATCACGGCAATCCACCACCGCCGCGACGGGTGGAAAAGACCGATGCCCAGTGGCGCGAACAATTGACTGACCAACAGTACCGGGTTACCCGGGAGAGCGGCACCGAGCCCGCCCATAGCTCGGCGATGTGCAGTCTGTTTGAACCGGGGCGCTATCGCTGTGTCTGTTGCGATACCGAATTGTTTGATTCCAAATCAAAGTTCAAGAGTCAATCCGGCTGGCCCAGTTTTACCAGCCCGGTTGCCGAAGGTGTTGTTGGCTATCGCCTGGACGACAGCTACGGAATGCGTCGCATCGAAAACACCTGCCAGGTGTGCGATGCGCATCTTGGCCATGTGTTTCCGGACGGCCCGGAACCTTCGGGACTGCGTTTTTGCATTAACGCGCTCTCGCTGAAAAAGGACGCGTGAGTCGGATCATGCGCGCGGCATCGCCGATCCGGCCATGTCTGACGCGCCGCTATTGATCAATTCTGGTCGAAGGAGAACGAATATGAGTCGCACCGAAACTGCAATTCTTGCCGGCGGGTGTTTCTGGGGTATGCAGGAGCTTATCCGCAAGATGCCCGGCGTGATCAGCACCCGCGTCGGCTACAGCGGTGGCGACGTGCCAAACGCGACCTATCGCAATCACGGCACGCACGCCGAAGCTGTTGAAGTTATCTTTAATCCGGACAAGTTGAGTTATCGCGATTTACTGGAGTTTTTCTTTCAGGCCCACGATCCGAGCACGATGAACCGGCAGGGCAACGACATGGGCATGTCGTACCGCTCCGGTATCTACTACACCAGCGAGGAGCAGGAACAGGTAGCGCTGGATACGATCGCGGATGTCGACGAATCGGGACTATGGCCTGGCAAGGTTGTCACAGAAGTGAAGGCCGCTGGCGATTTCTGGGAAGCGGAGCCAGAGCACCAGGACTACCTGCAACGTTATCCGAGTGGCTATACCTGCCACTGGGTGCGCCCCGAGTGGAAGCTACCGCGCCGGTCTGAGGTAACGACTGAAAAACAACGCGTCGCCGGCTAAGCACTATTCGCGGCCTGCGGTTGTACTGTTGATTGCAGGCCGCGCGTTGAATATTTGTAATGTCGAACGTCCTTCGGAGAGCGTCAATAGAAATTACCTGGGCTGTCCCTATTCCTACAAGTCTACTATTCATG
Source organism: uncultured Burkholderiales bacterium (assembly GCA_951812315.1). GTDB lineage: Bacteria > Pseudomonadota > Gammaproteobacteria > Burkholderiales > Eutrophovitaceae > SG8-40. Next base: position 124,927 of record CATOSA010000006.1, read on the forward strand.
CGGTCTTATTCTCAGTGACACTGCATAACTGGTCACAGTATCGGCGATCCGCCTCGACGCTCGCCACGCTCATAGACCACATGAGCGCGGCCAACGAGTAGCGGATCCATCGGCCCGATCGCTTCGAGTTCCTTGTTGTCGTAAGGAAGTTTGTGAAGTATGTAGCGCATTGCATTGAGACGAGCGCGTTTCTTGCAATCTGACTTGATGACAGTCCACGGCGCGTCCGCGGTGTCCGTATAGAAGAACATCGCTTCCTTGGATTTGGTGTAGTCGTCCCATTTATCCAGCGAGGCCAGGTCCACTGGTGAGAGTTTCCACTGCTTGAGCGGGTGGGCTTTGCGTTCCTTGAATCGCCGCCGCTGTTCTTCCTTGCTCACCGAAAACCAGAATTTGATGAGGTGAACGCCGCTGCGTACCAGATTGCGCTCGAACTCGGGTGCCTGACGCATGAACTCGGCGTACTCGTCGGCAGTACAAAAACCCATCACACGCTCGACACCAGCGCGGTTGTACCAGGAGCGATCGAATAGCGTGATCTCACCGGCTGTCGGTAGATGTCGGATATAGCGCTGGAAGTACCATTGCCCGCGTTCCACTTCGCTCGGTTTCTCGAGTGCGACGACGCTTGCTCCGCGTGGATTGAGGTGTTCCATAAAGCGCTTGATCGTGCCGCCCTTGCCGGCGGTGTCCCGGCCTTCGAACAGGACGACAGCTTTCTGCCCTGTCTTCTTGACCCATGCCTGCAACTTGAGTAGCTCGACCTGCAACCCGTACTTCTGCTTCTCATAGTTTTTTCGCGTCATGAGGTTTTTGTACGGATAACCTCCTTCGCGCCAGTGCGAAGCCAATTCATCGTCAGGCTTGCGCGGCAGGCGCGCGTCCGTGGAATCGATCCCATCGATCAGAGCCGCACGCAGCACGGTGTCGTCAGGCGACGCGCCCCCAATGATCGCTCCGAGTGAATCGGCCAGCGCCGGCATGTCGCCATTGTTCGCATGACGAACAATGTCCTGCGCTGCGACCACTTTGGCTTCCTGTGCCGAGCTTACGGCTTCAGATACCACGAAACCCTCAATGTGGTTCGCGTCGGCGGAGCGCGCGGTGTCACCACCGTTGACGCGACGTACCCGCGTTGATTTGCGGCGAACTGCTGCGGACGGGGCTTTAGGCCGGGAATCTGCGTCGGGGGCCGACGCGCCGTTGGATTTTCGTGAAGCCATTCGTAGTTTCCTCAAAGATAAGCTAACAGTCAGCGATACGTATTTATCGCGCGGGCAACACGGCGGACAGGAAAAAGCCACCGGTATCCCTCGCGCCCTGGGCTGCAGGTATTGCACTAGATCAAGAAAACTTGAATTACGCAGGAAATAATTAGACGGGCGAAAAGATGGATGAGGCCATATCGCCCGATCGATTCGATGTTTCGCTACGTGGGAAGTGGCGAGGAGTTGGCTACGAGATGGCCGAATAATGTCGGCCTGGGCAGCGCGGCGCGCTGGCACCCATGCCACGCATTGCACCGGCGCATGGCCGCAACGCGCGTCATTCTTGCCGGGTTAGATTTTTCGCCGGTTCGGCAACCATCTCGCCAACGTGTGACCTATTGTCACCATTCTGACCACCTGGGTTGGTGTGGTGACGTAGCTCGTGACGGTTTTACGTGCCTGACCGGAAAATACGATTTCTGCGTTCCGCCATGGCGCCAACCGTTCCCCCTGCTCGCGTGAGAGTTCGACCATGCGGTCTGCCGACCGAGCTATCGATCCGTCGGCGTGCTTTGGCGCCAATGCGCTGTAGATCAAGGCAAGCAAGTTCGGCCAATGGCCCAGGTGGCGCCAAAGCGTTGCGACATGCGCATCGATGTCCGGCGCACCGAAAGCGTTTACATGGCGAATCAGCTCCCAGGTGTTTTCGTCGAGCGCTTCGCGCGCCTTTAGTGGTGGATACGCAGCCCACTTTGGCAATGCTCTCGGGCACGCGGCCTCGCGCACGCCGGCATGCGGTGCTATCAAGGCCGCAAGCGCAATCATATTCATGCCGTTAGAGCGGTTGTACGCATCCACGATCGTAGTAATGGAATCCAGTTGCGCATCATCAATACCAACGCAGGCCATTTGAGTCGGAGCCATCGGTTCGGGCATTGGCAAGCCCGCCTGATCGACCACCGCGCTTAGCGCTTGTTCGACGTGGCCGCTCAGATAGATCGGTTTTGTCGCCTCCCACACCTTGGGCAAGCTATTGTCAATGTCGGCGAGGCCGCGCCAAATGGACGTTACCAGCGGAATTCCCATTGTCTCGCGAATATCTGCGAAGATTTCTGCGGTTCGCCCGGTTGCAGTGCCTTCGTCTACAGCGGTAACGGGGTCGTAGGAAAAATCGGTATTCATATTGCACTCCGGTAGCGGGAATACAGCAAGCCTACGTCGAACCGAGAAGCCGTTGAAGCAGCAAGCGGTTCTTCCTGCGACATCGGCGAATCGGGCCGCAGGCGCCCGTCATGAGTAATCGTACTGTGCGCCCAGCAACGGCAAATTCTTCACTCGGTGATAATTGAGTGCGATCGATAGACATTGCAACAATTCTGTTCTTGGGATCTTTTCATTCTTGCGAAATACGATCGCTCTATTGCCATCAAAATCGAATCGATCTGAATAGAGCTCTTTAAACGTATCAATCAGCTTGGTCCTGCAATGAAAGTACATGAAGTACTGTTCCGGGGTTGATGCTTTCCAGTTCATTCGCACGGTGCTTCCCATCCTGGTGAGATAACTGGGTTCGCCCCACTTTAGTGTTTCTCGGAGCTCATGCAAGATACCCAAGTCCGACGCAGCTTCGAAAACCAGCTGACGAAGAAACAACAGGCGAGTCCTTACCAATGGAGGGTATGTCGAGAATTTCTCGGCAACCTCCGCGTTCTGATAATCAGTCATTGCATCAGGTCAAATTACTCGAGGCGTTCGCATTCAGCCGTACCGGAGTTGATTTTTAGTTTGCATACTCATACAGGCCTTTTGCACGCCAGGTCTTGAAGATGACTTGCCTTGATTTTTTTCGTCAACGTGACAAATGATGCAAGTGCTTTCCTGCCGCATTTAACACGATAGCATCAGACGCCTCGCAAAAAGGATTTGGCGGCATCGCGTTCATCGGCGATCGTCCGAGTCACGCCGATTACTATTGAAACTACTTGTAAACACCGACTGATGGGGTCGCGGATGGTCCAGAGACGAGCAGTTTGCTGATCGTAGCGGCGATCTTTTGGCCCCCTTGTTCGGACGGCTCGATTGGTGATATTTCCGAGTAGTCGGCCGCCTCCGAGCAGACATGGCGGAGGTCGATCAGGCCAACGCCCGCCCCGATGGCTTCGCGAAGGATGATTTCGTTGAACATCGCCAGGGCGCTCTGCTCATTTGCCTCCAGTCCGGGCACGCAGTCATAGACGGTACATACGGTGACGCAGTGTCCAGTCTGTATCAGAGCCTTAAGCATTTCACGGTACGTCGATTGAAACTCGGCCCGGATGGCTGCAAATCGATTCAGCGCTTGCGCCACATTCGCGACTCTCTCAGTCATTACGGGCAAGCATTGCAATGCGTCGTTGCCGCCACAACTCACGACAAGATGTGAGGCATCTGACGGAAGACGGTCTAACTGCCAGTGGACGTCCTTCGTGACATGGCCGTCAACGGCCAGGAGTGTAGCCGCCCAGTGGTCCGGTAAGTTGGAACGTAGCTGTTCTATGACTGGCGGACCGCCCGGAACGTACATCGCGTTGTCAAAAATTGAATCTCCCAGCAAGACTACATGTGTCATTGGTTCTCGCAAGCTGCTCGAAATCAACATGAGGGTAATCTTTAACGGCGCCCACTGCAGCGACGGGTTTGTGCTGATTTGTTCAGTCGATGAAACTCCTCAACATGTCAATGTTCGGTGTCCTAATCGAGGTCTTTTTGGCTAACTGCTGGAACTCATCAGCGAGGTCCTTAATTTCGTCTTGGGCGGATTTCGCATGCATGGCAAAGGCTATCTCGGCAAATTTGCTCTGAAGCATGCCCTTTACGGCTGCTCTGCTCATGAACTCGGGCAGCCAGTAGAACAGGTTGAAATCGAACGGTTGGCGCCTCGTGTAACCCAGAGCCCGCAATACTCGCCCGTCCTCTTTTGCCGCCTTTACTAGCGCACGAATTGCCTCTTTGTCTTTGGCGACCGCCTGGTTGTTGCAATCGTGCTTGTAGAGCGCGCCGGCAAGCGGGCTGACCAAAGCGACATGGTATTTGAGCCAGCCATCGATGTCGGTCGTTACGTCGACCGGAATACCAGAGGATTCGAAAAGGGATTTGATCGACAACGTCCTCTGCTTGCGCTTACCGTCAACTTCGCCAATAGTTACCGCTCGTTGTTTCCCACGGGGTTTCTCTCTATCGGCGTAGTGGACGACCTGATCGCGAATCCCTCCTCCTGCAGCCGGAAAACCGAATAGCACTTTCTCGACCGGCAAATACGTCAGGTAGTCATCAAAACCAAGCGTGTTGTTGCCCATGAACAGGATGTTCCTGACACCAGGGCTGGCCGCGAGAATGTTGAATACAGGTGCAAGCTTGTTCCTTCTTATCAGAACGACCGCCAGATCATATTCATCGCCGGGTTTGAGAGCGTCGACCACATTGACACGCGACGAGTCCTTTTGCCCGGTGATCTCGTCGAATACCACCACACCGTTTTCCTTGAGCCAGTCGTACCGCGCGCCGCGGGCAAGGATGGTGACATCCTTGCCCGCCTTGTGGAGCAAGTACGCGTAAACAGAGCCTAATGGGCCTGCACCGAAGAACAGGGTCTTCATCAGCGATACTCCGTTCTATTCCGGCCGAAAATCAGATTGTTCGTCTGCGTCCAGGCTCGACTGGTTTCTGTCTCAAAAGTACGATGTAACCGCGCTAGTTCAATTGCCTGGGCTTCAGCCTTTGGCGAGCCAGGCCTGGTATGCCGCTTTGGTTTCCTCATTAGGCGGATAGACGCCTACGATGCTGTCACCATTTTCAATACGTTCACGCACGTACGCTTCGAGGCGATCCTGCTCCACTGCGTCACGTGCAACTTCTTCAGCGATTGATGCAGGGAGTATGACCACGCCGTCGGGGTCGGCAATGACGATGTCACCCGGAAAAATCGCGACGCCTCCACAGCCGATCGGCACCTGGGCGTCTGCAGCTATCATGTTGGCATAGCTAGGGGGTGCTGCATTGCCGCGTGCAAATACCGGAAAGTCCATGGTTTTCAGTTCGGCAATATCGCGCATCGGGCCGTCTGACACGGCGCCGGCAACGCCGCGCACTTTGAGACGGGCAACGAGGATGTCCCCAAACGTACCGCTGATATCCATTCCATTTGTATCGACGATAAGCACGTGTCCGGCCGGCACTACTTCGATCGCCTTGCGCTGGGGATTTTCGGGGTTCGCCATCGCAGCACCGGACGCAAGGTCCTCGCGCATCGGAATGTAGCGCAGGGTGTAGGCCGGTCCGAACAGGCGCGGCGTATCAGGGTTTACCGGCGCAATATTGGAGATCGCGCGCGTGCGTAGCCCGCGCTTGGTGAGTTGCGCCGTCAGACTTGCGGTTGTGGCCTGCGCGTACAGTTCACGTGCGTTATCGCTCATTGCAGCATTCGTCATCGGGCGCACCTCATCCTGAGTTTGTTCGGTAATTGTTCTTGCTGCGCAGACGCATTGTTCGGAACCAACTGGATCCGAACGATCCCACTGGTACACGCGACCTGCGCTGGATACTCTCAATGCTGTTGTTCAGGCTTTGCGGGAATCTTTGCGAGTATCGTGAGCGCGACGATCGAAATGATGAGGAAGGATCCGTAAGACCAGTGGTCGATCGCTGGTCCCCCGAGTGACAACGCGTGCGCGATGAACATGCCGCCGAACAGTGCAAGACATCCCAACAGCATTGTCCACCACGCCCACTTCTCGCCGCGGCGAAGCGGGATCAGCGCAATCACAAGACAAACAGACGATGCCGCAAAATACTTGAACGCTTCCCACACCACGTGAAAGTTTTGGTGCGCTGAGGCGTCAGGTTGCCCAAAGTGGATCATTGCAGCAAACGGGGCACCGAGCACACCGAGGCCGTGCACGATCGCCAGCGAGGCGATGGCATATGTTCTAAGGAGTGAGTGAATCACTCATGGGCAATATGTTCGCACTCAATGAATTTCCGGCTCAGGCGTTGGTGCATTTCCTTCCAGAAAATCGAAATCACAGCCTTCGTTTGCTTGCCGGACACGTTCGGAGAACAGTTTACCGAAGCCGCGTTCAAATTTGCGTGGCGCGGGTTTCCATTGTTTGCGGCGCTCGGCGAGTTCTTCATCGCTGACTTTTAGCGAAAGCCTGCGACCGGCCACGTCGAGTTCGACGATGTCACCTGTTTTTACCAGTGCGAGAGGGCCGCCAATCCATGATTCGGGTGATACATGAAGCACGCAGGTGCCATAGCTCGTGCCGCTCATACGCGCATCGGAAATTCGCACCATGTCGCGTACACCTTGCTTGAGCAGTTTTTTTGGAATTGGCAGCATGCCCCATTCAGGCATTCCCGGCCCGCCCTGCGGGCCGGAGTTGCGGAGGATCAGTATGGAATCGGCGTCGACATCCAGATCGGGGTCTTCGAGCCGGGCAGCCATGTCGTTGTAATTGTCGAACACCATCGCCCGTCCGGCGTGCTGCAGCAACTTCGGGTCGGCTGCGGTGGTTTTGATGACCGCACCGTCGGGTGCAAGATTGCCTCGCAAGACGATCAGGCCGCCCTCCGCTTGCATGGGCTTGTCAGGGGTGTGGATGACGTCGGAATTGTGAATTCTGGCACCGCCAATGTTTTCGCCCAGTGTCTTGCCGGTACAGGTCGGTACGTCAAGTTCGAGCAGGTCTCGCATGCCTTCGAGTAATGCAGACAGCCCGCCCGCATAATAGAAATCTTCCATCAGATACTTACTGGACGGGCGCATGTTGACCAGGTATGGCGTCTCGCGACCGATTTCCTCGAAGCGCTCGAGCGGAATCTCGATGCCCGCACGACCGGCCAGTGCTATGACGTGAATCAGGGCATTGGTCGATCCTCCGAGGGCCATCAGCACCTTGATGGCGTTGTCGAAAACGCGTTCGCTGAGGATGTCACTGGGTTTCAGGTCTTCCCATACCATATCGACAATGCGCCGGCCCGTGTACGACGCCATGCGCGCATGATTCGAATCAGGTGCCGGGATGGTCGATGCGTTTGGAAGACTGAAGCCGAGTGTTTCTGCGATACCGGTCATTGTCGATGCGGTGCCCATGGTCATGCATGTTCCGGGCGAGCGGGCAATCCCTTCCTCTATTTCGCGCCAGTCGTTCTGGTCGATATTTCCGGCACGCAGTTCGTCCCAGTATTTCCAAACGTCCGAACCCGATCCCAAAGTCTTGCCCTGCCAGTTGCCGCGCAGCATCGGACCGGCCGGTACGAAGATCGAGGGCAGATTCATGCTGATTGCGCCCATCATCAATCCGGGCATGGTCTTGTCGCACCCGCCCATCAACACGCAGCCGTCAGCCGGATAGGATCGCAATAGCTCCTCGGCTTCCATTGCGAGCAGGTTGCGATACATCATTGTCGTCGGTTTCTGGAAAACCTCGGCAAGTGAAATTGCCGGTATTTCTAGAGGAAAGCCGCCCGCCTGCCACACGCCGCGTTTCACGTCTTTTACCCTTTCGCGAAAGTGCGAATGACAGTGGCTGACATCACTCCAGGTATTCAGAATGGCAATAACCGGTTTGCCTTCGTAGTCTTCGCGCGCATACCCCATCTGCAGTGCTCTGGAGCGGTGCCCGAATGAACGAAGCCCTTCCGTGCCCAACCAGCGATGACTTCGCAATGACTGAGGTGTCTTTTTAGGATTCATATGCTTGCAGTTTCACTTTCGTTATTCGCGCCGAGCGTACCTGAACGCTTTCACAGGCGCAAAAAAAGGGAAATATATACGAAAGTGACGAAACCAAATCATGTCGGTTTTCTTGTTCTCTGGATATCTACTGGCTGAAAAAGGGCTTTCGCTGCATCCTCAATAGTCCCGTTGAACCGCAATCGCATATCCTCATTCAGTTCGGCTTTCGACGGTTGGTAATCTGAATCGACAATTTCTACCGGCTTTTCTTTCTCTGCTTTTGTGCTTGGTTTATCCATTAGTTATTCCCCAAGATTATCTAATGCGGGACTGTAGGTCAGGTATTCCGTTTCCTTACAGGACACACCTCATGTTCTGGGTCGTACCAAAGAATCTTCAGAAATGACCTCTCACGTATACCCCATACTCGTTTTTTGCCACTCAAACGAAGAGAAAACAATTCGTCGATATCATCCTGCCGTATTTCGATCAACCGATCTCTAGCATCCTTGTGCAGCCTGTTTACAGGTATAGTGTGGCTGCCATGCTCATTGAGTTTTTGCCAACTCGTGGATTCGCAAGCCGCCAATTCGTTACAGATCAAGTCCCACTTTTCTTTTAGCTCTAACTTGTCCCACCCCCAACGTCCTCCATGGTCAACCAAAGAAAATCTCCATGAGACAGGATAAGACAGGATAAGTGTTTACATTCTCTGGAGTTGGCTTCCTTGCTGATTTTTCGCTTTTTGGTTGCGGCCTGGCTTTAGGTTTTTTCTTTTTGGCGATGGCTAACTATCTTCGTCCATGAGCGATGTAAAATACTCTGCTATCGAAGCTGTACTAATGACGGTATCACCGCGTTCACCATCCGGAATATCTGTTCGCGCTAATCGCCAAGGCTCTTCCATGTGAGTCAAATCACTTAGCCACTGAGACGACTTGTCACCATAATAGTCAAGTACGGCCGTTATTGTTTCAACAGCATCTTGGTCCAGATTTTCAGGATTAGCCCCTGCAATAGCATTCACATCATATTGGCGACGATGCTTTGCATAGAGGTCGGGAGAAACAGGCCCGTTGGACCACGCTTCAAATCTTTGTTCGAACATTGGGCGGTCATCCCATACCAAAGACCATGCGTTGGAGTAGTAACAGAGTTTTTGAAGTTTGATAGCAGGTAAAGGCCCTCTTTGTCGAAGGATATATTCTGCAACGTCAAATATTGTCGCTTCCATTTGTTCACCCCCCCAGCGAACCTGCATTTCACCCCATTCTAGCACCAGATGATAACCCATTTCCAATTTTCAGTTGCTTGTAGCGTAGAGACTTCCCCTCAAGCCCTCTGACAATAGCGGCCATTTGCTCAAGCGTATCCAGTTCACGGATATTGTGTTTTCGGGCAAATTCCTGAACATAGCGGTCAAGGTGCTTGGGTGACATTTTGTGGAAAGTCCCCATTTTGTGGAAAGTCCCCTTGTGTGCCCGTTTCAGCATACTCCAAAAACTCTCAATCCCATTGGTATGAGCTTTACCGCTAACGTATTCACCAACGCTATGCTTAACACTTTCATGATTAAAGGGGATACCAGAATGGGCCGCCGCCTCATCGGTATAAACCTTGGCTTTAGCATCTGCGTTCTCGGCAACGAAGCCATGAAGCGTCTCTGAATCGGTCTTGCTTGCGACTTTGGCGGATACCTCGTTGCTGGCACGATCCTTGGCACCGACCACGGCTGTTTTGCCCACAGGTCCACGTCCTGCCTTGAGTTTCTTTGAATTATGTTTATTCGCTTCCTTCCCGCCGAAATAGGTCTCATCAACTTCCACTGGGCCAGAGAACAAGCCAGTCTTGTCAATCTCTGATGCCTTCCTGAGACGATGCGCCAAGTGCCACGCTGATTTTTGAGTGATGTTCAGGTCTCTATGGAGTTTCATACTGCTCACGCTTTTAAGGTTCGTCAAAAGCAGGTACAGAGCGATAACCCAAATTCGGTATCCCAGTTTGGTTGATTGCATGACAGTACCAGTCTTAAGACTGAACCTCTTCCCGCATTGCTTTTCTCTGCACAAGTAAGGCATGGACTTATGGGCCGAACCAGTCTGAATATTGGTAGACCCACAATAATGACAGCAAATCCCTTCAGGCCATCGTTGCTGTATCAGCCATGATTCGGCAGATGCGTCATCTGGGAACATATCAAAGACTTCCATGAGAGAAAGACCTTTCCTGAAATGCTTGCATGGTGCTTTTTTCACCATTTACATATCCTCTTGATCTAAGGGTATATTATAGCAAAGTGATGAAGTATTCCAAGCCTTTCCGTCACTTTCATATATAATTCCCATAATTTTCTTTTAAATTATTCTGCAAAAATACATAAAATAATATTGTTCTTGCAGTGTTATGATTTATATTATATTATATTCTGCTTAATATGCAGAACTTTGGAATGTATATGAAAAAGATAATGAAGATAAAACTAAAGAAAGAAAGGAAAAGCCAATGGATCTAACAAAATGGAAAACTATTGCCGTACAGCGACACATGTATGAAGAACTAAAAAAACTTGCAGAAGAGGAAGGTCGAACCATTAGTGGGCAGCTACGACTAATTTTTGATTGGTACATGATGACCGAAAAACCACAGACTCACGAGACATTTGACCGGGGATTCGCACGGTGGGCGACTTTCCTCCCCCGTCGCCGCGGCAAGCCGGACAAGGATGCATGATCGATCTGTCGCCGGTGCTGGCGTCAACTGCTGCCACCGTCCGCCGTCATATACCAGCAAAAACTGGTCATAAGGTCGGTCGTGGCAGTTTGGCTATCGGCCGGTATGGATCGTTTCGTTCATCGGCGGGCTGTCTGTCAATCCTTTGCGGTTGACCAAATTGAACCGCCTTCCTCGCTGCTATTCCTTTGACCGGTTCCCGGCGTTGCCCGGTTTTGAATGATGTTTGACGTCTCCACGTACTTTCTCGGCACGTTGCATGATGAGGTGTTTGGCGACGTCAAACGCTTCACGCAGCGCTACGTATGCGTCTTCGTGCGCGTCCCGGTTAACTACAATTTCGTCACCTGGTACGTGTAGGTCGATGCGTACGTTGAAGGTATTTCCCTGGTGCTTGTGCCGGTGGGGTTTTTCAATCGTGACGTTGCAGCGCGTCAGCCGGGGATAGAGATGTTCAAGCGTTTCCAGTTTGTCCCGAATATGTTGCTCGAGCGCTTCCGACCGGGGCACATCATGGAACGCAATGTTCAGCGGTGTTTGCATATGCAGGCTTACGTGTTAACTGTAAACTCTTGTCTGGCGTAGTGGCCGGCCACATTTTTTCCTCGCGTCGCGCGAACACGATGTTGCGGCTACATATCTCACCGATGGCCACTGCTAACCTCCGACAGCGTGCTTGATTGTCTCGACTATCGCCTCTTCGGAATTTTTGCCTGTTGATCTGCATCAACAAGATACGTTGCGGCAAGCGCGTATTTTGAAGTGGCATTCTGTTGATGTCGGCGCCGCGATTGTCGCGTGCGTTGTTGCGTCAGGCGTTTGTGAGCAACGGCCAGAACAGGTGCAGAATAATTGCCCCGCAAATAGCCAGAGCGCCTAGCCCGAGGTTTGTGACCAATCGGAACGCATCTATTCTTGCGGCAATTTCCGGATGGCATCGATTCCTGTAAGTTTTTGAAAGTATGAAATTTCGCCAGCGCCTTTTTGGATCCCGAACAGCTTCTTTCATCGAGGCAGGCGCACCGAGTTCGTTCCACAAATCGGCCGGTTCGTGTGCTTTGATGGCGCGGAGCAACCCGTGCGCAGCACGGGTAAGCCACAATGCATACAAGCTGACAGCGGCTACGTACACGATGCCGATGAATGCAAGCGCGATTTCTTGTCCCGAATCATTCATGCGGGCACTTCGTACCCCTGGCCAGGCAGACTGCTAGCTTTTTGTTTCGTCTTTCTCTTGCTTGCTTCCAAACTCGGACCAGGCGTTTTCAAATCCTTTCGCGAGGTGCTTCCAGGCTTCTTCAAAGCCACTGCCCATGTCGCGCCAGGCTGCTTCGCTTGATTCCTGCGCCTGCTTGAGCTTGCCAATCCCTTCTTCGCGTTGCTCGCGCAAGGTGCCGAGCTGTTTCTCATATCTGGCCTTGATGGTGGCCTGGGTTTCGTGCATCTGGCTTTCCCAATCACCGATCTTTGCATTCCATTCATCAAGTTGCTGCTTCATTTTCGCGATCGTTTCGTCGCGGTCCATATTTGTCTCCTTGATTCGTTAAATCGTGAGGTATTCCGGGTTTGTCGCGCCAGGGCTGGTAGTCATGTGCGGCATGCGTATGCGGTCCTGCAAGCGCATTCAAAAGCCGTATCCGACAGGCATTTTGCACCTGGTTCTGATGGGATCAGGGGTAAAACAGGCGCATTTCACATATTGAAATCATAGTCTCAAATCGCGCGTCTTTATTGATAGTGGTCAAAAAAGTGTCCACTCACTCTATAATGGAGCGCTTTTGCGTCGCCCACTCGCCGTTTGCGGCAGTATTCAGGTTGCTGGGCTTGATGCCGATTGTCGCGAAATGCGCCCGTTCACGCCCGCCCCCATTCTGTTACGCTCGCCAGAGACACTAACGGTGTTGCGCCCGGCCTTGACTCTGGATTGCCATGCGTAAAGATAGCAGGCTAAAAGTTCTTTTTGTCACATCGGAAGTGGCGCCAATCATCAAGACCGGCGCGCTCGGCGAAACGTCCGCGGCCTTGCCTGCCGCGCTCGCAGGACTGGGGGTCGATGTACGGGTGCTGGTGCCGGGCTATCCGCAGGTTATGGATGCCCTGAAGCGCAGAGGGCGCGCGGCCAACTTGCCGAGTCTTCCCGGTGTACCGCCGGCACAACTGCTGGCAGGAAAGCACCCCAGCGGTGTCCAGCTGTTTGTTATCGAATGTGACATCTATGCGCGTCCGGGAAAGCCGTATCAAGATACTGCCGGGCGTGACTGGCCGGATAACGCGCTTCGATTTGGGCTGCTTTCCTATATCTCTGCGCTATTGTCCACGAATGCGTCGCCGTTTCCGTGGAGTCCCGATGTCCTGCATTGCAATGACTGGCAAACGGGTTTGGCGCCGGCTTACCTGCACTATGCGGATGCAGACAAGGCACGTACCGTGTTTACGGCGCATGCTCTGGCACAGCAGGGAAATTTTCCGCCCGACGATATCGTGCGGCTGGGGCTGCCGTCACAGGCGCTTGGCCCGGACGGTGTCGTGTTCAACGGGCAGTTGGGGTTCCTGAAAGCTGGCCTGCAGTTCGCCGACCGCATTACTACTGTCAGCCCGTCTTACGCCAGCGAAATACAGGAAGCGCCGCTGGGCATGGGGATGGAGGAATTGTTGTCGAAGCGGAAAGACGTTTTGTCCGGCATCCTCAACGGCATCGATACCGACGCCTGGGACCCTGACAATGATCCGTATATCGAGCGTTATTACAATTCAGGACGTCTGGCTCACAAGGCGGACAATCGCAGGGCGCTGCGTGCTCGCCTCGGCTTGCCGGACAATCCGGACGTGCCATTGTTTGCGATGGTCGGACGACTCGTCGAGCGCAAGGGCGTCGATGTGCTGGCTGATGTTGTCCCCGAGCTGATCCAGTTTCCCGCTCAGCTGGCTGTGCTTGGTTCGGGAGACGAGCCGTATGAAGCGCGCTATCTCGAACTCGCACGATCATTTCCGGACGCCGTTTCGGTGAAAATCGGCTATGAGGAAAGCCTGATTCACCAGATCGAGGCTGGCGCCGATATTTCGATAATGCCGTCGCGCTTTGAGCCTTGCGGGGTAAACCAGATGTTTAGCCAGCGTTACGGAACGCCGCCGGTAGTACATGAAACCGGCGGGCTCAAGGACTCGGTAGTGGACGGCACACCGGCCAATCTTTCGGCAAAAGTCGCTACCGGGTTCAAGTTCGCACCACTCAATGGAGAAGCGCTACTGGCGGCCTGTCGGCGCGCTTCCGACCTGTTCCGCAACAAACGTAGCTGGCGTCAAATACAGAAGAGCGGCATGGCGTCCGATTTTTCCTGGGAAACGACCGCGACGCGCTATCTGGAGCTTTACCGGGGATTACTTGGTTAGGCGGATTGCTGGGCTAAATTGCAGCCAGTCGGTACAATTTCAGGTTTCCCGGTTGCGCGTATTTCAGCGCACGTCGTTCTTGATCAAAAAACGGAGCTGAGGAGTTGAGCACATGATTGGAGATAAAATCGAAGTCAATATCGCGGGCGGGCTCGACATCACGCTACCGCGCATGATTCACGTGCGTCAAAAGTTTCCGACGCCAAAGCTCAATGACGTGGCGGCAACCGTCGCCGATGAGTTCAAGAAACCCGAAGTTCGTGACAAGATCAAGCCGGGAATGACGGTCGCGGTTGGTGTTGGTTCGCGTGGCGTAAACAACATCGCAGAATGCACCCGTGCAGTGGTCGCCGAACTCAAATCGCTAGGTGCTGAACCGTTTATTTTCCCGGCCATGGGCAGTCATGGTGGCGCGACTGCTGAAGGTCAGAAAGAGGTGCTCGACGGATACGGCGTGACCGAGGAATTTGTTGGCTGTCCGGTCAAGTCGAGTATGGAAGTCGTTGAACTTGGAAAAGCCGACGACGGCATGCCGGTATACCTTGACAAGCATGCTGCCAGTGCTGATGCCGTTGCGCTCATCTGCCGGATCAAGCCGCATACGAATTTCCGCGCCCCCATCGAATCGGGCATCGTCAAGATGCTGACGATTGGCATGGGAAAGATTGTCGGCGCGACGACCCTGCATACCTACGGCATGGATATGTTCGGTGAGCTGTTACCAAAGACAGCAGAATTCACGATGAGCAAGATCAACTTCCTGTTCGGGGTCGGTATGGTCGAGAACGCGGCCGACGAAACCGCGATCATCGAAGTCGTGCCTGCTGAACAGGTGCTCGATCGTGAGTCGGCGTTGCAGGCCAAAGCGAAAGAGTTGATGCCGCGTCTCCAGTTCGACGAGATTGATGTGCTGGTGGTCGAGAAAATTGGCAAGAACATATCGGGTTCCGGCATGGATCCAAACATTACTGGTCGAAACGCCCGCTTTGTCGAATGGAATATGAAACCGTTCGTCAAGAAGATCGCAGTGCTCGGTCTCACGCCCGAGACCCACGGCAACGCGACCGGACTGGGTGCGGCCGATGTAATCACGATGAAGCTTTACAAGGACGTTGATATTGGCAAAACCTACGCCAATATCATCACCTCGACTTACCTCGATGGCGCGGCGATTCCGATCATCATGAACACTGATCAGGAAGCAATCCAGCTGGTCGCGAAAACCGTGGTGCGCGTGAAGCCGGAGGACACGAAAATCGTGCGTATCGCAACCACTCTGGATATGCTGGATATTCACGTCTCGGAACCGATGCTCCCCTACATCAAGGCAAATCCCTCGATGTTCGAAATTGTCGGCGAACCGGAGGCATTCAAGTTCGACACCAAAGGTAATCTTTATCCGATGCTGGCACCGCAGCGCGAACACGCGCCTGCGTAATCGCGCACCTGCGCCAGCCAATGACGAAAGAAACGGTGGGCATCTGCGCCCACCGGTCAGTCGGATAGTCAGGGCCTGATTCCCATATGCAAATTCATCTCGACGCAGTCGGTGGAATAGCTGGCGATATGTTTATCGCCGCGGTGCTCGATGCGTTTCCTGATCTGCGTGACGGTATGGTCGAGGCGATCCGCGCCTCCGGGTTGCCGGAAGACATCGGCCTGAGGTTCGACGATCACGCGGATCATGCCCTGACCGGACTGCGGTTTGTTGTTGAAGACGCTCAACACTTGCACGCGCCCGAGCATAAACACACATCGTTTCGCGAAATTCGCAATATGCTTGAACGCGCGCCGCTCGATGCGAACGTGCGCACCCACGCGATTGGCATCTTCACGCGCGTCGCCGAAGCGGAAGGCAAGGTTCACGGGAAATCAATCGATGACGTCAGCTTTCATGAACTCGGCGAATGGGATTCGATTGCCGATATCGTTGGCGCCGCATTTCTGATTTCATCGCTGGATGCGCAATGGTCGGTCAGCTCGCTGCCACAAGGGCGTGGTCGCGTGAAAACGGCACATGGAGAGCTGCCAGTACCCACGCCGGCGACCGTTTTGTTGTTGGAAAATTTTGATTTTCACGATGACGGTGTTCACGGAGAACGCGTCACACCAACCGGTGCCGCTATTGTCAACCATCTTCAAGCCAACCGGGCGCACAGCGGAATGCCGCGCCGGCTTCTGCGCAGCGGCAGTGGATTCGGAACGCGAAAACTGCCGGGCATGAGCAACGTATTGCGGTTGATGGCGTTTGAAGAGACACGCCAGGCGACCGAGAGCGATCGTGTTGCCGAGCTGATTTTCGAGATTGATGATCAGACGCCTGAAGACCTGGCGATCGGGCTCGACAAGGTACGTGCGCACCCATCGGTGCTGGATGTCATGCAGACATCAATGTTTGGCAAGAAGGGTCGTGTCGCTGTACGAGTGCAGGTGCTTACTGACCCCGGTGATATCGAAAACGTTATGGAAGCGTGTTTTGCCGAAACGACAACGCTCGGTGTGCGCTATCACATCATGGAGCGGCGTAAATTGCGGCGCAGGCAGACTTCGATTGACGCAGAAGGCAGGTCTGTACGGGTCAAGATTGCGGAGCGGCCTGGCGGATCAACCGTAAAGGCGGAGGCCGACGACTTGCTCAAGGTCATCGGCGATCACGACGAACGCGAGCGCGTAAGACGGTTGGCCGAAAATGTGTCGCACAACGCAGAAATGAAAAAGGCAGAAAAACAGTGAGCACGGTAACGGAAAACATTGGCGCGTTCGCGAGAATAGTTAGCGATATGGATCGCGTCGCGGTCGCGGTCAGTGGTGGCGTTGATAGTTTGACCCTCGCCACGCTCGTTCACGACCAAATAGCAGACCGCGCGGAAATGTTTCACGCCGTGTCTCCCGCTGTTCCGCCAGACGCAACCGAGCGCGTCAGGGCGCTGGCGGATCGGCAGGGATGGGTCCTTAGCGTGATTGACGCTGGCGAATTTGGCGACGCCGACTATCGCGTGAATCCGGTCAATCGATGTTTTTACTGCAAGACCAGTTTGTATGGGGCGATCGTGCCGCTTACCGATGCGCAAGTTGTGTCCGGTACAAATGTTGACGATCTCGGTGAATATCGACCTGGCCTTGAAGCGGCCAGGATTCACTCAGTACGCCACCCATTCGTCGAGGCGGGCATCGACAAGAGTTCGGTGCGTTTGATCGCCCGGCAATTCGGACTCGGTTACATCTCCGAGTTACCTGCTGCACCCTGTCTTTCGAGCCGTATTGAGACCGGAATCGGGATCGACCCGGCGATGCTGAAACTCGTCGACAAAACAGAGAAAATGGTTGGCTTGGCGTTGCGTCCACATACAGTCCGCTGCCGCGTGCGTGCAAAAGGTGTCGTCGTCGAACTCGATGAAAGCAGCCTTTCTGCCGCTGGGCCTGACGAGCGGCAAGAATTATCCGATCGCATTGCCGAATTGTTCAGTGACGGAGGATTTGATTATCGCGTGTCGTTCGCACCGTATCGCGTCGGCAGCGCATTTGTACATCCGATCAGGATCATGTCCGAATGACGCTGCACAAAGATGTGATGCTGGACTTCGCCAGAGACGCGCGTACCGGTCTGGACGAAGCCGTGTTCTGTGCCGGTAAATCGGCGGCACACGTTGCCGAAATTTTGCGGCAGGTCGACGCGCGCAATGGCCGCATATTGTTGACGCGCCTGCGTCCGGATCAGTTTGAAGCGTTGCCGCAAGCCCACCGCGAGAACCTCGACTACGATGCATTGTCACAAACCGGGTACTTTTCGCGCCCGTATCCGCAAAGCGAGACAAAGCGAGTTGCCGTAGTAGCGGCAGGTACCTCCGATGTCGTCGTCGCCAAAGAGGCGGCGCGCACACTTGCTTTCTACGGCGAAGCGCCGACGGAGATTACCGATGTCGGTGTTGCCGGACTATGGCGGTTACTGGAGCGAATTGAGGAAATTCGGACCATGAAAGTGGTTATTGCAATTGCCGGAATGGATGCTGCACTACCGACCGTTGTGGGTGGCCTGATCAGCTCGCCGATTATCGGTGTGCCAACTTCCGTGGGTTATGGTGTGGCCGAGGGGGGGCAGACTGCACTCAATGCGATGCTTGCCAGTTGCTCTTCCGGATTGACCGTAACCAACATCGATAACGGTTACGGTGCGGCCTGTGCCGCGTTGCGCATCCTGCGTATGTCGTCACCTTCATGAGTTCACTCACGCCAGCAGGATTGGCATGTCAACATCGATGCCGCGAATTGGCAGCCGATTGGCTCGAGAGTTTGTTGAAGCTTTGGCCATCGCGCTGCAAGCACGCACCATGTGCGGGTTCAAACGCAACCTTGATCTAGAAAGCCTGGATCCATTCACCGGCGTAGAAATACATCGTCTCGGCGCGTTCGCCGACCGGGCCATCGTCAGTCAATGCCGTCGTGTTCGAAATCAGGCAAACGCTGTGTCGCCTTATCGCGAATCGCCCGCTTGCCCAGGACAAATGGAGAGACCTTGTGGATCATCCGATACGCATTGGCGGGAAACTTGCGAATCTCTTGTGCGATGGTCGATTCGCCATCGACATAGATAATCACGCTCATGTCGTCGCCGGCCAGACACAGGACGGCAACATCCCGGTTGTCGCGCTTGCGAAATGATCCCCGAACAACGTTGTGCTGCCCGTCCCATTTCGTGAACATTGGAATGCGGCAGCCGCGCCGCACCAGGTCGGCCTTGATTCGGGAATTCAGGCCACTGATATCGCTGGGCTCGAACAGCTTCAAATCTGGCCACACTTTGCGGGCCTCTTCAAGATTGTGCTGTGCCAGTGCTGGCGAACACAGCAGTGCAACTACGCACGTCAATACAGTAAGGCTGAATGACCTGATGCGAATCACTTGTCTGCGAGCCTCAATCCCTTGAACTGCCAGCGTTCGTGGGGATAGAAGAAGTTGCGGTACGTGTGGCGAATATGTGAACGCGGCGTGACGCACGAACCACCGCGCAGTACTTGCTGGTTGATCATGAATTTGCCGTTGTATTCACCCAGCGCACCTGCGTTCGCCTTGTATCCCGGGTAAGGGCTATAAGCGCTCGCAGTCCATTCCCAAACGTCGCCGAAAAACGCGGCCCCATCTGAGTGCGGACGCGGGTGAAGTCGCCCGTCTTCGACGAAGTTGCCATCGTTCTGTTGCCGGGCCGCCGCGATTTCCCATTCTGTCTCCGTGGGCAGGCGCTTTCCGGACCATCGCGCAAAGGCATCCGCTTCGTAGTAACTGACATGACATACCGGTTCGGACGGGTCGACCTGGCGCATGCCGGACAACGTCATTTGCCACCATTGTTCATCGCGCTGCTCCCAGTACATCGGTGCATTCCAACCGCGTTCGTGTACCGCTTGCCATCCGTCAGATAGCCACAACGTGGGTGTCCCGTAACCATTGTCATCGATGAATTTAATAAACTTGCCTGAGTCGACCGGGCGCGAAGCGATTCGGAACGGCTCCAGATATTCTCGATGCTTCGGAATTTCGTTATCAAATGCAAAGCCTGCGCCCGAATGCCCTGCTTCATATACGCCCGCCGGAAACGCCAGCCATTCGACGGGCGTGGCTGCTGAAGACGCTTCGTCAGCCCGTTCGCGGTAAATCGGGCGAAGCGGGTTGCACCAGAACAAATGCTTGATATCGGTGAGTAAAAGTTCCTGATGCTGTTGTTCGTGGTGCATGCCAAGCGTACAACGCGCCGTGATTTCGTCGGCATCTTCTTGGCCGGATTGGGTGAGCAGCTTTTCAAGATGTTGATCAACGTGGCGACGGTAGTTCAACACTTCGGAAAAAAGAGGCCGCGTCAAAAGTCCGCGATCTTTCCGCGAATAAAACGAGCCGACAGATTCGTAATAGGAGTTGAACAAAAATCCGAAGTCGGGATGGAACGCCTTATATCCGTCGACAAAGGGTTGCAGGATAAATGTCTCAAAAAACCAGGTTGTGTGGGCGAGATGCCATTTTGCCGGGCTGGTCTCGGGCGCGCTTTGCACCACACAGTCCTCCGGACCAAGTGGATCGCACAGCGCGACGGTCCGCGCACGTACGCGCATCAGGTCGCTCAGCAATGTGGTGTTGTCGTTCGTCGGAACTGTGGCCGCAAGAGGAGTCGGCATGGATACCTCATTAGCAATCATGGGAATACCGCCAGTTTAAGCCGTGCGACTTGTATGCGCAAAATGCGATGTGTTGGCGCCGGACAATATCCAATGTGTCACTTTGGCCACAGAAAGTTTCAGTAAACGGAAAAACCGGTTAGGGTTATGCCAATTCCCGACTACGGAGCGGTAAATGAATTTATCGGAAAAGAAAAAGCGGATAGCGTTACCAGACAATTTCCGGCTCTTTTCTCTCGACAATGGCGCGGACGTCGATCTCGGAGAAGTGATCGATGGCTTGAAGGCGACGCCGAAATTAGTAGCGCCGAAGTTTTTCTATGATGCCCGTGGCAGCACGCTGTTCAATGCGATCTGTACCACTGACGCCTATTATCCGACACGTACCGAGTGCAGTATTTATCAGCAACAAGCTGGCGCGATTGCCGACGCGGTAGGGGAAGACACGACCGTCATCGAGTTCGGCCCTGGCGATATGTCGAAAGTAAGGCTATTGCTGGACCATCTGCGTCCGCGCACGTACATCGGCATCGATGTCTCCGTCGCTCAACTCGAGGACGCCGGGCCGCCGCTTGCATCCGACTATCCGTGGTTGCAGGTGGTCGCGGTTTGTGGTGATTTCGGGCCGTCGGTGAAACTCGAGGAGCATTTGCCTGATGACAGCAGGCGTGTCGCGTTTTTCCCCGGGTCGACAATTGGCAACCTGGATCCGGCCGCGGCCGAGAATTTTCTCCGTGGCCTGCGTAGCATGGTCGGCTCGACCGGGGCAGTCATTGTCGGCGTGGATCTGCAAAAGCCGAAATCCACGCTGGAAAAGGCGTACAACGATCCAGAGGGCTATACGCGGGCGTTTAACCTGAATCTACTGACCCGCATTAATCGTGAACTGGGTGCTAACTTTGACGAACGGCGCTTCCGGCACAAGGCGTTTTACAACGAAGAGCTTGGCCGGATGGAAATGCATCTGGTCAGCGTGATCGAGCAGAAGGTGCGCATCGGCGACGAGACAATCGACTTCCAGCCCGGTGAGACCATTCACACTGAAAGCTCCTGGAAATATACGCGTGAGCGGTTTGCGGCGCTTACCGAGAAAGCAGGATTCGCTTCGCACAAGTTTTTCACCGACGAACGCGGCTGGTTCGGCGTTTTCGTGCTGAGCACGAAATAAAACCAGACTGGCGTTACAAGACGTAGCGCGCGAGATCTTCGCTGCCGGCAAGCTCGTTCAGGCGTTCATTGACGTAAGCGGTGTCAATGCGAATCGTTTCTCCTTGCCGATTGGTCGCGTCAAACGAGAGCTCTTCGAGTAGCTTCTCCATCACCGTGTAAAGACGGCGCGCCCCGATGTTCTCCGTTTTTTCGTTGACTTGCCAGGCGATCTCCGCGAGGCGATGAATGCCATCATCGGGAAATTCGAGTTCCACACCTTCGGTATTCATCAATGCCTGATATTGCCGCGTCAGGCAGGCGTCTGTGGAAGTGAGGATGCGCCGGAAATCTTCAACGGTGAGACTGGCAAGCTCAACCCTGATAGGAAACCGGCCCTGCAACTCCGGTATCAGATCCGACGGTTTGGATAAGTGAAATGCGCCGCTGCCAATGAACAGAATATGGTCTGTGCGCACCATGCCGTATTTGGTCGTGACCGTTGTCCCTTCGACCAGCGGTAACAGATCGCGTTGCACGCCCTGCCTTGACACTTCGGCAGCAGATGTTTCCTGGCGACTGGTGATCTTGTCGACCTCATCAAGGAAGACGATGCCGTTTTGCTCGGCATTGGAGACAGCGCGCAATTTGATTTCGTCATCATTAACCAGCTTGCTTGCCTCTTCGTCTGTGAGCAGTTGAAGAGCTTCCTTGATTCTTAGCTTGCGGGTGCTTTTCCGGGAGCCGCCGACATTCTGAAACATGTTCTGGATTTGCGACGTGAGATCCTCCATGCCGGGAGGCGCAAGGATTTCCATGTGCGCAGACACCTGTGCAACATCAATTTCGATTTCCTTGTCATCGAGGTCACCTTCGCGAAGACGCTTGCGGAATTTCTGCCGCGTGGACGAATCGGAGGGAGTCTCATCGTCGCCGACGCCGACCTCCCGAGCCGGCGGTAGCAATGCATCAAGGACGCGCTCTTCGGCCATATCCTCCGCGCGATGGCGAACCTTTTGCGTCTCCTTTTCACGAGTCTCCGTGATTGCCATCTCGACAAGGTCTCGAATGATTGCGTCGACATCCTTGCCGACGTAGCCGACTTCAGTGAATTTGGTTGCTTCGACTTTTATGAATGGCGCGTCGGCCAGCCGCGCGAGCCGCCGTGCGATTTCAGTTTTGCCCACACCGGTCGGTCCGATCATCAATATGTTCTTGGGCGTGATCTCCTGGCGCAGCGGGTCGGAGACCTGCTGGCGTCGCCAGCGATTGCGCAGCGCGATAGCGACAGCACGCTTGGCGGCGTCCTGCCCGACAATGTGTTTGTCCAGTTCGTGAACGATTTCCTGAGGTGTCATCCCCGACATGCGATGTACTCTGAATGATGTGATGTTGGCGGTGTCGTCATTGTATGTATCGATCGGGTATCTACCAATCTGCGAACCTCAATTCGTGCATATCGTTCGGCAGACACAAAACGGCGACGGCGGTGAGAAGGTGCTCGCTATTCTTCGAGCACCTCGATTGAGTGGTTCTGGTTGGTGTAAATGCAGATGTCGCCCGCGATCGTCAGTGATTTTCTGACAATTTCTTCCGGAGAGTGTTCCGTATTTTCGAGAAGCGCGCGTGCCGCAGCCTGCGCGTAAGGTCCGCCGCTGCCGATCGCGATCAAGCCCAACTCGGGCTCTACCACGTCGCCGTTTCCGGAAAGAATGAGCGATGATTCCGCATCGGCGATTGCCAGCATTGCTTCAAGGCGTCGCAGAATGCGATCGGTCCGCCAGTCCTTGGCGAGTTCGACCGCAGAGCGCAGCAAATGGCCTTGATGTTTTTCGAGCTTCGCTTCGAAACGTTCGAACAGCGTAAATGCGTCCGCCGTTCCGCCGGCAAATCCGGCGACAATACGGTCGTTGAAAATTCGCCTGATCTTGCGCGCGGATGCCTTGAGCACGATGTTTCCGAGCGTGATCTGGCCGTCGCCGCCCAGCGCAACCCGTCTGCCGCGGCGAACCGACACAATCGTTGTACCGTGGAGGATATCGCTCATAGTTCTTTTACCAGGAATTGAATCAATGGTCGCATCCCGGATTTTGTGCCTGATTTCCGGGGGCCATGAGGATAGCGATTGCGCAAGCGTGAAGCAAGCGACCAGCTACTGATCGTGCCCGATATTCTCAGCGCCCGCGACTGTAATCGGGGACAGATCATGGACAGCCCGTTCAGGCATCGTCCATTGACAGCCGTGCCGGCAGATGGCTGGGGTCGGCCTCGTCAAGCAAGCGAATTTCCGAACCGTCAACGTGAAAAGTTCTGACCGAAGTGTTGTGGATTGGGGAATCCTGTGGTGCGTCGAGTGGGCACCCTTTGGCGAGGCGACAGACAATGCCGACGACTCCACCATGAGTTACCGCGACGATGTGCTTGCCGGAGTATGTGGAAGCGGTTTGAGTCAGAAAATCGGTTACGCGCGCTGCAAATTCGCGCAGCGACTCGCCGCCTTCGATCGGCGCGTCGATTTGCCGCGACTGGAACACATCAAGTAATTGCGGCATTTTCTCCTGAGCTTCCGCGTAATACAGGCCTTCCAATACACCGAGCTTGCGCTCCCGAAGCCGTGAATCGTGCAAAACTTCCAAACGGTGTCCATTAGCGATTGGCTGCATTGTTTGCTTTGCCCGGCTCAGATCGCTGCTTACCAGGATGCCAATCGTTTCGTTGCGAAAACGCAACGCCACTGCCTCGGCCTGGGCGCGACCCACTGCACTGAGAGGCGTATCCAGTTGTCCCTGGATACGCCGCTTGGCGTTCCATTCGGTTTCACCGTGGCGTATCAGTGTCAATTTTGTCATTGCAAGTAATATTGGTCGATTCAATCCTGCCTAAACCGCTTCTGGTTGCAGCAGACTTGATCGACCGGGCATTGCCAGAGATAAAAGGACGGTGCAACCCGGAAAGCGGCAGATCAGTGTGAAAAATTCTGCAGGGTCGGCAGAGCATCAAGCTTGTTTCGTTTTCTAGTGAAACACAGCACTAGACCTTGCGCTTGGCGCGCGGATGCGCGGCGTCATAGGTTTTGGCAAGATGCTGCCAGTCGAGATGAGTATAGATCTGGGTCGATGAAATACTTGCGTGGCCCAGCATTTCCTGAACTGCACGAAGATCGCCGCTCGACTGGAGGACATGGGAAGCGAACGAATGGCGCAGCATGTGTGGATGCACATGCTGTGAAATGCCTTGTTTCAGAGCCCAATTCTTGAGCCGCTGTTGAACGGTTCGTGGACCGATCGGTCTTCCATGGTGGTTCAGAAACAGTGCCGTCTGCTCGCCTCTTGAAATCGCGCCGCGCTCACCTAGCCAGTCACGGATGTAACGCAATGCAAACCGGCCAACTGGAACCACGCGTGTTTTTCCGCCCTTGCCGAGAACGCGCACCGTGGCGTCGTCGAAATCAATATCAGCGGGGCTTAGCGCAGTGAGTTCAGACAGTCGCAGGCCGGACGAGTAGAACAACTCGAACATGGCGCGATCTCGAACCGAGAACGGATCGCCCGCGGGTAAATCAACGAGCTTGGACATTTCTTCGGGTGACAGCGCTTCGGGGAGTTTCTTTGCCGTCTTGGGCGCGCGTACACCAACGCAGGGATTGTGTGCGAAGCCGTGATCACGCATCAGAAATCTGAAAAAACCGCGCCATGCTGAAAGCACGCGTCCCAGAGAACGCCCACCGAGCCCCTGGGCATGCAACTTGGCGACGAATCGCCGGATATGATGTGTTCTGATGTCCTGCAGCGGCGTCGACTCGGCCAAACGCAGTAGAAGCAGAATATCTCGCTGGTAACTTTCGATCGTATGTTTCGAAAGGCGCCGCTCTTGCTCAATGTGAATCAGGAAGCTCGCCGCCAGCGGATTGCGCTCGCTGTTTGACTCGCTGTCGATGTCTGACTCCCCGGTTCGGTCAGGCATTCACAGGTGGCGCGAAATTGCCGCTGATGCAATTTCGCCTAGTCGCTGCAAATACAGAGTGCCCATTTCAGGGTAGAAACGCTCGGCGTCTTCTGACGCAAGTGCCAGCAGGCCAAACGGGTCGCCACCTAGTGCGACATAAGCAAACGATTGCAGTGGCGGTTTTGGATCTCCGAACCACTCAATCGAATCGAACATTGGATGGTGGGCACAGTAGGGGTTCGTCAGACTCGTCGCAAAAACCACGAGTTCCTCGGAAACCTTGGAAAATTCTGACAACTCAGGATGGCTGCCTTCCGGCCATAGCCGGACGGCGATATGTGGCACCGAGAAATCTTCGCGCAAATTGAAGTACAGGGTGCGTAACACATCTTCCAGTGACATGGCCGCCAGCAGCGCAAGCGTAACCCGGTGCATGCGTTCACCAATCGCATCGTTTTCCTCCCCGAATGCGATCAGTTCGCTAAGCTTTTCTTCCAGTACGGTATTGCGTTCGCGCAATTGTGACAATTGCCTCTCGGCAATTGGAATGGCGCGCCCGTCGTGTGGATCGGGGATTTTTATGTTTGACAGTATGTCCACGTGAGCGTCGAGAAATTCAGGGTGCTCTTGCAGATACCGGACAACGTCTTGGTCAGTCATTTTTCTCCTGGAATTTCAATCTCGCCGTCGAATACGATCTTTGCGGGGCCAGTCATCAGAACGCGGCCTTCTTCACCTTGCCATGTAATTTGCAGTTCTCCGCCACGCGTGTGAACACTAACCGGTGAATCGATCAATCCCCACCTGATTCCTGTCACGGCGGCGGCACAGGCACCTGTTCCACACGCGAGCGTTTCTCCGACACCACGTTCCCAGACCCTGAGTCTAATATTATGTCGATCCATGATCTGCATGTAGCTGGCGTTTGCACGATCAGGGAACAGTTCGTGATTTTCAATCATCGGCCCCTGCGAAGCGACAGGAGCGGCGTCAACATCGTCGACGATCTGCACTGCATGCCCATTGCCCATTGATAATGCGCCGATCTCTATTCGCTCGTCGTTTACTGTAATCGCATAGGCAGGTTTGCGGTGTGGCATCAGCATCGGAATGTCCACCGGATCGAAAAGTGGCTTGGCCATATCAACCGTGACTGCGCCGTCCGCGTTCAGGCTGGGTTCAATGATGCCGGACGCGGTTTCTACCCGGATGGATTGTTTCTCCGATAACGCTTTGTCATGAACGTAACGGACAAAACAGCGTGCGCCGTTGCCGCACTGGCTGACTTCGCCGCCGTCCGCGTTGAAAATCCGATAGTAAAAATCAGTACTCTGTGACCGCGGCGCCTCAATAACCAGTAACTGGTCGAATCCGATTCCTGTATGCCGGTCAGCGAGCGCACGAATCGTGGGTGCACCCAGGTCGAACGGTTCGCGCATTGCGTTTACAACGACGAAATCGTTGCCCGCACCTTCCATCTTGGTAAATCGTAGCCGGCTCATGCGTCGCTTTCGGACAGAGATTTTGAGAAAACGAAGTCGTCCATGAAGAACTGACTACCAATATCCACTTTCACACTGCCTTTAACTTCGAATCCGTTGCTGCGGTAGAAGGCAATAGACGGTGCGTTTGCCTTGTTTACTTGCAAATAAAGTGACCGGTATCCCCTGGAACGGGATTGTTCTTCGACACGGTTTAGCAAGGCCGAGCCAAATCCGCGCCGCATGAATCGCTGGTGTACGTACAGCTTGTCCAGTTTAATCGACGATGACTCTGATCCGGGCTCGTAGCTGGCGAAACCGGCCAATTGCGATTGCACTTCGAGTTTGTCCCACCACGCTTCGCCGGATTCGATCTGCACGGCAATAACCTCCGGCTGGTAACGTTGTTCCAACATGTAGTCAATCTGGCTGACCGTAATCATGCCGGGATAGTGTAGATACCAGATGTCGCGAGCGAGCTGGGCAAGCGATTGCAAATCTGTCCCGGTCACTGGAGAAATTCGTAACGTAGCCTCGATTGCGTTCATGCCATATTGGAAAGTAACGGGCTACAAGGGCCATTGCGATCGCGCCAGATGCAGCGATCCATTACAACCTTGATGCCGTTGGCGCTCGCGCGTTGTGCCGCAGGTTCGTTGACGATGCCCTCCTGCATCCAGAGTCGGTTGAAACCTTTGTCCAGGCAAGCGTCCACAATTGCGTCGACAAAACGGGCCGGCCGGAACACATGCACCAGGTCCACCGATTCGGTGACATCCTCCAATATCGGGAACGCTTTCTCGCCGAGTATTTCCGATACGAGTGGCCGTACCGGCACGATCCGGTAGCCCGCCCCCTGCAGTGCGCGGGCAATCCGGTAACTGGGCCGCCGCGGCAGCGGCGACAAGCCGACTACTGCGATGGTTTTCACCTCGCGCAGCAAATTGCAGATTTCGCCAATATCAGGATTGGTAAACATCGCGTTGCAAGAAATCTATTCAGTAAAACTTATCTTCGCCCGGAGGCCTGGTCTTGAATCGTTTGTGCACCCAGTAGTATTGCTCGGGTGTTTCAGTTACGCATTCTTCGATAGCCGCGTTCACGCGCCGCGTGTCGGCGCGGACATCCTGCGTGGGGTAATTCTCCCACGGATGCAAGATTCGGATCAGATAGCCTTGTCCGATCGGTTTTTGACGAATGATAATCGGCAAGACAGTTGCGCCGGTGAGTGCCGCGAGCCGTGGAACGGCGCTGATCGTTGCCGCCGTTACGCCGAAAAAGGGGACAAATATGGCGTCGCGCGGTCCGAAATCCATGTCGGGGAGGAAAAACAGAGGTAAGCGGGCTTTCAGTCCCCGAACCACCGGTTTGATTCCGTCTTGTCGGGATGTAAGCCTTATCGGGCGAAAACGTGTCCGCCGCGACATCAGAAAGCGGTCGAAAACTTTGTCTTTCTGATGGCTGTACATGGATTGGGCATCTCCCTCCAGCGACATGCGAATGGCAAGGATTTCAACACCGACAAAATGTGGCGCCAGCAGGATGAGCGGTCCGTTGCGAATTGCCTGATCAAGGCGTTCTTTCCCTTCGATTTCGGCAAGCAAACGTATGCGATCAGCGCCAGACCACCAGGCGATCGTGGTCTCCGCGAGAGCACGCCCGAACGCGCGGAAATGGGCGCGACGCAAGCGGGCTCGTTCGCGCTGCGACAGACTCGGAAAGCACAATGCGAGGTTGATTCCCGTCACCGTACGCCGTTCCCGCGCGAACATCATCAGAACAATCCCGAGAACTTCTCCGATACGGGCGAGCAATGCCTGCGGCAAAAAATGCAGCATCCACATAATCGCAATGCCGACCCTCGTCAGCACTTGAGCTCAGCCTCAATCGGCTCCGGCTGGTCCTTCATGCTGCCTGACCCCCTACGTCGCGGGCGCCGGCAGGCGCCTTGTAGCGGTTATAAGACCAGGCGTACTGTGCGGGGAAACGGCGGATGACGTTTTCCAGTGCACGGTTAAGATGTCGCACCGGTGACTCGCCGGGCTCGGCAGGGGGCATCGGTTCAAAGCCGATTTCATAACCTGCGCCGCGCGGCAAACGGATTGCATAAGTAATGACAACGGGCGCTCCGGTGCGTTGCGCAAGCCTGGCCGCGAGCGTCATCGTATAGGCGGGCCGGCCGAAAAAATCTGCCCACTCTCCATCACCTTGAGCCGGAACCTGATCGGGCAAAATGCCGATCGCTTCACCGTTTTTCAGCGCCTTGAGCAAGACCCTGACACCATTAATATCTGCGGGTGCGAGCCGCATGTCTGGACGTGTTCTTCCCGCTTGCATGGCAGGTTCAAGGGCCGAGTATCGCGGCGAGCGATACAGTGCTGTGAGTGGAAATTTCAGCGACAAGTACTGCGAGATGATTTCGAAACAGCCAATATGTGGTGTCAGCAAGATCAACCCCCGGCCTTGACTGCGGGCCGTCTCCAGCGCGTCCCAACCGTTGACGTCGCGAACCCACTGGGCGACTTCGGCTTGCGGCTTGAACCACACTCCGGCGAGCTCGGCGGCTGCCTTGCCGACCTCCAACACGTTAATTTTCAGTAGTTTCTTAAATTCGCCCTGTTCTTGCCATACGCCGGAGCGGTACAAATTTTCGCGCAGCCGATTCGCGTATGATGACGAGGCGTGGTAAGCGAGCCAGCCCAAAATCGCGCCCGCCGAATGCAGCCAGGCAAGCGACAGCTTTGCGAAAACACGCAGAAGCGCAGTCAGCATGCCATTCGCGTTTTGGCTTTGGGACCGTCGGCTGGTATCCTGCGCGACTTTATCGAACAAATATTGGGCAAGCTGATGAGCGATTATCTATTTACTTCCGAATCGGTGTCCGAGGGCCATCCGGACAAGGTGGCGGACCAGATTTCGGACGCCGTACTCGACGCAATCTTAACGCATGACCGATCCGCCCGCGTAGCCGCGGAAACCATGGTTAACACCGGTCTGGTGGTAATGGCAGGAGAAATTACCACCAACGCAATTGTCGATTTTCAACAAGTCGCGCGCGACACCATCAAACGAATCGGCTATGACAATACCGACTACGGAATTGATTACAGAGGCTGTTCAGTCCTGGTCGCGTATGACAAACAAAGCCCCGACATCAAACAAGGGGTTGATGCTGCCCACGATGACCCGCTCAATCAGGGTGCCGGTGACCAGGGCCTGATGTTCGGATATGCATGCGACGAGACCTCCGCTTACATGCCGATGGCCATTCATTTGGCTCACCGTATGGTCGAACGCCAGTCAGAAGTGCGTCGCGATGGCCGGCTGCCATGGCTGCGCCCCGATGCCAAATCCCAGGTGACGTTGCGTTACGTCAATGGCAAGCCCGATTCGATCGACACCGTTGTTCTGTCGACTCAGCACGCGCCCGAAATGGAACTTGAGCAGATTCGAGAGGCGGTTATTGAAGAGGTGATCAAGCCGGTCGTTCCTCGGGAGTTGATCAAGGGAAACATAAATTATCTGGTTAACCCTACCGGCCGATTCGTGGTTGGTGGCCCACAGGGCGATTGCGGTCTTACTGGTCGCAAGATCATTGTCGATACCTACGGTGGTTCCGCGCACCATGGCGGTGGTGCATTCTCAGGGAAAGACCCGTCCAAGGTTGACCGTTCGGCCGCCTATGCCGCGCGTTATGTGGCCAAGAATGTCGTTGCCGCTGGCCTGGCGAGCAAATGTGAAGTGCAGGTTTCGTATGCAATAGGTGTGGCCCAACCGACCAGCGTCTCGGTGACAACTTTTGGAACCGGAAAAATTGCGGACGAGGAAATTGCCAAGCTGATCGAACAACATTTCGATCTGCGCCCACGCGGAATTGTCCAGATGCTCGATCTGCTCCGGCCGATCTACGAGAAAACCGCCGCCTACGGCCACTTCGGCCGCGACGAACCGGAATTTAGTTGGGAAAATCTGGACAAGGTTGAGGCACTCAAAGCCGACGCCGGCATCAAGGCGACGGCCGCGGTCTGAAGGGACGCGCTTGTCCAGATTTCAGCGCAGACTCACATTCGCGCAGCGAATGTGATGTCGGAGCTAAAACCCCACGTTGAGGCACTCAAAGCCGACGCCGGTATCAAGGCGACGGCCGCGGTCTGAAGGGACGCGCTTGTCCAGATTTCAGCGCAGACTCACATTCGCGCAGCGAATGTGATGTCGGAGCTAAAACCCCACGTTGAGGCACTCAAAGCCGACGCCGGCATCAAGGCGACGGCCGCGGTCTGAAGGGACGCGCTTGTCCAGATTTCAGCGCAGACTCACATTCGCGCAGCGAATGTGATGTCGGAGCTAAAACTCCCGCACTGAGGCACTCAAAGCCGACGCCGGCATCAAGGCGACGGCCGCGGTCTGAAGGGACGCGCTTGTCCAGATTTCAGCGCAGACTCACATTCGCGCAGCGAATGTGATGTCGGAGCTAAAACTCCCGCACTGAGGCACTCAAAGCCGACGCCGGTATCAAGGCGACGGCCGCGGTCTGACAGGGCGCACTGGTGTCGGATTGGGCCACACTCACGCTGCCTGTGCACTAAAACCGCTTTATATTGAAGCGTTTATTAGGGATGGGGAGTCCGTGCGGTAGGCGGCTTGGATGGGACAGGGCTTCCCGCCGCCTCGTGTCTGGAATATAATGATAGGCTTGCTGAGGAGCGCTGCGACCTTTTCCTTGTAGAAGGCCAGGCTCAGCAACCGAACAACGGCGCTCACAAACCGATAACTGGTTTGGAGCGCCGTTTCCTATTTTGGTCTCGCGCTTCCGAACGTCAACGTTACAGGAGAGTGACCATGTCCGCAGTTCCAAAAACTAACGCCGATTCAGGCGATTACCACGTAGCAGATCTTTCTCTCGCCGACTGGGGGCGCAAGGAGATTCGCATCGCCGAAACCGAAATGCCGGGCCTGATGTCGATTCGCAGTGAGTACGCTGCCACCCAACCGCTACGCGGCGCGCGTATTGCAGGATCGTTACACATGACCATCCAGACAGCAGTTCTGATCGAGACGCTGCAAGCGCTTGGTGCACAGGTTCGCTGGGCGTCGTGCAATATTTACTCAACCCAGGATCATGCCGCAGCGGCGATAGCGGCAACCGGGACACCCGTCTATGCGTACAAGGGTGAGTCATTGGAAGAGTACTGGCAGTACACGCACAGTATCTTCGACTGGCCTGATGGCGGTTTCGCCAACATGATTCTTGATGACGGTGGCGATGCGACATTGCTGCTGCACCTGGGGGTTCGTGCTGAAAGTGACCCGGCAGAATTGAACAATCCGGGCAGCGAGGAAGAGGTGGCGCTGTTCGCAGCAATCAAAGCCAAGCTCGCGACAGATCCCAAGTGGTACTCGACACGTCTTGAGCACATCAAGGGCGTGACTGAGGAAACGACGACCGGGGTTCTGCGCCTCTATCAGATGGCGCAGGAAGGATTGTTGAAGTTTCCCGCAATCAACGTCAACGATTCGGTGACCAAATCCAAGTTCGACAACCTTTACGGTTGCCGCGAATCACTGGTCGACGGAATCAAGCGTGCGACCGACGTGATGGTTGCCGGCAAGGTTGCTCTTGTCTGCGGCTATGGCGATGTTGGTAAAGGTTGCGCGCAGGCGTTACGCGCGTTGTCAGCACAGGTATGGGTAACTGAAATCGACCCGATCTGCGCATTGCAGGCGATGATGGAAGGCTACCGGGTGGTGACAACGGAATATGCGGCCGACAAGGCCGACATTTTCGTCACTGCAACAGGGAATTTTCACGTGATAAACCACGATCACATGAAAGCGATGAAGAACGAGGCCATCGTTTGTAATATCGGTCACTTCGACAACGAAATCGATGTCGCATCGCTGAGTGAGTACACGTGGGAGAACATCAAGCCGCAGGTTGATCACATTATTTTTCCGGACGGGAAGCGCATTACATTGCTTGCGGAAGGGCGTCTTGTGAACCTTGGTTGTGCGACCGGCCACCCGAGCTACGTAATGAGTTCGTCGTTCGCGAATCAGACCATCGCACAGATCGAGTTGTTCAATGATCCGGACAAGTATCCGATCGGTGTGCATGTACTTCCAAAGCATCTCGACGAGAAAGTCGCTCGCTTGCAGCTCGCCAAACTCGACGCACAACTGACCGAGTTGACCGATGCTCAGGCCCGCTACATCGACGTGCACAAGGAAGGTCCTTATAAGCCCGATCATTATCGCTACTGAGTTTGTCGAACAGTATTCCGAGGTTGTGCAGTCGGAAGTGGCACGGGCATCATTGCGCCGCCATCAATATTGCGCCGCTATTAATGCGTTGATGCGGTTGATGCCCGCTGCTAGCGATGATCACCTTGTGAAGTAATGAGCACTGCGAACAAAACTGGCCTGAGCTTCGAGTTCTTTCCGCCGCAAACGGCCGAAGGCGTGGAGAAGTTGCGCGCGGTCAGGGGAAAACTGGCGCAACTTTCTCCCGAGTTCTTCTCGGTTACTTTTGGTGCCGGCGGATCGACGCGCGATCGAACTCGCGAAATCGTGCTTCAGATCAATGAAGAGGGGCTCGAAGTTGCGCCGCACATTTCCTGCATTGCGTCGACGCATGACAATGTCAGATCAATGCTCAACGACTATCGGGATCACGGTATTCATCGGCTGGTCGCATTGCGCGGCGACTTGCCATCGGGGATGGCTCAGGCAGGTGCGTTTCGTTACGCGTCCGAACTCGTGGCATTCGTACGCCAGGAGTTTGCAGATGCGTTTCACATCGAGGTGGCCGCCTATCCCGAATACCATCCGCAGTCGCGCTCGGCGCAGGATGATCTGAAGAATTTCAAGCGCAAAGTGGAGGCGGGTGCTGATTCAGCGATTACCCAGTATTTTTTCAATCCCGACGCGTACTACCATTTCCGCGAAGAATGCGAAGCGATGGGCGTTGATATCCCGATCGTGCCTGGAATCATGCCGATAGGACGCTTTCACCAGCTCGCGCGGTTCTCGGACGCCTGCGGCGCTGAGATACCACGATGGATCCGTCGCAAGCTGGAAGGTTATGGCGATGACACGGAGTCGATAAAGGCGTTCGGCCTGGACGTTGTGACGCGGCTATGCGAACGACTTTTACGCCACGGTGCGCCCGGCCTGCATTTCTACACGATGAATCAGGCCGAAACTGTCAGCACGATCTGCAAGCGTTTGCAACTCTAACGGCCCGACTAGTCAGGCTACTGCACGTACGTTTCTGGGCCGCGAAGGGTGTGCGGCGTATGCGTGATATGCGGCGGCTTCAGCCATGCCGATCTCGATCTTTGCGCCCATATCATCGAACAAGCTTTCCAGTGCGCACAGGCACAGCATCACGTTTTCCATCTTGCAGCTATAGCCCATGATGCCGAAACGCCAGATTTTTCCGGTCAGCGTACCCAGGCCGGCACCGATCTCAATATTGAACTCCTCGAGCAAGCGACGTCGAACCTCTTTTTCGTCCAGCTCGGGCATGACCCGTACCGCGTTCATTTGCGGCAGCCGATATTGTTCTTCGACGAGGAACTTCAGTCCCAGTGCTTCCAGCCCGGCCTTTAGCGCTTTGTGATTGCGCTCATGACGGGCCCATGACGCCGGCAACCCTTCCTCACGCAACATCACCAATGCTTCATGTAGTGAATACAGCGCGTTAGTCGGTGCGGTGTGGTGATAGGTGCGCGTCGTATCGCCCCAGTATCCGAGCAACAGATTCAGATCCATGAACCAGCTCTGGACAGGTGATTTGCGGCTTTTTACCAGTTCCACGACCCGGTCGCTGAACGTAACCGGCGACAATCCAGGCGTGCATGACAGGCACTTCTGACTTCCGGAGTAAACCGCATCCAGCCCCCATTCGTCGACCCGCACGGGAATACCCGCCAGAGAAGTGACTGTGTCGACTATCGTCAATGCGCCGTACTTGTGTGCGATCTCGGCAAGCGTTTTAGCATCGGACGCGACACCGGTAGATGTTTCGGCATGCACGAAAGCGAGTATTTTTGCGTCGCGATTTTTGCGAAACGCGTCGTCGACTTTGTCCGGGTCGACCGGCATACCCATACTGTCTTCCACGACAATCGGGATGCCTCCGCAGCGCTCGACATTCTCGATCATGCGCCCGCCAAACACGCCGTTTCGACAGACGATGACTTTGTCGCCTGGGCTAACCATGTTTACAAAGCATATTTCCATACCGACCGAGCCGGGACCGGACACCGGAAAAGTCAGCGCATTCTCGGTCTGGAACGCATAGCGCAGCAACGCCTTGAGTTCATCCATCATGTTGACGAACACAGGATCGAGGTAACCGATCGTCGGACGGCCCATTGCGGAAAACACGCGTGGATGAATTTCCGAAGGCCCCGGTCCCATAAGGGTCCGCTGCGGGGGGTAGAAGGAGCCTATATCGGCGCCAAGCGTGGAATTCATATCATTGTTTCCTAAAGAAAAAGTGTTTGTCTGATCAGGCGCGACGCGCACAGGACCGCGCAGTGTACAGGCATGCCGTGAAGCGGGAAAGTGCCAAGTATTGCTGCGCAAGAACGGTATTGGCAGGCACCATTTTTTTGGTCAGCGGCTGCAGAAGCCGGAAATATCAGCGGCGAAGTGCGCGCGTCACAAGCATACCGGCAAGCATTGCAACGACGAATGCCCACACACGCGGTTCCCCAAAACCGCTCGATACAATCGCGGGGCCGGGGCAGAAGCCGGCGAGACCCCAGCC
Source organism: uncultured Burkholderiales bacterium (assembly GCA_951812315.1). Lineage (GTDB taxonomy): Bacteria > Pseudomonadota > Gammaproteobacteria > Burkholderiales > Eutrophovitaceae > SG8-40. The sequence goes on from CATOSA010000006.1 coordinate 160,482, forward strand.
AACACCAAAGATCAGCGAACCGATAATCAGCGGCTTGTCGAGGCGGGTTTTTCCCGGAATGAGGAACTTCTTTTCGAATATCGGGACGTGGCGACGCAAAGCCAGGCGGTACGCGATAGAAAAGACAGCCACAGCACCAGCCATCACGAACGCAAGACTGGGGTCCCACTGGCCGCTGAAATCCAGAAATCCAATCACTTTGGCCGGATTGGTCATTTGCCCGACGATGAGCCCGACGCCAAAGATCAATCCGCACAGCAACGAAATCAGGGCGCGGCTCATAGCAGATGTCTCATGACGAAGACGATGACAAAGCCTGACGCCATGAATGCGCCAGTGGCTACCAGCGAGCGCACGGAAAGACGAGACACGCCGCATACGCCGTGTCCACTAGTGCAACCGCCCCCGAGGTTCGTGCCAATACCGACCAGTAGCCCTGCTGCAACAGCCTGCAGGTAGCCTGATTCCATTTCAAAATGTACTGCATCAGGGAACATCGTTGCGGCGACGATACCAGCAGCCAGCAGGCCGCCAATAAAAGCCAATCGCCACATCAGGTCAGACCCTTTCGCGCCGACTGCATTGCCGAGAACGCTGGATACACCGGCAATCCTTCCTAGCAGCCACCACATTCCGGCCGCGGCCAGTCCGATCAGCGCACCTCCGACAAGTGCGCTGAAAGGCGTGAAGTTGACTATGGTCATAAAGGCTCCTGTCTTGTGGACGCTGCGAAGGTCACACGCGCCCGCTGTTTCGCTCAACACGAAGCGGAATCAGATTTTCAGAAATATCCTCGGAATCGAATGCGATGTCGCCGCCGGCGAAGGCGCCGTCCCGGGTCGCAAGTCCGCGAAAATCGAATAGCTCTTCATCAAGAAGGTGTGACGGCGATACGCGCGTCAACGCAGCGAACATCGTATGCAATCTTCCTGGAAAGCGTTTGTCCCAATCGCGCATCATTTCCTTGATCACTTGCCGTTGAAGATGTTGTTGTGAGCCACACAAGTTGCAGGGAATGATCGGGAAATTCTTTTGTTGCGCATACTTTTCCAGGTCCCGTTCGTTGCAGTAGGCCAGCGGGCGGATCACCATGTGCTGGCCGTCATCCGATACCAGTTTTGCTGGCATCGCCTTTAGTCGGCCGCCATGAAACAGATTCAGAAAGAACGTTTCAAGAATATCGTCACGATGGTGTCCAAGCGCAATCCTGGTTGCGCCAATTTGCGCAGCGACTCGATAAAGCACGCCGCGCCTGAGCCGCGAGCACAGACCGCACATGGTCTTGCCCTCCGGAATGACGCGTTTCACCACACTGTAGGTGTCCTGCTCGATGATGCGATATGCAATGCCGCGCGCAGCAAGATACTCGGGCAGTACGTGCTCCGGAAAACCGGGGTGCTTCTGATCGAGATTGACGGCAACAATCTCGAAATTTATCGGGGCATGGTCGCGTAATGAAAGCAGAATGTCGAGCAGCGCATAGCTGTCTTTGCCACCGGACACGCATACCATCACCTTGTCTCCCTCGCCGATCATCTCGAAATCGGCAATTGCCTCGCCTACCTGGCGACGCAGGCGCTTGGCCAGCTTGTTACCTTCGTAGACCTGTTTTTGCACACTGCTTTCTCGCACATCAATCATGAAACAGGATTTTCCTTTACTCGAAAGACCTCGAAACCGACGGAGTCGCAGTCAGGATAAACATCGGGTTTCTCGCTCGACACGCGCGCCGCGATTACGCCGGTTTTTTGCAGACAGATGTCGAGGATGCGTTCGCAGAAGGTTTCCTGTAAATGGAAGTGACCGCTGTCAGCGACGCTCATGACGGCGCTACGCACAAAATCGTAATCGACGGTTTCTTGTATGGAATCGTTTTCGATTTTTCCGTCAGGATCGATGTGCAAATCGACGTTGACGATCACGCGTTGTCTGGCTTGTTTCTCGAAGTCGTGTACGCCCATGGAAATCAGGACGCGAAGATTCTTGAGAAAAATTCTTCTGGCGGTGGACAAGCGCAGCGCATCGAGGGCCATATCAGTGCCGGCTTGGCGGGCTGCCGACGCATCCATCAGTTGACCTCGAACTGCACGTCGCACCGTAGCGGCCACAGGTGTTGCCCACCGTCGATGAGCATTGTGTCACCCGTCATTGACTTCGCCCCGATGATGTAACGCACTGCCGCCACAATATCTTCGACATCGTTACTGCGCCCCAGCGGCGCGCGGGCATGCGCGCGCTCAAACCCCTCCTGGGTCTGCTTGCCGCTGATCAGCGTAATCCCCGGAGCAATTCCACAAACCCGCACGTTAGGCGCGAGAGACATCGCAAGCATGCGCGTCGCTGCTTCCATGGCGACCTTGGTGAGCGTGTACGAGAAGAAATCCGGATTAAGGTTGAATACTTTCTGATCAAGCATGTTGATCACACAACCGCTGCCTTGATCCGGAATCTGCTGCGCAAATTCCCGCGCAAGTTGCAGCGGCGCACGCAGGTTGATTGCTGCGTGCTTCTCAAATGTGACCAGATCGAAACTGCGCGGGTCATCGATTTCAAACAATGACGCGTTATTGATCAGGCATGTCAGGGGGCCGAGTTCTCTGCTGCAGCTGGATATCAGACCGGAGACGGCGGCAGCGTCTGAAAGATCGCATTTCACCGCAATCGCTTGAACACCGAGTGACCGGATGTCGTCAACCAGTGTTTCGGCCTCGCCAGCGGATCGGTTGTAATGGACGGCGACATTCCAGCCGTCGCTAGCGAGTGCTTTGGCGATCGCTTTGCCGATACGTTTGGCAGATCCGGTTACCAGTACTGCGTAGTTTCGCTTGGAAGATTCACCCATCAAAGTTGATCCGCGGCTTGCGGTGCCGAAGAGGTCTGGTCAAGAATCGCGATTCTAGCGTATCGATGAACATGCCCCGGCGGCAATATCTGGCCAGACTATGGGTCAGGTTGTGACAATGGGTCAGATACTTCAGGCAAATCAGGACGAATGATCGATTCAGACCTTCCACCGCCGGACGACGATGCTCTTGCGCACAGTGCCCGCGTGTCCACGCATATTGGTGAGCGGATTGCAAGTGAAGGCGGGTGGATACCGTTTAGCGTGTTCATGGATCTGGCTTTGCACGCGCCGGGGCTCGGCTATTACGCTGCCGGCGCGCAAAAGTTTGGAAGTGCTGGCGACTTCATTACTGCTCCCGAACTTACGCCCCTGTTCGGCCGTTGTCTCGCCCGCCAGGTCGCGCAGGTGCTGGAGCTGACCGGCGGCGACGTTGTCGAAATTGGTGCCGGCTCGGGCGCTCTCGCGGTTGATTTGCTGGAAGAACTTGAGCGCCTCGACCAGCTTCCCGAGCGCTATCGGATACTGGAGCCGAGTCCGGAACTGGCACAAAGGCAACAGCAAAGGGTCAAGCAGTCAATCCCGTCGCTTATGGGTGCTATCGACTGGGTCGACGTATTGCCCGAGAAAGTCAGCGGAGCGGTAATTGCCAATGAAGTGCTCGATGCGTTGCCGGTACACCTCGTCGCGTGGCGCGACGATGGCCTGTTCGAACGAGGCGTTTCGGTTCGTGACGATTCGTTTGCCTGGGAAGAACGGCCAGCAGATGACTCACTGCGCGCGGCTGTCGCTGAAATTTCGGTGTCAGCGCCTTATCTCAGCGAGGTATCGCCGGGCGTAAGCGCCCTTGTCGCAAACCTCACCGAAAGTGTGCAACATGGCGCGGTAGTGTTGATCGACTATGGGTTTGGTCGTCCCGAGTATTATCATCCGCATCGAAACGACGGAACGTTGATGTGCCACTACCGCCATCGTGCGCACACCGATCCATTTTTTCTGCCTGGCCTGCAGGACATCACCGCGCATGTTGATTTCACCTCAGTTGCAACTGCCGGTGTGGAAGCCGGTTGTTCGCTTGCCGGATATACTGCCCAGGCGCAGTTTCTGTTAAACAGCGGTATAACCGAACTACTTGGCGAGACACCGGCAGATGATCTGGCGGCCTATCTGCCGCAGGCTGGTGCCGTCCAGAAACTGGTATCGCCGGCTGAAATGGGAGAATTGTTCAAAGTCATTGCGCTTTCCAGAGGAATCGATGTCCCGTTGCTCGGCTTCACTGAAGGCAGTCGGGTGGAAAGGCTGTAAGAATTGCGAGGCACGCGTCTAGAATCCCTCTGTGGCGCAATATGTGCACGGCACTGGGTTTTGGGGGTGCGCACGGCACCGGGTTTGGGGGCCAATGTGCCGGGTCACGGAATGGAGTCACACCTGTCCAACAGAATGCTAGTCTGAACAGGTCACAGCACAATGCATATTCACATACTTGGTATTTGCGGCACCTTCATGGGTGGCATTGCGGTTATTGCAAAGCAGGCCGGTCACACGGTCAGTGGCTGTGACGCCAATGTCTATCCGCCCATGAGCACGCAGCTCGAGGCGCAAGGAATTCGACTGATTGAAGGCTGGGACCGGTCACAGATTGACATAGAGCCTGATCTGTTCGTCATCGGCAATGTCGTGTCCCGCGGTAATGAGCTCATGGAGGAAATACTTGATCGCGCATTGCCGTATGTTTCTGGCCCGCGATGGTTGGCAGAGAACGTACTGAGCGGAAAATGGGTTCTCGGTGTCGCCGGGACACACGGCAAGACGACGACAAGTGCCATGCTCGCGTGGATCCTCGAGCATGCTGGGCTGAATCCGGGATTTCTCATTGGCGGGGTGCCTCTGAATTTCGACGTTTCTGCGCGTGCGACTGACTCCGCGTTTTTCGTGATCGAAGCTGATGAATACGACACTGCCTTCTTCGACAAACGATCGAAGTTCGTTCATTACCGGTCGCGCACTGTTGTCCTGAATAACCTCGAATTCGATCACGCTGACATATTCGCGAATTTGTCGGAGATTGAAACCCAGTTTCATCATTTGGTGCGTACCGTTCCTGAAAACGGTTTGATCCTTGCGAATGCACGTGAAGCGAGTTTGCAACGAGTGCTGGATCGAGGTTGCTGGACTCCGGTGGAGAAAATCGGCGGCGAAGAAGGCTGGAGTGCGCAGGACAGTGATGGCTCGGGAGGCTTCGAGGTCTTCTTCAACGGCAAGCCACAGGGGCACGTTCAATGGCCGTTGAACGGCGAACACAATCGAATGAATGCGCTCGCCGCCATTGCGGCTGCGCGGCACGCGGGCGTGCCGGCGGCAACAGCTGTCGCGGCACTATCAGGTTTTCGCAATGTCAGGCGGCGAATGGAAGTGCGCGGCAGTGTCGGTGGCATCACAGTCTATGACGATTTCGCCCATCATCCGACTGCCATTGCGACGACGATCGCCGGGCTGCGCGCGACAGTCCGCAACGCGAGAATTCTGGCGGTTCTTGAACCGCGTTCTAACACGATGAAAATGGGTAGCATCAAGGAAGCCCTGGCGACAAGTCTTGCTGGCGCAGATCTGGTTTTCTGCTATACGGGTGGCCTCGAGTGGGATGCGCAGGAGGTGCTGAAACCACTGGGAGCGAAGCTGCAATGTATCGATGACATTGAACGGCTTGCCCAAGCCATTACCAGGGAATCGAGAAATGGCGACCACGTTCTAGTCATGAGTAACGGTGGTTTTGGCAACATTCACGAGAAAATCCTGACCAAGCTGGTGCCCTGAGGGCCGAGGCGGCAGAGTCTATTACCGTTTTTTTGAATCATTCGGCGCAAGAACGCTCAGATGATTATCTATATTCACGGGTTCAACAGTTCGCCTGCGTCGCATAAGTCCCGGTTGCTGCGGGAGCGTCTGGCGCAAACCGCGCCGCAGCAGGAGTTTTCCTGTCCAGCCCTTCCGCACAAGCCGCAAGAGGCGATGGCCATTCTCGAAGGTCTGGTCATGGAGACAGGCGTTCAAAATGTAACGCTTGTGGGAAGTTCTCTGGGCGGCTTTTATGCAACCTGGCTGACCGAAACAACAGGATGTCGGTCGGTGCTGGTAAATCCCGCGATCACGCCACATGAAGGTCTGCGCAGTTATCTCGGACCGCAAAAGAATCTTTACACGGGCCAGGAATACGAACTGACCGAAGACCATCTGCTACAAATGCAAGCGCTGTATATACCCCGGCCCGAGCGCATGGATAACTACCTGTTGATCCATACGACGGGTGACGAATTGCTCGACTGGCGAGTGGCCGTAGAGCGGTTCCGCGGCTGTCGGCAGATTGTGGTTGATGGCAGCGATCACGGTTTCAGCGAGTTTGGCGATTACATCGACAGTGTGCTCGAGTTTGCCGTTCAATGACGGCGTGCCGAATGTGCCGAATTGCCGGCCACTGGTTTTCTGCGTGCCGGTGCCTTGCTAAGGCTTGTCGGCAATCGAGCAATTCGTGTTTCGGGCCACCCCAAAAGTGCTCACGTATAATTTGCTCACTTTCCTGCTGCATATTTGCGGCGTAGCGCCCGAACACACCTGAATGAATGTATTTTACGAAGAGGCCGGCAGCTTCAAGGCTGCCTCCGTCGTCGAGGACAACACGACGTCGCTTCAGGTCCAGACGCAGCACGGCAAGCGCGCGAAAGTGAAAGCGGGCGCTGTGTTATTGCGTTTTGAACACCACTCGCTGCCTGAATTCATGGATCAGGCGAGAGCAGTTGCACACGAGATTGATCCGGCGTTTCTATGGGAAGCCTGCGGGCAGTCGGAATTCTCTTTTGACGCACTCGCCGCCGAATATTTCGGGCGCGAGCCGCGGGCAGAGGAATCGGCTGGTTTGCTGACCCGGTTGCAGATGACGCCAACCCACTTTTACAAGAAAGGCAAGGGTCGCTATAAACCGGCGCCACCAGATGCGTTGAAAGCAGCTCTTGCGTCGGTAGAGCGCAAACGCAAACAGGCTGAACTAAAGGCCGGGTACGTTGAGAGTCTGATGCGCGACGAACTCCCGGAAGCATTTGTTTCGGTATTGCAGCAACTGCTCTACAAACCAGACCGCAACATGGTGGAAACCAAGGCGCTGGAGGATGCATGTGCTCAGCGAAAGATTTCGGCTGCGCGACTACTTGAAAAATGCGGCGCCGTCACGTCCAGCCTTGACTATCACCATGGGCGTTTTCTGTTCGAAAATTTCCCGCACGGTACCGGGTTTGATGATGAGTCAGTAGCGGACATCACGAGTGATCTCGATCTTGCCGCAGTCGAAGCGTTCAGTATCGACGATGCGACTACGACCGAGATCGATGATGCGTTTTCGGTAACGCAGTTGGCCAATGGTAACTGGCAGATCGGCGTGCATATCGCTGCGCCGGCCCTTGGCATTACCAAGGAATCGGGTCTTGATTTGGAAGCCCGGAAGCGGATGTCGACGGTCTACTTTCCTGGGGGCAAGATCACCATGCTTCCAGACTCGGCAATCGAGTCGTTCACCCTGAAAGAAGGGTGCGATCATCCAGCGATTTCAATGTACATCGAGCTCGACGACGAACTGGAAATGCTCGGAATTCGCACCACCATTGAAAGGGTGCACATCGCGCGTAATCTGCGTCACGACGCGCTTGATATGAACTTCGATGAGCAGGCAGTCGCCAGCGGAAAGGTGGATATCGAATACGCGGAGCAACTCCTGCTTTTGCTCCGTTTTGCAGATGTGCTCGAACGCCAACGCGGCAAGAAAGACAACAACGTGGACCGCATCGATTACAGTTTTTATGTTGACGGTGAGAGCGTTCGTATCGTGCCGCGCGAACGAGGCTCGGCGATCGACAAGGTGGTTTCCGAGCTGATGATACTGGTCAATTGTGAATGGGGGCGCCACCTCAGCGAGGTAAACGTTCCCGGTATTTACCGGACGCAAAGCAACGGCAAGGTAAAGATGTCCACGGTGGCCGCGCCCCATGAGGGACTTGGGCTCGAGCAATACATGTGGGTCAGCAGTCCCTTGCGCCGCTACATCGATCTGACCAATCAGCGGCAACTGGTCAGTGTATTGCGCGGAACGTCGCCCCCTTATGGCGCAAGTGACCAGCAACTTTTCGAAGTCCAGCGTGGCTTTGAACTTGCTTACGACGCTTACGCAGAGCATCAGCGATTGATGGAGCGTTACTGGTGTCTGCGCTGGTTGCTGCAGACCGACGCCAGCGAAGTACAGGCGCGGGTGATTCGCGACGATCTGGTCAGGATCGACACGATTCCACTGGTTTGCCGAGTTCAGTCGCTGCCCAGGTTGACGAGAGGGGAATGCGTGCAGGTGAGCGTTTCTGAAATCGATCTTTTCGAGATTACATTGCGCTGCGAGTATCAGGGTACTTTGAGTGCCGAAACATAGCGGAAGAAACACGCAGCAACCGGGTATTCGACCAGCAATGTTCAGGACCCGGGCGGCCCGTTGGGCTCAGGTGCCAGAGAATGAGATCGTGGGAGCATGGGGACAGATTTTGACGATTTCATGCAAGCGCAAGAAGCCGCGATAATCAGATTCAGGCCGGGGGATCGCGGTGAGCCAGGGGATGATCGGTTCGCGATTCGACCGTGTCATTCACAGCCTTGCGGGCTGCTAGAATGGCCGCAAGTGAAGCACTACGCTAGCCCGTTAACCGGAAACTGTCGGAGCAAACGCTGAGCACAATCGCGCTGCCGGCGCTACAGCAGGCGGCACAACCCACGCACTGGCGCCCCACGTCGGCTGATGTTTTGCCGCTCACGCTGGCATTCTCCATCGTGTTTCATGCCTTTTTATTATTGCTCACGTTCAAGATGCCGGATGCGCCGGCTGGACCGGTTACTCCGCAGCTGGATGTTGTTCTGGTCAACAGTGAGTCATCGTCGAAGCCAACGAAAGCTGACGTACTGGCCCAGGTAAATCTGGATGGCGGCGGCAATACCGAGGCGGATTTACACGCCAAGTCCAATTTGCCGGTGCTCGAAGACATGCAGGCTGCAGATGAGTTGCATCTTTCCGCGCGCCAGGTCAGGCAACTGGAAGAGAAGGCGGCGCAACTTCTTGCGTCCGTCGATCGCAGAAACCCTGCCAATACGGTTCCCAAGCCGGTCACTGAGTCGGAACGTCAGGAAACGGCTGAAGATCCTGCGGTTTCTCAGAGAAAACTGGAAATCGCCAGACTCGAGGCGTCGATCGCAAAAGAATGGCAGGCATATCAGAAGCTGCCACGTCGAAAATTCATTGGTGCGCGCGCTGAGAGCGCAGTCTACGCGGAATACGTTGAAAACTGGCGTCAGCGCATCGAGGCCGTGGGTACCCAGAATTATCCTCAGGAAGCGCGCCGCATGAGCATCTTCGGAACCATGATGATAACGGTATCGATCAAGGCCGACGGTTCCGTTGAGAAAGTCGAGATTGAACGTTCCTCCGGGCACCGGGTGCTCGATCAGGCTGCCGTGCGCATCGTTGACCTCGCCGGGCCGTTTATGCCTTTCCCGCGGGCCGTGCGCAGCGAATACGATATCTTGTCAATAACCCGTATGTGGTCGTTCACACGGAACGACCTCGGACTCGCGATAGCGCAATGACCGATCGTTATGCGGTAATCGGCAATCCGGTTGCCCACAGTAAGTCCCCGCAGATTCATGCGATGTTCGCGGAGCAATCCGGACAGGACATGTCCTACGAGAAGCTGCTTGCGCCGATTGATGGATTTGCCGATACGATCAAGACATTTATTTCAGAGGGTGGGCGCGGCGCAAACGTTACGCTTCCGTTCAAGCTCGAGGCCTACGATCTTGCAGACGATCTTTCGGCATTTGCGCGGCACGCGCGTGCGGCGAATACGCTTGGTTTCATCGGCAATCAGATTCACGCCGACAATACCGATGGGGCGGGATTGATTCGGGACATCAGGGACAACCTGGCTTTCGACCCTGAAGGAAAGCGCGTGCTGCTGATGGGCGCCGGCGGCGCGGCGCGCGGCATATTGCTGCCGCTGCTTGAAGCGCGGCCGGCAATACTCATTATCGCCAACCGGGCGGTGGACAAGGCGCTGCGATTGGCACAAAGCAATCAACACCAGCCCGACGCTTCGCAAACCGTTTTGTCTGGACACGCATACGAAGACCTGTCGGGCCAACACTTTGATCTGGTGATCAATGCGACATCGAGCAGTATTTCGGACGCTCTGCCACCGCTTCCTGACGGCGTGTTTGCACCAGGCTCTCTTGCGTACGACATCATGTATGGCAAGGGTCTGACATCATTTCTTGCATTCGCCGAGCAGCAAAACGCGCATCGCCTCGCAGACGGGCTTGGGATGCTCGTCGAACAGGCGGCCTTGTCATTCCATATCTGGAGAGGTGTACGCCCCGATACGCGGCCGGTCATTACGGCGCTGCGGCAAGATTGAACTGATGAAGCGTAAATGGCCACTGCCATGGCGTTTACTCTGGCGCGGCACGCTGCTGCTGTTCGCCGCATTGATCGTCTACGAATCCTGGATTTTCGGCCGCGTCTTCATGTGGATATGGGTCAATCCGGCCAGCACCGCGTTTATGGACGCGCGGCTTGAGACAATGAGAGAGAAAGACCCTAGTGCGAAAATCATGCGTGGATGGGTCGCATACCCGGACATATCAGTGCATCTCAAACGCGCTTTGATTGCCGCCGAGGACGGCAAGTTTCTTAACCATGATGGATTTGACTGGAAGGCAATCAAGCACGCTGCAGCCAGAAATCTGGAAAGTGGAAAAGTGGTCGCCGGCGGATCGACCATCAGTCAGCAACTTTCGAAGAATCTGTTTCTGTCGGGACGGCGAACGCCGTGGCGAAAGCTGCAGGAAGCCGCAATCACCATCATGATTGAGACGGTTATGTCCAAACAGCGCATCCTCGAGATCTACCTCAATGTGATCGAGTGGGGCAATGGCGTGTTCGGCGCGGAAGCTGCCGCGCGCCACTACTTCGGAACGGCGGCATCACGGCTTTCCGCCGAAGAGGCTGCGCGCCTCGCCGCAATGGTGCCCAATCCTCGGCGCTACGATCGTGAGCGGACGAACCCGATACTGGACAAGCGCGCCGAAATCATTCTCTCGCGCATGGCAGTCGCGGCAGTTCCATGAAACCGCGTAAGGTTCCGGCACCCGTATAATTGGCGCCGATGCTAATACACCCCAACTTCGATCCGATCGCGTTGCAACTCGGACCGATAGCGATTCGCTGGTACGGCCTGATGTACCTGATTGCCTTTGGGCTCGTTATCTTCCTTGGCCGACTGCGCATCCGCAACCAGCCATGGTTGTCGATCAGTTCCAGTGATCTGGACGACATGCTGTTCTACGGTGTGTTGGGTGTCGTGCTTGGTGGAAGGCTTGGCTACATCTTTTTCTACAAACCGCTTGAGTATTTGCACGATCCGATTCGAATATTCTTCGTTTGGGAAGGCGGTATGTCATTCCACGGCGGGTTTCTGGGCGTTCTGCTGGCGATGCTGTGGTTTGCGCGTACGCATAACAAAAAGTGGCTGCAGGTAACTGATTTCATCGCACCCCTTTGCCCGCTGGGCCTTGGCGCAGGGCGGGTCGGCAACTTCATAAACGGGGAATTATGGGGGCGTCCGAGCGATGTCCCTTGGGCGATGGTTTTCCCGCAGGTAGACGGACTTACCCGCCATCCTTCGCAGTTGTACGAGTTCTTGCTCGAGGGACTGCTTCTGTTCGTGCTGGTCTGGTTCTATTCGCGAAGGTGGCGTCCGTTAGGCGCTGTTTCCGGATTGTTCCTCATCGGCTACGGCACACTGCGGTTTCTGGTCGAGTTCACACGTGAGCCGGACAGCTTTTTGGGGCTGTTGACACTCGAGTTATCTATGGGTCAGTGGCTCAGCGTTCCGATGATCTTGGCAGGCGTCGTCATGATGATCTGGGCCAACAAGCACGGACGCAGGCCGGAACCACGCGCAGACGACTGACTGCTAGTTTGGCCTGTGCCCGTTCTCCGGAGAAACCTCCGGAAACACGCTACGCCGGTCGAGCATGCGCTGGAAGTTGGTTAGCGACCAAAGATGAGCGAATACGGCATCCATCGCATCGCCTTGCAAAAGTATGCGCAGTGATTTTTCCGGTAGGTTTGCGAGTGCTTCTTTCTGGATGCGGTGCAAACCGGCAAGCTGCATTGTGAATTCACCGAGTTCAGCGGTGACTGAAATCGGTTCCAGTAATCCAATTCCCGCGAGGAGCTTGCAGAATTCTTCGGACCGCGCCAGGTCCCGTTCATATTCAGTGACGAAACTTTCAATCCTCGACCACGTTGGCAGTGCTTCGCCTTTTTCATCGAACAGCTCATCTCCGTCGGCGTCAATTGCTGAATCGTCGACACAGACCACGTGTTCACCCTGCAGATCTCCATTCTTCGTAACGTGCGCCATGCAAAAAGGGTAGCGGCGAACATAAGCGGGCAAATAGACGCGGCGATCCCAGTGCCCGTCGTCCATCAGATACATGTTCTGATTTTGCTGAAGCCCAAGTACTGCGGTGAGCGTAAACGTTTTGCCGCCATCCGAAGACAAAAATGCCACCGGGTAGTCGCGCGCAGCAGGCGCAATCTCGGAGAAGCTCAAGGGAAGTGCGTGAGTATCATGGACAAATGCGGGTGTCTGTTCGCCGGTTGGCAAAGCAACCCGGTGATTCTTGAGAAGGGGGCTGACACTGGTGTAGCCGGTGGGCGGCTTGATATTCAATTTGTGGGTCCTTTCAGGCAATTTACCCGGGAAAGCATTAAGTATAAGATACGCGCCTTTCCTGACAGGCCCTGCGCGCCGATTGGCGGAATTAGAATGCTGGGCGGACGCAGGCCGGGCAGGAGAGTTTCACGTTTCCTATGCAGCTTGGAGGTTGTACAAGCAAGCACTGTTCACACTTGGACGCCTCGATATGGCGCAAGTGTTGCAAGCGGGAAGCATCGAATTTAGGGTAGGCAGGACAGAAAAATATACGGGGACGTAGCTCAGCTGGGAGAGCGTCGCGTTCGCAATGCGAAGGTCGGGAGTTCGAGCCTCCTCGTCTCCACCATTTAGAAGGGCCGCACATCGCGGCCCTTCTATTTTGCTGCTGCTGAATCCGGACTTAGCCCTGGCGACCGTTGGTTCTGATTCCGTCGCTCTGCATGATGCCCTTGGTCCCGGTGGGGGGCAACACGGCCGGTTTTGTAGAACGTATCGCCCTGCAGGTCAAAATTGAAAGCTTGTCCGCTGGTCGGGACACGACCATTTTCGCTGGCGTGGCCTGGATGGCTTGGGTGGACCGCGGCAGACGCCGGGCTGATGGCGAAACCACCGATCAAGAAAGCTGCGAACGTGGCGGCGATGGTGTTTTTGGTAACTTTCATGATGTATCTCCTGAGTAAAGTGTCTGTTGCGTTAGTGGTAAATCTCGCTGAATTCTTTGTACCGCGCGAGTGAAGCCATGGTAAGAACTCGCGGCTAGCGAGGCTGCGAACACCGTCTCAGGGAAAGTGTGCGGAAATGCCGAAACCGGTAAATAGCATTGCCGATGAAACTGGTGCGCCGGGTCACGCGAATGGGGTTCTGCGAAAGTTGCCTTGCACGTGGATGGGTTGGAACAATTTGCCAAAGCGTACGAGGCTATCGACCGAGTTGCCGCGCTGCGACTGGCGAAAATCGTCTTGCAGCCTGAGCGACAACTGACGCACGTTGGGTAAGTTTATTCTTGCCCTTGATTGCCCTAATCAAGATCTTGCCCGAATGTCGTCGCGTCTGACTTCCCCTCAAGAGCTGACGCCTGCCCAATGCATAAGCCTTGTACGCATAATTCATTGAGCGGGCCGCGGGCATAGTCTTTATCCGATCGACATAAACGGTGCGTCCCTGGTAGCAATCATCGTTTGGTTCAGCCGTTGCCAGGTGACAGTAGATGTTGACTTGAATCAACATTGAGCAAGGGATTTCGCAGCATTGTGAGTTTCGGTAGGTCAACAGTTCGGAGTTCGCTTGTCTTTGTGCATCAAGAGCCGCTCGATTGTGTCGACTCGATTAGTGCGTGCGATCCGCGCCACGGCGAGCGTATTTTTGGCGTTTGCTTTGGTGTGGCCAGCATGCAGCGCTGCCCAAAATGACGCTGCGGAGCCGAGCCTGAAGCAGGTATTCGATAAGAACGCCGCCGATGGTGAAGACGTAACTCAGCCGGAGTCCACAGGGCAGTCGCCACCCACGCCCGTTGTAGAGCTCGGCCGAGAATCGCCGCGCAGCAGCATCGTGGGTTTTCAAAGCGCGGCCAGAGATGGCGACTACGAACGAGCGGCAGAGTATCTGGATTTTCGTGGTTTGACCGGATCTGGAAAGTCCCTCGACCCGACGGAATATGCGCGTCGACTGAAAATCGTTCTGGACCGCGCACTCTGGATAGACATCACGCTTTTGAGCGACGATCCCAAGGGGCATGCCGATGATGACCTGCCCAGCAATCGCGATTACGTCGGCAGCATCAAGCTGGGTGATCGCAAGATTGACATCCTGCTGCAGCGGGTTCGCAGCGACTCGGGTACTTTTGCCTGGAAGTTTTCGAGTGCTACGGTCCGTCACATTCTCGAATTGCACGCGGCATATGGCTACGGGCCCGTTGGAGAGCGATTGACTCGAATACTGCCCGACTACCAGATATTCGGATTGCAGTTGTGGCAGTGGGCGATGCTGCTCGGGCTGCTCGTTGTGTCCTACTTCGTGGCTTTTGTGCCCACGTGGATCATCGGTAGACTAGTTCGGCGCAGTAGTCTGGCGCTGGCGCCGCCGCTGGTTACTTTCGTGACCAGACCGGCAAGGCTGGTGGCGGCAGTGATTCTGACCCGTTCCTGGATCGACGTCATACATCCGTCAGTCACAGCGCGGGCGATCATGCGCGGCCAAACGCTGCTGATCATTGCCGTGACGTGGGCAACAATCCACTTTATCAAACTGGTACAGGAGTATTGGCGCGGGCATCTTTCCGGCACAGGACGCGCGCACGCGATCGTGCTTCTTCGCCCTGCCGCCACCGCGGCCAAGGTCATCGTACTGTTTGTCGCCGTTTTGGTCTGGCTCGACAACATCGGTTTTGAGGTTACAACCTTGTTGACCGGGCTAGGCATAGGCGGAATTGCGATTGCCCTTGCAGCACAAAAGTCGATAGAGAATCTGATTGGAGCTATTACCCTGTTCGTCGCTTCACCGGTTCGGGTCGGAGAGAAGTGGACCCCGAAACTTGGACCCCCGCTTAAGTGAAATCTCCATGGGGTTCAGGCCGCGCTCTTCAACGCCGTTTGTTCGAAGTACACCGCATCGGGGGTACGCCGGTCAAGCCCAGTGTGACGACGCCGGGTATTGTAAAAACGAAAGTATTTGTCCAGTCCGGCGCGTAATGCCGCCGGCGTTTCATACGCGCGCAGATACACGTCTTCGTACTTCACACTGCGCCACAACTGTTCGACGAACACGTTGTCGATCCAGCGAGCCTTGCCGTCCATGCTGATCGTCACTTCGTGGTCCTTGAGAACGCGGGTGAACGCATCGGCCGTGAACTGCGTGCCCTGATCGGTGTTGAATATCTCGGGTGTACCGTAGCCACGCAATGCCTCTTCGAGCGCCTCGACGCAAAAGTCGCTGTCCATCGTGTTCGACGCCCGCCACGAAAGCACCTTGCGCGTATGCCAGTGCATAATCGCCACGAGCTACATGAACCCCTTGGCCATCGGTAGATAACACATATCGCTCGCCCACACCTGGTTGGCCCGCGTGATTGTCATGTCCCTGAGCAAGTAAGGATAGATCTTGTGTCCCTTGTCTGGCGTGCTGGTGCGCCGCTTCGGCTACAGCGCCCTGATCTGCATCTGACGCATCAGCCGCTGTACGCGCTTACGATTGACCTGCAGCCCGCGTGTATCGAGTTCGTTGCGAATACGACGGCTTCCGTAGAACGGCAGCTCAAGGTCTTCGGCTGACACCTGTGCGCCGCGATAGTACGCTGTGCAGCGTGCCACTCCGAGTAACTCGCAGCGGCGTGCCCTGGACAGTTCGTGAGCGCTTTGAATCTGTGCTCGGCGCTCGCTCACCGGTCGCGCCCGAGAAACTTTGACAGAAAATCTTTCTCCATCGTCAGTTGCCCGACCTTGGCGTGCAGCCTCTCGATTTCGCGTTCGGTGTGTTGCGCCTCAACTGCGTTGCCACCGAACACGTCCTCGGCACTATCGACCAGACGTTTCTTCCAGTCCTGGATCTGATTCGGGTGAACGTCGAACTGTTCAGCCAGCTCGGCCAGTGTGTGCTCGCCACGCACTGCGCCCAGTGCTACTTTGGCCTTGAAGCTCGCCGTGTGATTTCTTCTCTTTACTACGTGTCATCTTCGGATCCTCTCTGTGTCGTAAAAGAATAATCCATAAGATTTCACTTATCAGCTATATTTTGGTGTCCAGCCGTTGGGGTCCACCTCTCAGGTTCCGCGTTTCGCATTGATACTGGCGTTGTCAGTAGTGTCGGTATTGCCGGACATCGATGTGCTGGCGTTTCAATTTGATATTCCCTATTCAGACCCGTTTGGTCATCGTGGTTTTACCCATTCGATTGCTTTCGCGGCACTGATTGCACCACTTTCGGCAAGCGTGTTTGCGCGATATGTAAAGCTGTTTGATCGTGACTGGTTCGTGCTGGTTGTGCTGTTTTTCCTCGCGTCGCTTTCGCACGGTATGCTGGACGCCTTTACCGACGCAGGTCATGGCATTGCGTTCTTCTGGCCTCTGGACAACACGCGATACTTCTTTCCCTGGCGACCATTGGAGACCTCACCGATAGGCATTACATCTTTCTTCATTGGCAATGTGCTTCACATACTCAAGAATGAGTTTTTGTGGGTCTGGGTTCCGGTGGGCAGCCTGTTTACCGCAATTCACCTGATCAGAAAACGGCTACTGCAGGCTTGAATTGCGGTGGCCATGCTACTGCCGAGTACGCGCTCGCAGGTTGAGCGGTGGAATGAGAATAGCGAGCGACCGTTACCCAACTTGTCCCAGGAGGAAATCGAGAAGCTAAAGGGTACGTTGCAATACCCTCCAAAAGCCAAGCCCGCATAATTACCGGCTGATTTCGTGTTCTTTTTTTGGACAGGGGTGCGGCGAGGCGTATTGACGAGGAAATCGAGAACTGCATTGCAACGACGCAGGACTTCGGCAATTCTTCAGAAAATAGGCTGTCTTACGGCGCCCGGTCACTTGTGAGTGCTATTGCGAAGCAAAGGTTAGCGACTTGGTTGCGCTCAAGCAGTTTTGACGTTTGCGTCGCGGTCTGTGTGTTTGCGGCTAATTGGCCGAAGATGCTTTCTTGATGCTTTCTGAAAAAACTGGTTTCGCGTTTTGCTCGTAGTAGCCGGTGCGAAAGCCCAGCGCATATTCGTCGATGCCAACCCTGTGATACATGGACAAAGTCAGTTTCTCGCGGCGATATCTTTCGCCGTCCATGTAGCCGTTTACACGCTCCTGTGTCCACCCCATCTCTTCGGCGAGCGCCGGGCCATCTTTTCTGGGCAATGCTTTCATTCTGAGTTCCGAAATTGTCATTAACATGGCCAATCAGAGTTCCTGGTAGTCGATTTTTGTGGACAAGAAGTTCGATCCGACGATATCAAACCGCGATTACGTTTTTGTTAACAGCGGCGTGCTTTTCTCGCAAAGTTGCTCACGACCGAATCGAACCGTTATACCCGGATGACTATGATTTCTCTGGCCAGCCTGTTCGACGCAAGTTGCGTGCGCATTGTGCCGGTCCCTAAATTTGGTGTTGGTAGTATTACTGGTTTGTCCTATACACCGCAGCCGCATACGATGCTTCTCAAAAGAAGTTGATCCGCGAGCCGATCGTGCCAAGCTGTTTAGAGACGGGTGACGGATTGGGGCATACCGAAAAGGGAGATTTCGCGTGTAGACTATGTAAGCAAAACGGTCAACCGTCAGGAATTGGCTGCTGAATCTTGCTCGCAGCGGTTCACCGAGTTGGTCTGTCACAGGCATTTGATGCGTTCGCAAATTTCCAGCAATGCTCGACTATTTGGCCTACAACTCAACGCGGGTTCCGAGTTCGACAACGCGATTCGCGGGAATATTGAAAAACTCGGTCGCGCTCGACGCATTGCGTGACATGACCGCAAAAATCTTCTCGCGCCACAACGCCATGTCCTTGCCCAGCTTTGGTACGAGTGTTTGCTGGGAAAGGAAAAATGACGTTTCCATCATTTTGAATTCAAGACCATATGCTTTGCCCAGTTCAAGAGCTTTGGGCACGTCGGGCTCATCCTTGAAGCCGTAGTTCACGATGACGCGATAGAAGTCACCTGACAATGGTGTGATCTCGATTCGTTCTTCGTTGGGAACGTGCGGAATATCCTCGGTGCGCACCGTGAGCAACACGATGCGTTCATGCAGGACTTTATTGTGATTCAGATTGTGCAGTAGCGCGTGCGGTACACCCTGGGTCGCGTGGGTGAGAAATACTGCAGTGCCGGGTACCCGGGTCGGGGGGTGCTGCGTGATGCTTGCAACAAACGGTTCGATGCCGATCGCCCCGGGGGCGAGCTGACGCGTAAGCACTCGGCGCCCTCGATACCAGGTGGTGAACAACGTGAACAGCACGATTGCTACCGCTATCGGGAACCAGCCACCATGAACCAGCTTGATGCTGTTGGCACTGAAGAATGAAAGATCGATTACGAGAAAGACGATCGCAAGTGGCGCTGCGATCCACTTTGACCACTTCCACAATGTCGTGACAACGACGAATGCGAGAATCGTGTCAATTGCCATCATTCCGGTGACGGCAACCCCATATGCGCTGGCGAGATTGCTCGAAGAACCGAAACCGACAACCAGAATGAGCACAGCGACCAGCAAAGACCAGTTAATCCACGGCATGTAAATCTGGCCAATCTCGCTCTCAGACGTATGGAAGATTTCCATGCGCGGGCAATAGCCAAGCTGGATAGCCTGCCGCGTGAGGGAATAGGTGCCGGAAATGACCGCCTGTGACGCAATGACGGTTGCCAGCGTTGCCAGCCCGATTATCGGCAACAAGGCCCAGGCAGGTGACAGATGGTAGAACGGGTGGGCGAGCCCTGAGGGGTCGCGAAGAATTAGTGCGCCCTGACCGAAGTAGTTCAACACCAGGGCCGGCAATACCCAGAAACTCCAGGCGATGCGAATCGGTTTCTTGCCGAAGTGTCCCATGTCCGTGTAGATGCCTTCGGTCCCGGTGATGGCCAGCACGACAGCACCCATCGCGAGAAAACCGGCGAACCGGTTCTCGACAAAAAACCCGACTGCGTAGGACGGGCTAAGCGCTGCAAATACCCCCGGGTTCTGGGCGATACTCGCGCCGCCCAACACGGCCAGCACGCCAAACCAGACAAGGGTAATGGGACCAAACAGGGCGCCAACGCTGGCCGTTCCTTTCTGCTGTAAAAGGAACAACAGGATGACGATTACGATAGTCAGAGGAACGACGAAAGATCGAAGAGCCGGAGCGACAACTTCCAGACCTTCAACAGCAGACAGAACAGAGATTGCGGGCGTAATGATTCCGTCGCCGTAGAACATTGCCGCGCCGAACAAACCGAGGGGTATCAGGATCCAGCGCGTTCGTGAACCACGCCTGGTCGCCCGCAATACGAGTGCAAGTAGCGCCATCATGCCGCCCTCACCACGATTGTTTGCGCGCATCATGAAAAATACGTACTTGATCGTGACGACGATGATCAACGCCCAGAAGATCAGGGACAGCACGCCGAGAACGTTGTCGGGCGTGGCCGCCATTCCATAGCGCTCGCCAAACGCTTCGCGCATGGTGTAAAGGGGGCTCGTGCCAATGTCGCCAAATACAACCCCGGTGGCGGCAACTGTAAGCGCCAGCGTGCTCTGCTTGGTAGTCTTGGCGTTTGACGAGCTCATCTGGCGCGCAAATCGATCCGGTCAGGAATGATGCGAATCACGCCGCGGCGAGATCTGCGAGTCCATTGCCGGCGTCGCAAAGACGGAAAAGCCATCGGTTATGATCGGAGCTAAGTAATGCGGGCGGTTCAAGGCGGATCGCAGCCATATTGTAGCGCAACATATTATACCGGGAGTCATTTGTGACCAAGCACCCAATACGAACCGAAGATGCGCCCGAGGCAATTGGCACTTATTCGCAGGCTGTGGCGGTAGGCGAAACGATTTATTTGTCCGGGCAGATTGGTCTCGATCCGAAGACAATGGAGATGGCCGAGGGGTTCGAGGCCCAAGCGCATCGTGTTTTCGCAAATTTGCGCGCAGTCGCTGCCGCGTCAGGTGGATCGCTGGAGGATATCGTCAAGCTTACGGTGTTCCTCAATGATCTCGCCAATTTCGCGACGCTTAACGAAATCATGCCGCAGTATTTCAGCAGCCCCTATCCTGCGCGGTCGGCGGTTGGCGTATCGCAATTGCCGCGTGGCGCGCTTATCGAAATCGACGCAATAGTGGTGAAGTGACGGAATTGACCGGCGGGTGATCACAATGCAACGGACGAGGCGCAAAGTTGCAACGTCTTCACCGTTAAAGCGTGGCTCGTCTACGGGACGCAGTGGTTCGCCAACGAAGTCAGCACGCGCCGGGTCACGGCAAAAGAAAACTGTGGGCGCCGGTAGGCAATCCGACACTGATGCGGGCCTGGTTGAAGCTCCCGACACTGAGGCAGTCAACGCGTCCGACTCTTCGCTGGCGTTCACGACGCCCCGTATGCGCGATCGCCTTGCTCGGCTGGGCATTTTCAGGTTTGACGACATAGTGCTTCACTTGCCGTTGCGCTACGAAGATGAAACGACGCTTACATTGGTCTCCGAAGCGCCCTCGGGAGTCAATGTCCAGGTGGAAGGCGTGGTGGCTGAAACCGATGTCAAATTTCGTCCCAGACGGCAGCTGGTTTCCCGAATTGAAGACGACAGTGGCACGCTGCACATACGTTTTTTCAATTTTTATCCGAGCCAACAGAAGGCGCTGGCGGTTGGGTCCCGTGTGCGTGTGATGGGCGAAATTCGGCAAGGATTGTTTGGTGCGGAAATGATTCATCCGCGTTTCCGTGTGTTACGCGCAGACACGCCATTGCCCGACGCGCTGACTCCGGTATACCCGACCACCGCAGGCCTGTCTCAGGATAGCTTGCGCAAACTGGTAGCGCGCGCTTTGAGCGAAATTGATTTGTCAGAAACTCTCCCCGAAAAGCTGTTGCACAGCCTTGGTCACGATTCGTTTGCCGCGACCGTCAGGCTGCTTCATCATCCGCCGCCGGACGTTGATGGCACGTCACTGGAAAATCGCTTGCATCCGGCGTGGCAGCGGGTGAAGTTCGACGAATTGCTAGCACAGCAGCTCTCGATGCGTTTGCACCATGAACGGCGAAGTCGTATACGTACGCATTCTTTTCCGATGCCCACACGCTTGCCTCAGCGGCTGGAGCGGGCTCTGGAGTTTGAACTCACCGGGGCGCAGCGCCGGGTGCTCAAAGAGATTCGTTCGGATCTTGGCCGCGCGCATCCAATGCAACGCCTTCTCCAGGGTGACGTTGGCAGTGGAAAAACGATTGTTGCGGCGATGGCCGCGCTGCAAGCAATCGAATCGGGGTTTCAGGTCGCAGTTATGGCACCGACCGAGATCCTTGCCGAGCAACATTATGCAAAGTTTTCCCAGTGGCTCGAACCACTGGGCGTGAATGTCTCGTGGTTATCCGGCAGTCTCAAACGAAAGCAGCGAGACGCTGCAATTGAACAAGCAGTGTCCGGAGATACGATGCTCGTCGTCGGAACGCACGCACTTTTTCAGGAGCAGGTCGTATTCAGAAATCTCGGACTCGCGATAATCGACGAACAACATCGGTTTGGCGTTCATCAGCGGCTGATGCTGCGCATGAAAGGCAGCGATAGCGATCAGCAACCGCATCAGTTGATGATGAGCGCGACACCCATTCCGCGAACGCTGGCGATGAGCTTCTACGCGGATCTCGATGTTTCCGTGATTGACGAACTTCCCCCGGGCAGAACGCCAGTGGTCACCAAGCTGGTTGCCGATGCGCGTCGCGACGAAGTGATCGCGCGAGTGCGAAACGCCTGTGCGGAGGGGAAACAGGCTTACTGGGTATGTCCGTTGATCGAAGAGTCCGAAGTGCTTCAACTGCAAACCGCTATCGACACTTTTGAACACTTGCAGGCCGAGTTTCCGGATCTGAACGTGGGGCTGGTGCACGGGCGTATGCGTGCCCAGGAAAAAGCCGCTGCGATGAACGCGTTTCAGTCGGGGCAATGCCAGTTGTTGATCGCGACCACGGTGATCGAAGTCGGAGTCGACGTTCCCAATGCTTCGTTGATGATAATCGAGAATGCGGAGCGTATGGGGCTGTCGCAACTGCACCAGCTGCGGGGCCGCATCGGCCGTGGTGCCGAGGCCAGCGTGTGCATTTTGCTGTACCAGATGCCGATTTCGGAAATGGCGCGCGAGCGTCTCAAAATCATCTACGAGAACAGTGACGGCTTTGAGGTCGCACGGCAGGATCTGCGTCTGCGCGGACCGGGTGAAATTCTCGGAGCGCGACAGTCCGGTGTGCCGATGCTGCGGTTTGCCGATCTGGAAACGGACTTGGCGTTGCTCGAAAAAGCGCGCGACGTCGCGGCAGACTTGATTCAATCGCATCCGCAGTGTGTCGAAAAACATCTGTCACGGTGGCTTGGCGGACGGCAGGACTATTTGCGTGTGTGATCTGCATTGCCCGCATGCGTCCTGGGCGGATAACCATGAAATGACCGGCGGCACTTTTCTGCAACCCTGCGCGACGCTTCTCGTGTGGCCATCGTCTGCGTCCGGAAAGAGCCAGATTCCATGAGGATCCTCGACCGCTTGTCGCTCTATGCGAGACTGGTCCGGATTGATAAACCGATCGGCATTTTGCTGCTGTTATGGCCAACGCTGTGGGCGTTATGGTTGTCCTCTGATGGCGACCCCGTTTGGACCACAGTCTGGATCTTTGTCATCGGAACGCTGCTGATGCGTTCGGCCGGATGTGCGATCAACGATTACGCGGATCGCGAGTTTGATGCCCATGTCGAGCGAACCCACAATCGCCCGGTTGCCGCGGGCCTTATCAAGCCATGGGAGGCACTGGCTGTGGCCGGCATTCTTGCTGCGCTCGCATTCTTACTGGTTCTGCAGCTGAATGCATTGACGATCGCGCTATCGTTCGTTGCGCTGTTTCTGGCGGCGAGCTATCCGTTTACCAAGCGCTTCCTGGCAGTGCCGCAGGCATATCTGGGCGTTGCCTTTGGTTTCGGGATTCCGATGGCGTACGCGGCGAATACCGGACATGTGCCGTGGATTGCCGCTGTCGTTTTGCTCGCGAATATCTTCTGGGCGATCGCGTATGACACTGAATATGCAATGGTCGATCGCGACGACGACAGGAAAATTGGCATCAGGACGTCAGCAATCTTGTTTGGTCGATTTGATGTCGTGATGGTGATGGTATTTCATGCATTGTTTTTATTGACGCTCGCAGCGGCCGGCTGGTACCTGTCGTTAGGACGATTCTTTTATGCCGGTTTGTTGCTTGCGGCGCTGCTTGCTGGTTGGCAGTACCGGATGATAAGCAAGCGCACACGCGCAGGTTGTTTCCGCGCATTCAATCACAATAACTGGGTGGGTGGCACTGTGTTCGTGGGTCTGGTCGCTGACTACAGCGTGCCCGGGTTCTTTTGATAGTTGCAATTCGGATTGCCGTTCGATCTCGTCTGGCCCGACTCCGACTCCGACTCCGACTCCGACTCGGGCGCGGCGATTTCCGTGTTTCGCTAGAGGCTTGTGCAGCCGCAGTGTGGCTCATATAGTGGCTGCGTAGCGCATAGAGAACAATGAACAAATGCATCGCAGAATGACAAAATGAAATATCGGGATCTTCGTGAATTTCTTGGCGAGCTCGAAAAGCTGGGTGAACTTCGGCATGTAAGTGTTCCTGTATCCCCGGTTTTGGAGATGACCGAAATATGCGACCGCGTCTTGAAGGATGGTGGGCCGGCAATCCTTTTTGACAATCCTGATGGCTGCGATATTCCGGTGCTCGCGAATCTGTTTGGCACGCCCGATCGGGTCGCGCTGGCGATGGGCCGGGAGTCGACCAGCGAGTTGCGCGAAGTCGGCAGATTGCTGGCATTCCTGAAAGAACCCGAACCACCGCAAGGCGTGCGTGACGCCTTCGCGAAGTTGCCAATGTTGAAGCAGGCTCTGTGGGATATGGCGCCAAAAGAGATTTCGGGTGCGCCGTGTCAGGAGGTCGACTGGCAAGGGGACGACGTTGATCTTGCCAGGTTGCCGTTGCAAACCTGCTGGCCGGGCGATGCTGGCCCGTTGATTACCTGGGGTTTGACGGTAACGCGCGGACCGCGCAAGAAGCGCCAGAACCTTGGCATTTACCGACAACAGGTAATCGCGCCCAATAAAGTGATCATGCGCTGGTTGGCGCACCGCGGCGGCGCCCTGGATTTCCGCGACCACTGCGAGGCGCATCCGGGACAACCGTTCCCGGTCGCGGTCGCGCTGGGCGCGGACCCGGCAAGCATACTGGGGGCGGTTACGCCGGTGCCTGATTCTTTGTCCGAGTACCAGTTTGCCGGGTTGCTGCGTGGATCACGTACCGTACTCGCAAAATGCCTCGGCTCCGATCTGCAGGTACCTGCATTTTCCGAAATCGTGCTCGAAGGCGTAATCCATCCGGAAGAATCGGCGCTGGAAGGACCATTCGGAGATCACACGGGTTACTACAATGAAACGGAATCGTTTCCTGTGCTGACCGTTGAGCGAGTGACCATGCGAAACAATCCGATTTATCACTCGACTTACACCGGTAAACCACCCGATGAACCATCGGTTCTCGGCGTTGCGCTCAACGAGGTGTTCGTACCATTGTTGCAGCGGCAGTTCCCGGAGATTGTGGATTTCTACTTGCCGCCTGAAGGGTGTTCCTATCGGGTTGCTGTCGTCAGTATGCGAAAACAGTATCCCGGTCACCCAAAGCGCGTGATGTTCGGCGTCTGGTCGTTTTTGCGCCAGTTCATGTATACCAAGATCATCATCGTCGTTGACGAAGATGTCGACGCGCGCGACTGGAAAGACGTAATCTGGGCACTTTCGACAAAGACGGATGCGGCACGTGATTTGACAGTGGTCGAGAACACTCCAATCGATTACCTCGATTTTGCCAGCCCGGTTTCCGGTCTCGGCTCAAAAATGGCCATCGACGCAACCAATAAATGGCCGGGCGAAACCACGCGTCAGTGGGGAACGCCGATTGCGATGGACAGTGAGGTCAAGGCACGAGTCGACGCGATGTGGGAGAAACTCGGGATTTGATTGGCAAGCAAATAGCCATCTGCAGCGCACTACTTTACTTTGGGGAAAATGTTCAATGCGCTCCTGAGGTTACTGCAACCAATGCTCGATACCCTGGTCGAACCCTGCAACGCCCGAGATTGCGAAGGCGTTACATGGTTTGAACTGATCGATCAGATGGTGGGGTTGTATGCCGCTCTCCATCCGGACGGTATGGCCGGGAAGCGACATCCAGTCGCAAATATGCAAAAATGCGCGGCTGCGGGCGAAACGCCGGTAGAATACCGCCCTCGGAGATCTATTTTTTATGAGGAAAGGCAAGGGAATGAAGAAGAGCATCATAACGATGGCGGCGGCCGCGGCACTGGGGCTGGCGGCTCAAGCGAACGCTGCAGTGGACGCGGCCAAGGCGCAGGAACTTGCGAAATCCAGAAATTGTTTGACCTGCCATATGGTCGACAAGAAGCTGGTTGGGCCAGGATTCAAGGAAATTGGCAAGAAATACAAGGGCGACAGCGGTGCGGTCGGGAACCTCACCGGCAAAGTCCTCAACGGCGGTAGTGGTGTCTGGGGTGCAATTCCAATGCCGCCCAACCCGATCAAGAAAGAAGAGGCCACGTTGCTCGTGGAGTGGATCCTCTCTCTCTGAACGGACCACTTCATCAGACATTAAAGCCGACGTTATGCCGACTTTAATGTTGTGCGCATCGTGCATGCGAGGTGTCTGCAAACCAATGAATATATGGTTCAAGATTGACAGTGTTCAAAGCCGTGCATGATAATCGCGGCGTTACTCATCGGCACCGTCATTGTTTGAAAGGGGATAGCAAGCAAGATGGACATGCGAATCTTGGCAAAGATTTCCCGGCAGGCGTGTGCGGCCTTGGTCGGGGTTTCGCTGGTTTTCCTGGTTGGCGGCTGTGGCAAGGACGACCAATCGGTTGGTGAAAACGGTGAGGCAGTGCGGGTTGTCACCATTGGGCACGCCGGACCTTTAACAGGGCCGATCGCTCATCTCGGAAAAGACAACGAGAACGGTGTGCGGCTGGCCATTCAGGAAGCAAATGAAGCGGGTATGGTCATCGCAGGCGAGAACATTCGCTTCGAAATGGTTTCTGAGGACGACGAAGGCAACCCGCAGAAGGGGACGGTGGTTGCCCAGAAAATTGTCGATGCAAAGGTTGCAGGTGTGATCGGGCATCTTAATTCCGGCACCACGATTCCCGCCTCCAAGATTTACCACGATGCCGGCGTTGCGCAAATTTCACCATCGGCAACCAATGTCGACTATACAAACCAGGGATACAACACGGCATTCAGGGTGATGGCCAACGACGCGCAGCAAGGCGTGGTGCTTGGCAAGTTTGCCGTCGGCAAACTGAATGCCAAAACGATCGCAGTTATTGATGACCGCTCCGCCTATGGCAAGGGGCTCGCTGATCAGTTCGAACTCGCAGCGAAAGCCGCGGGTGGCGAAATCATTACCCGTGAATTCACGGATATGTCCAAGACCGACTTCACTGCGATACTGACGCGGATCAAGGGTATGAACCCAGATCTGGTCTTTTGTGGTTGCCTGGATTCGCAGACCGGGCCGATGATGAAACAGATCAGGAATCTCGGCCTGACGTCAACTTTCTTGAGCGGCGACGGTTGTCAGACGAAACAGTTTCTCACGCTCGCCGGCGAGGAAGGCGAGGGTGCGTATGCGTCGTCGCCGGGCGTGCCGCTGGCAAGCATGCCGGATGGACCCGCGTTTACAGAAAAGTACACCAAGGAGTTCAAGCAGGAAATCCAGCTCTACGCACCGTATGCCTATGACGCTACCAACACACTTATCGCGGCAATGGTAAAGGCGGACTCGTTTGACTCCGCTGTTTATCTGCCGGTACTGGCAGAAATCAAGCATCAGGGCGTGAGTGCGACCGTTCAGTTCGACGAAAAGGGGGACATCAAGGGTGGTGCGATCAGTCTCTACAAAGTCACCGATGGCCAGTGGGAATACATTGAAACAGTCGGAGGCGGGGACTGAGGCAGTTGTGATTGGCCACCGTCAGCGAGAACCGGACGGCGCCCATGGGCGCCGTTTTTCTTGAACGGGAAGTGAAGGCCCAAAAAAGCGTCGAGACAACATGGACATATTTCTACAGCAGATTCTGAACGGGCTGGTACTCGGCAGCGTGTATGCGCTGGTCGCGCTTGGTTACACGATGGTGTATGGCATTCTTGGATTGATCAATTTTGCGCACGGCGAGGTGGTAATGATCGGGGCGATGATTGCCTTGACGGTGATGACCATCTTGGTCGGCTCGACTGCGGGACTACCCGTTGCGCTGATCGTTGCACTGGCCATCGCCGCTGCGATCGCCGTGTGCATGACGCTGGCATACTCGATCGAGCGCGTCGCGTATCGTCCATTGCGTAACGCCCCCAGACTTGCGCCCCTGATTACTGCCATCGGCATGTCAATCCTGCTGCAGAACGTGGCGATGATTATCTGGGGGCGGCAATACAAAACGTTTCCGCGCCTGTTCTCATCTGAACCGCACACCATTGCCGGTGCCAACATCACAGACTTGCAGATCGTGATCATTATTGTGTCCGCTGCGTTGATGGCGGCATTGCTGTTGTTAGTACACTTCACGCGGCTGGGCCGCGCGATGCGTGCAACGTCGGAGAATCAGGCGATTGCAGGATTGATGGGTGTAAACGTCAACAAGATCATTTCGGCAACGTTTGTCATCGGCGCGGCGTTGGGCGCGGTAGCTGGCGTACTGGTTGCGGCCAATTACAGTATTGCGCATTACTCAATGGGATTCATGCTCGGTCTGAAAGCGTTCACCGCTGCGGTTCTGGGCGGCATCGGCAATATCGGCGGTGCGATGCTCGGGGGGTTATTACTTGGCCTGATCGAGAGCATCGGAGCCGGCTACATCGGTGACGTAACCGGTGGCTTTCTTGGCAGCCATTATCAGGACGTGTTTGCGTTTCTGGTCCTTGTGCTGGTGCTGGTGTTACGGCCTACTGGTCTCATGGGCGAGCGTGTGGCGGAACGCGCATGACGGGACATTTTATCTCGCGTTTGTCCATTCTGAAGCGCGATCGCCGTGCTGTGTGGGTCGGCTATGTGCTGGTCGCTGTAGGCCTGGCGCTTTTGCCATTCGTCGTCGACAACACCGTTGGCCGCACCTGGGTGCGCATTATCGACTTTGCACTGATCTACGCGATGCTTGCCCTAGGGTTGAACATCGTTGTCGGCTTTGCAGGTCTGCTCGACCTTGGTTATATCGCTTTCTACGCAGTTGGTGCATACACATGGGCGTTGCTCGCGTCTCCGCAATTTGGCCTTCATCTGCCTTTCTGGCTGATTTTGCCGATCGGCGCCGGTGTTACCGCATTGTTCGGCGTCATGCTTGGTGCACCAACGTTGCGATTGCGCGGTGATTATCTGGCAATCGTGACGTTGGGATTCGGTGAAATCATCCGCATTTTTCTGAACAATCTCGACCACCCGATCAATATCACCAATGGTCCCATCGGTATCAATCGAATAGATCCGATTTCGGTCGGAGGACTTGATCTTACGCGCACTCATCAGTTCTTCGGCATTGAGTTCTCGGGTACGCATCTTTATTACTACGTGCTCCTCGGCCTGGTAATGCTGACTATATTTATCTGCGTACGTCTCGAAGATTCACGTATCGGCCGGGCGTGGATCGCGATACGCGAGGACGAAGTCGCGGCGCAATCGATGGGCATCAACACGCGCAACGTGAAATTGCTCGCGTTCGCAATGGGAGCCACTTTCGGCGGTGTCGCCGGCGGGTTGTTTGCCAGCTTCCAGGGATTCGTCAGCCCGGAGAGTTTTGTCCTGCTCGAATCCATCATGGTCTTGTGTATGGTCGTTCTTGGCGGTATGGGGCATGTGTCCGGCGTGGTTGTCGGTGCGCTGCTTCTGGCGGTTCTTCCGGAAGTGCTGAGGTCGACGGCCTCGCCGATGCAGGAGCAGCTGTTTGGAAAGGTAATCGTCGATCCGGAAAGTCTGCGTATGCTGCTGTTTGGACTGGCACTGATACTGGTGATGTTGATTCGACCGACCGGATTGTGGCCGTCGCCGATTCGCAAGCGTGAATTTGAACGCACCGACTAATGACGGTCGCAACCAAAACCTTGCTTCAGGTGCGCAATATCGAGAAGCGCTTTGGTGGGCTGGTTGCGCTGTCTCACGTGTCCCTGTCGATTCGGCAAGGTGACATATATGGACTGATTGGACCGAACGGTGCCGGCAAGACGACATTGTTCAACGTACTGACCGGTTTGTATCGATCCGACCAGGGACGGTTCGAATTTGACGGACATAGTCTGGTCGGCGTCAAACCGTACCGTGTCGTTTTGTTTGGAATCGCGCGCACTTTCCAGAATATTCGCCTGTTTCAGAACATGACGGCTATCGAGAATGTCATGGTTGGCCGGCATCCGCGCACGAAAGCCGGAGCGCTTGGCGCGATCCTGCGCGGAAAGCGCACGCGGCAAGAAGAGGCAGCGATACGCAGGCGCTCGAAGGAATTACTAGATTACGTCGGCATCGGCTCGCACACGAATGCGCTGGCGAAAAACCTACCCTATGGTGATCAGCGCCGCCTTGAAATAGCGCGGGCCCTGGCCACCGAGCCGAAGCTGCTTGCACTGGACGAGCCGGCAGCCGGCATGAATGCGACCGAGACAACCGAGCTGCGCGCGCTGTTGTCGCGCATACGTGATGACGGCGTGACTGTTTTACTTATTGAACACGATGTGAAGCTGGTAATGGGATTGTGTGATCGCGTCGCGGTTCTCGACTACGGAAAGAAGATCGCTGAAGGATCGCCGGCGGACGTGCAAAAGGATCCGAAAGTCATCCAGGCCTACCTCGGCGGTGAACTGCCATGAGCATGCTCGAGGCGAGCAAGCTCAAAGTCTCATATGGCGGAATCAACGCGGTCAAAGGTATTGATCTACACGTTGACGCCGGAGAGATGGTCGCCTTGATCGGCGCCAACGGCGCTGGAAAAACTACAACACTCAAAGCCATATGTGGGTTGCTGCATCACGGCGGGCGCGTCAGATACAACGGCGAGGACGTTTCGGGCCGGCCGGCGTATCAGTTGGTTGAACTCGGGATTGCTCTCGTGCCTGAAGGGCGTGGTGTGTTCGGGCGCCTGAGCGTCGAGGAAAATCTCAAGATGGGTGCCTACGTTTGCAACGACAAAGCGCTCATTCGCGATGAAATCGAGAGAATGTTTCATTTGTTCTCCCGATTGAAAGAAAGGCGTGGCCAGGCCGCTGGCACTTTGTCAGGCGGAGAGCAGCAAATGCTCGCGATTGGACGTGCGTTGATGAGCCAGCCAAGGCTGTTGCTGCTCGATGAACCGTCCATGGGGCTGGCACCGTTAATGGTCGAAAAAATTTTTGAAGTCGTACAGCAAGTCTCGGACGACGGCGTAACCATTCTGTTGGTCGAACAGAACGCGCGGCTTGCTCTTGACGTGAGCAATCGCGGCTACGTAATGGAGAGTGGTTTGGTTACGCTATCGGGCGACTCCGCGAGCTTGCTCGACAACTCGCAAGTGCGTCAGGCCTATCTTGGCGAGTAACACGATCCTGCAGATTGCGCACAAAAAAATGGCCAGCACGTTTGTACTGGCCATAACAACTACGCTTGCAGGAGACATCTTCCCGGTATGGCCGACAAATGACGTGCAGTGTATGCAGTCGGGGTATGGCCATAGCCGTTGAAGATTAGAGGAGCAAGGCTTGTGCCAGTTTGGTCGAGTTGGATAACTGGCTGAATCGGCGTCTTTTCGTTTTTCAGGTCCGGTGTGAGCGCGTTGCGCGAATGACCAATCGGGGCACAATCGGTCGAAGTTATTCGACCGTGGCAACAGGCGCGTGCCGCAAAAAGCATGTCCTAAGAAAATTTTTGCGGTATGCGGGCTATACCCAGTCCCTGCCTGTGAGAAAGACATCATACAAACGCGCTTCCGGTGAGCCGGGTTCGGGCTTCCAGTCGTAGTGCCATTTTACGACTGGAGGCAGCGACATCAGAATCGATTCGGTTCTTCCGCCGGACTGCAGCCCAAAAAGTGTTCCGCGATCGAATACGAGATTGAATTCCACGTAGCGGCCGCGCCTGTACGCCTGAAAATCGCGTTGCCGTTGGCCGTACTCGTTGTCGCGGCGCCGCTCGACGATTGGCAGATACGCATCGACGAAGTGGTCGCCGACCTCTCTTGTCAGCGCGAAGCAGGAATCGAAATCGGGCGCGGACAAATCGTCAAAGAAGATGCCGCCGATTCCGCGCGGCTCATTGCGGTGTTTGAGAAAGAAATAGCGGTCACACCAGGCTTTGAAGCGCGCGTGTACGTCGCCACCAAAAGGCGTGAGCACTTGTTTGCAGGTCGCGTGAAAGTGAATCGCGTCTTCTTCGAAACCGTAATATGGCGTGAGATCCATTCCGCCGCCAAACCACCATACGGGCTCCGCCCCTTCCTTCATTGCCAGGAAGAAACGAACATTCATGTGCACTGTGGGCACATACGGATTGTGGGGATGCAGCACCAGCGATACGCCCATTGCTTCGAACGAGCGCCCGGCAAGTTCCGGTCGCGTTGCGCTCGCAGACGGCGGCAGGGTTTCACCGTAAACGTGGGAGAAATTCACGCCGCCGCGCTCGAACAGGTTTCCCTGCTCGACCAGCCTGCTTATTCCACCGCCGCCTTGCGGTCGATCCCACGCATCGCGGAGAAACGATTTGCCATCGATCTTTTCCAGGCGCGCAACGATGTTGTCTTGCAAGCCGACGAAATAGTCTTTGACGGCGCCACTTTGCATGATCGTTACAGCGTGCTCTTGCGGGCGTTAATCGCCTGAAATCCGATATCGCTACGCATCTGACTGCCATCGAAGTGAATTCGCCCGGCGATTTCATAGGCGCGCCGCTGCGCCACCCGCACGGTGTCGCCGAGCGCGGTCACGCACAACACGCGGCCGCCGCTAGTTACAACCTTGTCGTCATCACGGGCTGTTCCGGCATGAAATACATGGTGGTCTTCGCCGCCAATTGGTAGTCCAGTTATTTCATCGCCTTTGCGCGGGTTGGACGGGTAGCCTCCGGCCGCCATCACAACACCGAGCGCGACGCGGCGATCCCACTCGGCCTCGACCTGATCAAGGGTTCCGTTCAGCGCGTGGTCGAGCAGCGAATACAGATCGCTCTTCAAGCGCAGCATGATCGGTTGTGCCTCGGGGTCGCCCATGCGGCAATTGAACTCGAGCACTTTGGGCACACCTTCGGGAGAAATCATCAGCCCTGCATACAGAAAGCCCGTATACGGTGTGCCGGACTCGGCCATTCCCGCTACGACTGGCCGGATGATCTCGCGCATCGCGCGCGCATGTAACGCGGGTGTTAGTACCGGTGCCGGCGAATAGGCGCCCATGCCTCCTGTATTTGGCCCTTTGTCGTCATCGAGCAAGCGTTTGTGATCCTGGCTCGAAGCAAGTGGCAATACATGTTCGCCGTCGACCATTACGATAAAGCTGGCTTCCTCACCTTCGAGAAAGTCCTCGATGACAACGCGCGCGCCTGCCGTACCCATGCCGTTGTCAACGAGCATCATGTCGACAGCGGCATGCGCTTGCTCCTCGGACTGGGCGACGACAACGCCCTTGCCAGCTGCCAGCCCGTCTGCCTTGACGACGATTGGCGCCCCGCGCTCACGGATGTAGTCGTGCGCGGCCATCGGCTCATCAAATGTTCGGTAGGCTGAAGTCTGGATGCCATGCCGGGCCATGAAGTTCTTGGCAAAATCTTTTGAGTTCTCCAGTTGCGCTGCGGCCTTTGCCGGCCCGAATATGCGCAGACCTTCGGCACGAAAAGCGTCGACAATGCCGTCGCACAAAGGCGCTTCCGGGCCTACCACCGTCATCGAAATTGATTCACGTTTGGCAAACGCAATCAAATCATCGGTCCCGGAGAGTTGCACGTTGAACAATCCGTCGTCGCTGCTGGTTCCGGCGTTGCCCGGAGCCACATAGACGCGGGACACTCGTGGAGATTGCGCAAGACGCCATGCGATTGCATGTTCGCGACCTCCACCTCCGACTACAAGAACGTCCATGGTTGCTGCCTGCTCTACTGGTTAATCAGATCGCGGCGGCGCAAGTATGAGCCGCTCGTGTTTTCGGTTCAATGCCGGAAATGGCGCACACCGGTAAATACCATCGCGACATTGTGTTCGTCGGCTGCTGCGATGACCTCTTCGTCCCTGACACTGCCACCGGGTTGAATAATGCCGGTTGCGCCAGCGTTGGCGACGACATCGATGCCATCCCGGAACGGGAAGAACGCATCGGATGCGACGACCGAGCCGTCCAAAGAGAGTCCACCGTTCTCCGCCTTGATTGAGGCAATTCGGGCCGAATCGACCCTGCTCATCTGACCTGCGCCAACACCGAGTGTCATGCCATCCTTACAGAACACGATCGCGTTGGACTTGACGAATTTTGCAACGCACCAGGCGAAGAGCAGGTCGGACATCTGTTTCTTGTCGGGTTGCTTGCGGGTGACAATGCGTAATTCGTCTTCGCTGATATTCCTGACGTCCGGCGTCTGGATCAGCAGCCCGCCACCGATGCGTT
Source organism: uncultured Burkholderiales bacterium (assembly GCA_951812315.1). Lineage (GTDB taxonomy): Bacteria > Pseudomonadota > Gammaproteobacteria > Burkholderiales > Eutrophovitaceae > SG8-40. Next base: position 194,492 of record CATOSA010000006.1, read on the forward strand.
TGTAATCAAAATCATTTGCGCCATCGCCAAGCGGTATTTCCAGAACACGAACATTCTGTTTGCCTGCAAGCACGGCGCGCGCGGCGTCATCAATCTTCGGAGCGATGACCACTTCGACAAATTGCCCGCTTACGGCTTCGGCCGTTGCTGAATCAAGCGTGTGATTGAACGCGATGATGCCGCCAAATGCGGAAGTGGTGTCCGTTGCAAAAGCCTTCTTGTATGCCTCGAGTGGCGATGGGCCCACGGCGACGCCACATGGATTGGCGTGTTTGACGATCACACAAGCGGGTTCATCAAATGTCTTGACGCATTCCCACGCGGCGTCCGAGTCGGCAATATTGTTGTATGACAATTCCTTTCCCTGCAACTGGGAATAGTTGGAAAGCGAACCGGAAGCCGGTGCCAGGTCACGATAAAACGCGGCCTGTTGATGCGGATTCTCGCCATAGCGCAGATCCTGCACATTCTCGAAGTTCATATTTGCCTGCTCCGGAAACGGCAACCGGTTGCCGTCCACGTCCGTCGCGGTCAGGTAATTGCTGATTGCCGCGTCGTATGCGGCCGTGTGTGAAAATGCGCGGCGCGCAAGCTGATAGCGCGTTTCGAGACTGATGGCGCCGCCGGCTGATTCGATTTCGCGAGTGAGCGCTGGATAGTCCGCAGGGGAAGTGACAACGGCGACATGCTGCCAGTTTTTCGCGGCTGCCCTGACCATCGTGGGGCCACCGATGTCGATATTCTCGGTGGCGTCTTCCAGCGTACAGTCGTTTTTTGCCACCGTTTCAACGAACGGGTATAGATTTACAACAACAATATCAATTGTCGGGATTGCGTGCGCTTGCAGCGCCTCGACATGTGCTTCGATATCGCGCCGCGCGAGTATGCCGCCATGCACCTTGGGATGCAGCGTTTTGACACGGCCATCCAGCATTTCGGGGAAACCCGTGTATTCACCGATTTCGGTGACCGGCAGACCGGCTTCCCTTAGCAGTGTCGCAGTCCCGCCGGTGGAAAGCAGTTCAATGCCGAATTGCACAAACGTTTTCGCAAGATCAGCAATTCCGCTTTTGTCGGATACGCTAATTAGAGCCTGTCTTTGTTTAGTCATTTTCGCCTGGACAGAAAAAACAAAACCGCCCGCAATTGATTTGCGGGCGGGTTGGTATTGATCAAATTTGTATAGCTACTTGATCCCGTAGATTTTCATCTTCTTGCGTAGCGTATTTCGATTCAGACCCAGCAGTTGCGCAGCGTGCGTCTGGTTGCCGCTGGTCTTCGTCAATACAACTTCGATGAGCGGCTTCTCAACCGAGCACAGAACCATATCGTAAATCGGCGCGGGGCGTTCACCGTCAAGATCGCGGAAATAGGCGTCTATTGCCTTGCGCACGCATCGGGCGATTTCGTTTTCGTTGATCATGCGGCGCGCTTGAGAGTCTTCATGTTATTCGCCCGATCGTTTGCCAGATCGTCGAAGAAAAGTCGAATGGCCGATATCTGTTGCTTTGCAGATTCTATCTTGTTCATGCGCCGACGAAACTGTTCACCGCCGTCAAGTGTGCGCGTATACCAGCCAACGTGCTCAACCAGTAACATCTGGATTTCGCTCGTGGACGGTGCGCCAAGTTCTTTGCCATTGTCGAGAAAATAGCCCACCTCGCGGAATATCCACGGCCTTCCTTGTGCAGCACGTCCGATCATGACGGCGTCCGCCCCGGTTCGATCAAGCACCTGCCTGGCTTTGTGTGGCGTGTCGATGTCGCCGTTTGCAATCACGGGAATTCCGATGCGGGACTTGACCTCGGCAATCGTTTCGTACTCTGCTTCGCCATTGAACAAATCTGCGCGTGTGCGACCGTGGATTGCAATGGCCTGTACGCCCGCCGACTCTGCCATTCGCGCAACACGTACTGCATTCTTGTATTGCCTGTCCCAACCCGTCCGGATTTTCAGCGTGACCAGCGCATCAACAGCCGCCGCAACCGAGTCGAGTATCTGGCCAACAAGATTCTCGTCCCTGAGCAGGGCTGATCCAGCCGCGCGGTGACACACTTTTTTCTCGGGACATCCCATGTTGATATCAATTATCTCGGCACCGAGGTCAACATTGCGCCTTGCCGCATCGGCCATCATCTGAGCTTCGCCACCGGCAATCTGTACCGAGACGGGGCGTACTTCGCCCGTATGGTCGCATCTGCGCCGCGTCTTTGCCGTGTTCCACAGGGCGCTGTTGGCGGTCACCATCTCGGAGACTGCCATGCCGGCTCCCAAACGTTTGCACAGTTGCCGGAACGGAAGGTCGGTAATGCCGACCATTGGGGCCGCAATCAATCGATTGGGAAGTTTATGACGACCAATTTGCATGGCACGCGCAGTGCACGGAAAAAGGCGGCCATTTTATCGCAAACCCTCGGGCCCGATGCAAGCCCGCGCTGCGTTTTGGAGACAAAAAGCAACAGCAGCTATTTTGCTTCGGTCCTGCCTTTCTGCAGGCCGTGTCAGTTTCCCACGCCGAAAATCATGTGATGCATGATTTGACGTTTTGCTGGCGGCAGAATGTCCAGTAGCGCAAGACCAAGTCCGCGCCCCAACGCGAGCGGCGCAAAATCGGTTGAGAACATTTTTGCAAGCGTATCGGTAAAAGTGATGCCGCCGGCGCGGTCAATGCGTCGCTGCTTTCGGTATCGCGTCGTGATTGAATGGTCGCCAACGTCCGTTCGATCATGCGACCGAATGACTTCAGCGAAATCCCAGACGTCGCGCAAACCGAGATTGAACCCCTGACCTGCAATGGGGTGCAGAGATTGTGCAGCGTTGCCAAGCAATACCAGTCGAGTGCTGGAGCGTTCTTGCATCACTCTTAGTGCGAGCGGGAACGATGCACGTTGGCGCAGTCCAACAAAGCGCCCGGCACGGTCACCAAATGCAAGTTGCAGTTCCTTCAGAAACAAGTCGTCATTCATCGTCAGCAGCGAAGGAGCGCGCTCCGGTTTGCAAGACCAGACAAATGCAAACTCGTCCGAAGATGGAAGAAACGCAATTGGACCTGTCGGTGTGAAACGCTCATAGGCGCGCTGTCGATGAGGTCGGTCGCTACGGACCAGGCCAACCACGGCCGCCTGTTCATAATCATGGTCGCGAATTTCTGTGGCTAGCGACTTCGAGACGGCCGCGCCCCCGTCTGCAACTGCGACCAGCCTGGACAAGATGCGTTGTTTCCCGCTGGAGTCCGTTCCTTTGATCTCAGCCAGGTCGTCTCCGATTTCGATATCTTCAACGGTAAAACCTTCACGAAACTCCACCGGCATGGCGAGTACTTTCTCGCGGAGTGCACCATGAACGTCGGCATGTCTGAGCACATACCCCAGAGCAGGGAGTTGTACGTCAGCTGCACTCAGTTCTGCTCGCCCGAATCGTCCGCGATGAGAGATGTGAATGGCGTCTATAGCTGTTGCGCGAAGGTTCGCTGGCCAGGCATGCAAGCGTTGCAGAACAAGACGGCTATTCCACGAAAGGGCGAGCGTTCTGGCGTCGGGTGCGCGCTGATCGCCGGCATGGGCTTCCACAACGACGACGTCCAACCCGGCGTTGGCAAGCGCGATTGCAGCAGCGCAACCAATTGGCCCGCCGCCAACGATAACTGCATCGCGCACGCGGCCATTCATTGGCGGTCTAGTTCCTATGGTTTTTAGCAAGGTTTTTTTCCGACCATATCAGGCTTGAACGGTTGTCCTGAAGTCCAGATGGCAAAGGCGATGCGCAGTAGCTTTCTGGCCAGGATCACAATGGCCTCGGTGGTTGCCAAGCCCCTGGCTAGTAGTGCGCGATAAATTGGTTTGAACAATTTTGTCTTTGCCGCTGCCTGCCCAGCCAGGTAGATCAGCCGCCGATCCTCCGCATTGCCCTGTTTGGTCAGGCGCCGCTTGCCCTGATGAGTACCAGAATCCTTCGGGCGCGGGTCCAATCCGTAGGCGGCCACCACCGCATCGCTATTGGCAAAGGGCGTGTGATCGAAGCGATGGGTCAACGCCGCGCTGTTGATAAAGCCAATGCCGCGAATGCGCTGCAGTTGCTTGCGTTTGTTCTCCAGTTCATCGTTGTGTGCAATGACGCGTTTGAGCTCGTTGTTGAGCTCGGCGAGCAGCGTGTTCAGGCTCTTCAAGGCGCCTTGATGCGCGCGCTTTAAGGCGCGGTTGGACCGCGTGCCCGTAGCCCGGATGCTCTGGCGCAGCGCCGTAGTATGACGCACGACGCTCGCGCGTTGGCTGATCAAATCACGCAGCGTGCGCTGCAAGGCGCTGGGTACGACATAACGATGTAGCCCATCACGTTCGCGATCGACATAACGGGCAATCACGCCCGCGTCCATTGGATCGGTCTTGCCGCGCTGGCCCACGCCCCTGGCGTAAGACGCTACATGCTTGGGGTTAAGGACGTACACGACGTGTCCATGTCCTGCAGCCAGATCAGCCAGCTGCTGATGTAACCGGCCCGTGGCCTCCATGCCGATAACACAGCCTGCGGGAAGTTGTTTGAGCCAGACCACAATGGCCTCGCGCTTATTGGCAATACGCTGGCAAGGTCGCTGCGAGCGCGCCCAGGCAATAACGATTTCGCACTGGCTAATGTCCGCGCCGATGACTTCGATGCTCTTGTGTGAATCAGACATGTAAGCTCCACTTCCACGGCCAATGGCAACAACGGCTGCATACATGGACAACGCCGTGCTCAAGCCGCCCGTATCGCCGTACACTTAAACGTGCCGAGGGGGGCTGTCTTTGCCGCGTTAGCTTGTTTCTATCGGCGGTCAGGTGCGTAAACACTTGCCGCTGCTTCCCAAATCGACGCTCAGAAAGACAGAGTGGGGACATGGCTAGTTCGGTCTGTCCGGTTACGGCAGATAGCCTGCATCGTCCCTCCACCCCGGCACCCTCAGGTGCAGGACGTACCATACAAGCCTGCATATTTCACGAAGACGGTCGCGTACTTCAAGTATTGGCGAAACGAATGAGCTTGATAGCAACACATTTGAGCATCTTCTCGCGGGAACAGTTCGTACCTATTCGCTTTCAGGAAAAATGTGCCGTCACAGCTTGAACGATCGCTCTGTTTGGAAAGGATCCGGCGCAATAGTCTGGCTATTCCTCTGCGGCCGATCGTCCAATCTGTTTAGGCATATTTTCCCTGAGAAGCGAATCCTTCGTGAAATATGCAGGCTACCCGGCCATGATGGCTTCAACCTCGGCGATTGATTTGGGTACTCCGCCGGTAATGATCTCGCAGCCGTCTTGAGTCACCAGTGCGTCATCTTCGATGCGGATGCCGATGTTCCAGAATTGTTCGGGGACGCTGTCATCAGGACGAATATAGCAACCGGGTTCAACCGTAAGCGTCATGCCGGTCTCGAGCTTGCGCCATTGTCCATCTCGTTTGTAATCGCCGACGTCGTGCACATCCATTCCCAACCAGTGTCCGGTTCGGTGCATGTAGAACTTTCTGTAATCACCTGATTCGATCACCGATTCCGGTGTCCCCTTGCAAAGCCCCAGATCCAGCATGCCCTGCACCAGAACTTGCAATGCGGCACGATGCGGATCTTCCCATTCACGTCCGGGCGCGACCTGCTCGATTGCCGCAGCCTGCGCCGCGAGCACGAGTTCGTATACGTCGCGCTGCGCGCCTGAAAATTTGCCGTTCACCGGGAAGGTACGGGTAATGTCGGACGCGTAGCCGTCCAGTTCGCAACCTGCATCGATTAACAGCAGGTCGCCATCGTTGAGGACCGCGTCGTTGTTGACGTAATGCAGAACGCACGCGTTAGCGCCGCCAGCCACGATCGAAGTGTACGCCGGCGATTGGGCTCCGTTTCGGCGGAACTCATGGAGCAATTCGGCTTCGACTTCATACTCCATTTTGCCTGGCCGCGTCAGTTGCATGGCGCGAACATGCGCTTGCGCAGAAATGTTGGCGGCACGCCGCATCGTTTCGATTTCGGATGCGTCCTTTACGACCCGCATCTCATCGAGAATCGAGCGAATGTCGTGAATCTCGTCAGGCGCCGTGACGCCGTTGCGACTCTGCGCACGCACCTGATTGAGCCAGTCGAACACTTTGCGGTCCGAATGTTGGTTGCCCCCAAGTTCGTAGTACAAGGCGGCCTGATTTTCCAGAAGCTTTGGAATCAGTTCATCGGCTTTTGTAATGGAATGTGCCTCGCTTAGTCCGAATGCGTCGCGCGCGGTCTCGGGACCGTAGCGAAACCCATCCCATATCTCCCGCTCCAGATCCTTGTCCCGGCAGAACAATATGGATGCCTCAGGCGTGCCGGCAACAATGACCAGAATTGCTTCTGTCTCCGGAAAACCGCTCAAGTAATGAAAATAGCTGTCAAAGCGATAAGGGTGGTTCGCGTCGCGATTGCGGATTTGTTCCGGCGCGGCATGAAGGATTGCGACTCCGTTTCCCATTGAGTCGGCAAGTCGTTTGCGCCTGTTGGCGCGGATCTTGTTGATCTGCATCGCGGGTCGCCCGGCGCATTGAAGATGGTGGAATTATAAGCGGACACTATTCGTCCGGGGTTTGAAGGGTCTCTTTCATCTCGTCCGGGGCTTGAAAGATCTCTTTCATCAGACGGGCCGCGGCACGGGCTTCGTCCGCACCCGATTGCTCAAGTGCGGCAATCACATTCAGTCGATCGGCAACCGGCCGGTTCTGGGACAGCTTGAATTTTCCGGTTATGCGCGCAATGTCAATTTCGAATGCAACGATGCCGTCGATCATTTTCCGCATGTAATCGGCCGGTAACTCCATTTTCCAGGGCCGTGAAAACTGCGCCTCATTTTCCGCCACGAGGTCGTGCAACATCGACATGATCCGGGTGCGATCCTGATCAGCCTGGTCTTTAATAACGCGAGCAGACCCGGCCACGTGAACCACGGCGTAGTTCCAGGTCGGAACGCCGGGGTGAGTTGAGTACCAACTCGGCGAAATATACCGATGCGGGCCATGAAATATCAGCAACACTTTCCGTTCCGGTGTGAAGTCACGCCACAGTGGGTTTGCACGCGCAACATGGGCCCGAACCAGGTTTCGGGCTTCATCGACGAGAACCGGAAGATGTGCGACTGACGGCTCGTCGCCGGCTCCAGAGATCAGCGTTGCAAAACTGTGCTGCCGCATGAAGCGGAACAATCGGCTGCGATCGTTTTCCGAAAAGTGGGCCGGCGTGTAGATCATGACGCTTCGCGTTCGAGTAAGTCATTGAGCGATGCAAGACGCTCGGGCGTTCCGATATCGGCCCAGCGGCCCTGATAGTGCTCACCGGATACACGCCCGGCGCGGATCTGATCGTGAAGCAGAGGCGCGAGCGACAATTTCTCACCTGGGGTAATCGATGCGAACATTTCGCGGCGATAGGCGCCAAGTCCGTTGAACGTCAGTTTTTCAGCGGGCCCGGTCACTACTTTGTCACCGTCAAGCGTGAAATCACCGTCGGGGTGATGTGCAGGATTGCTGACCAACACGAGATGGGCAATCAGGTTTGGATCGCGCGCCAGACGCGAAGTCGCCGTTTTCAGTTCACCGTAGTTGTAGTCTGAGTACACGTCACTGTTTACAACGGCGAATGTGTCCACTGCTATGAGTTCCAGTGCGTTGGCTATGCCACCTGCCGTTTCCAGCGCCTCGATCTCTGCCGAGAAATAAATCTCAATATCCCACCGGGTACCGTTGCCGAGTGCCGCTTCGATCTGGTTTCCGAAGTGTGCGTGGTTGACAACAACTCGTTTGAATCCGGCCGCAGCCAGTTTGGCGATATGGCGCTCAATTAGCGTCTTGCCACCGACTTCGAGCAGCGGCTTGGGTTTGCTATCGGTCAACGGGCGCATTCTTTCGCCGCGTCCCGCGGCGAGGACCATGGCCGTGAGCGGCGGGCTCATGCTCAATTGTCGTTTCCACTTGAGCGGCTTTGCCGATCCAGATCGTCAAACAGCCGCATCAGGGGCGCAAGTGCGGAATATCGTTCTCCGACGGCGCGAATGTATTGAACAAAGCGTGGCGCATCTTCCATGTATGCGGGTTTGCCGTCGCGGTAGCGAATGCGCGCGAAAATGCCTAGGATCTTGAGGTGACGCTGTAGGCCCATCCACTCAAACTCGCGATAGAACTCACCGAAATCGTTGCGAACCGGCAAGCCTGCCTCGCGTGCCTTTTCCCAGTAGCGGACTACCCAGTCAATGACACGCGCCTCTTCCCAGCTGATGAACGCGTCCCGAAACAGGGATACAACGTCGTAGGCTATCGGGCCGTACACGGCATCCTGAAAATCCAGTATTCCCGGATTGGACTCGCATACCATGAGATTTCGAGGCATGAAGTCCCGGTGCACGTAGGTAGATGGCTGAGACAGGTTGTTCCGAATGATCAGGTCGAACATCGATTGCAAACTTTCACTCTGCTCCGGATCAAGGCGCACGCCGAGATGTCTGGCCACATACCAGTCCGGAAACAGGCTCAATTCTTTTCGCAATAGTTCGCTGTCGTAGGGTGGCAGCATTTCTGCTTTACTGGCTAGCTGCCAACGAACAAGCGCAGTCGTCGCATCGTCAAACAGGTGATCGGCGCTGTCATCGTTCAGGGCCGACAAATACACGTTTGAACCGAGGTCGGATAGAAGGAGAAAACCCTGATCCAGATCCGCGGCCAGAATTCGCGGAACGTTTAGTCCGCAGGAAGCCATCATCTTCGCAATCTTTACAAATGCCGCACAGTTTTCGAACTGTGGCGGCGCGTCCATTACGATCTGGGTAGAGTCATCTTCGTAACGAACGCGCAAATAACGGCGAAAGCTCGCATCGGCCGACGCTTCAGACAGGACGAAACGTGGGCTGGTCGCGTGAGACACAAGCCAGTGTTTGAGGGATTCAGAACGTTCCAACGTGATGGCACTGATTAACGTTATGATTCGTCTGGATTCTAGCACCCCGTTAAAAATTGCCGCGGTCGATGCAGCATAAAATATTTGTTGGACTCTCCATGCTGTTCAGCGTGCTTCCCTGCCTTGCAAGTGCGCAGGAACTGGGACTGAAAATGCAGCGAGAGCTCATGCCACACGACGAGGCCGACGAGAACTCAGTTGTCTTCGTCGATGCCGACAGAATTCGCGGCCGCCAGGAAATCGAGTTCGAAGCGTTTGGCGACGTTCGATTCCGCCGCCTAGGCGAAGCCGTGTTTGCCGATTATCTTCGCTTTGATGTTGCCAAACAGGAGCTAACGGCCAGTGGAGACATAAGGTTCGAGCGTGGCGGTGCGGTCGTCAACGGCCAGGGATTGCGATACAACCTCATTGACTCTACCGGGGAAGTAGATGAGGCAGAGTACTTTCTGGTAGACGAGGATGTGAACGCGCATGGCAAGGCGCGCCGCCTTGTTGCCGAAAGTCGCGACGCAGTCCGCGTTGAAGAGGCGACATATACCAATTGCGAAGTCGGTGACGAGGACTGGTACCTGCGCGTAAAGACGCTTGAGCTTTACCGGTCGCGCGACCTGGGCGTTGCGCGCAATGTCTCGGTCGTTTTCAAGGGCGTGCCGATCCTGTATTCGCCGTACCTCGACTTCTCGTTAAGCGGTAAGCGCAAGAGCGGTCTTTTGCCGCCGTCAATAGGCCAGACGGCAGCGAGCGGTTTTGAGTTCATGCTTCCTTACTACGTCAATATTGCGCCCAACTACGACGCGACAATTACGCCGCGCTACATGGAGAAGCGAGGCACGCAGTTGAAGGGAGAATTTCGTTACCTTCAACCGAAGCTCAGTGGCGAGGTGCGCGCGGAGTATCTGGGTAACGATCGTGTCCGTGACGAGTCGCGATATGCAGCAGCGCTGCGGCACAACCAGCGGTTTGGTGAAAACATGTCCGGCTACCTGACAATGCTGGGTGTTTCGGATGATTTCTATTTCATTGACCTGAGTGACCAGATTGCAGCGACTTCTCTGACAAACCTTCCGCGTGAAGGTGGCTTGAGCTATGACGGTGGATGGTGGAATATGACCGGGCGGGTGCAGAAATTTCAGACCCTGCAAGATCCCCTCAATCCATTGGTAGAACCTTATGAGCGTGTACCACAGGTCACGTTTCTGGGTACACGTCCGATTGGTCTCGGTCTGGACACGAAAATCTGGGGTGAACTCGTTGATTTCGAGCATCCCACCCTCGTAAGCGGGCGGCGCGATACGGTGTATCCGAGTTTCAGCTTTCCACTGAGGAACTCGGCCTTCTACATAACCCCCAAGGTCGGGTATCACTTCACTCGCTATACCTTCGACGAGAATACTCAGCCAGATCAGACGCGTGAGTTGCCGATTTTTTCTGTCGATAGTGGCGTTACTTTCGAGCGGGATACGACGGTATTTGGTTCGAGGTTTACGCAAACGCTGGAACCCAGGTTGTTTTACGTCAATATCCCGTTCGTTGACCAGGATTCATTGCCGAACTATGACTCAGGCGAAGCCGTTTTTGATACGGCACAGTTATTTTGGGAGAACAAGCTTACCGGTGGCGATCGAATAAATGACGCTGACGAAATAACGGCGGCGGTTACCAGCCGGTTCATCGATCCGCGTACCGGTGATGAGCGACTGCGATTTATCGTAGGACAGCGTTACTATCTGTCGCAGCCGCAAGTTACACTGAATACGCCGCCGCCGAGTGCAAACCGGTCCGACGTGTTGTTGGGCGTCGGGGGAAAGGTGGCGACGGCGTGGTGGTTCGATTCGTTCCTTCAGTATGGCGCGGTCGACGATCAGATTGAGCGCAGCAATCATGCGTTGCGATATCGGCCGGAGCCCGGAAAAGTGCTGAATCTGTCGTATCGGTATACCCGTGCATTTCAGGAGCAGGTCGATGTGTCGACACAATGGCCAATGACGTCGAAATGGTATGCACTGGCGCGATGGAATTACTCGCTCCACGACGACAAGATTCTCGAGGGCCTGGCGGGGCTGGAGTACAATGCCGGCTGCTGGTCGACGCGAATTGTGGCGCACCATTTCGTAAGCAGTGCCACCGATTACACGACGTCTTTCTTCCTGCAATTGGAGCTCAACGGCGTATCCCGAATCGGTCTCAATCCCCTCGAAACGTTGCGGCGAAACATTGGCGGTTACTCCAAACTGAACTAGTGATCTGGGGAAACAAGCTGCAGGCGCCGCGACTGCCATGCATCGACAGGCACTTCGGGCCGAGTTGGTTTAAACGTGATCAACACAACGTTCAACGAATTACTTTCATTCGAATAAAGCTATGAAACACGTAATCTTCGCCGCGGTCTTGTTTCTGGTCAGCGTCGCGACCTATGGCCAGGAGGACAGCACAAGTCGAAAGGCGCTGGTTCTTGATCGTGTGGTCGCAGTTGTTAACAGTGAAGTTCTGACCCAGGTCGAACTGGACAATGAAGTCAAAATGGCCGTGCGTCAGTTACTAGGTCATGGAACACCGTTGCCGGATCGCGCTGCACTGGAGCGCCAGGTACTGGAACGCATGATCACCTCACGGATTCTGGTTCAAACGGCCAGGCGTACGGGAATAAGAGTGAGCGACGGCCAGCTGAACCAGGCGATAGAACGGATGGCCGCAGAGAACAACATGTCACGTGAGCAGTTCCATGACGCGATGCAATCGGAAGGAATCAATATCACCCGATTCAGGGAGCGAATTCGCGTACAGATCATGATCGCGCGACTTAAGGAGCGGGAAGTAGACAACAAGGTCACAATCACCGACGCCGAAATCGACAGCTACTTACGCAACCAGGAGGCGAGTGAAAGCAAGGACGATGAATACAACGTTGCGCACATTCTGATTCTTGTTCCGGAAGGAGCGAGCCCTGAAGAAATACGAAGCAATCGCGAGATAGCTGACGATGCGATTCGTCAACTGAAAGACGGTGTTGATTTCCGCCAGGTCGCCGCCACTGTTTCTGACGCCGACGATGCGCTTCAAGGCGGTGCGATGGGCTGGCGCGCCGCCGACCAGTTGCCAGAGCTTTTCGCCGATGCGTTGTCGGGGATGCGCATCGGTGATGTGAGCGAGGCTCTGCGCAGCGCGAATGGATTTCACATCGTCAAGCTGTTCGACAAGCGCGGCAATAACGCGGAATTGATCGTGGAGCAAACACATGCGCAGCACATACTGATCCGGATGAATGAAGTTGTATCAGAGCAAGATGCCATACAGCGCTTGTCCGAACTGAAAGACCGCATTCAGTTGGGCAATGCCGATTTTGGCGATCTTGCAAGGCAGCATTCAGACGATGGCAGTGCGGCCAAAGGTGGGGATCTGGGTTGGTTGTCTCCGGGAGAGACGGTGCCCGAGTTCGAACGTGCAATGAATGCATTGGAGGTGGGCGAAGTCAGTGATCCGGTGCGCTCCCCGTTTGGCGTGCATTTGATCAAGGTGCTTGAGCGCCGCGACGAGGACTTGTCGGAGGAGCGGCAGCGGGTGATGGCGAGGCAGACAATCCGTTTGCGCAAGGCTGACCTGGCGGCACAGGAGTGGGTGCGCCAGCAACGTGACAAGGCCTACGCCGATGATCGGCTCGAGGATAGCTGACGCGTACTCGAGATCGTAGCCGTGCAGCACCATCGTCCAAGACGGCGTTTCAGCCAGAATTTCCTGACCGATCGCAGCTATATTGATCGCATTGTCCGGTCGATAGCGCCGCGCAAGGGCGATCACATTGTTGAAATTGGCCCGGGACGCGGTGCGCTCATGCAACCCTTGTCAGAAGCAGTCGACCAGTTGGATGTCATTGAAATTGACCGCGATGAGGCCCGAGCGCTGCAACAACGGTTTGCAAGTGCCGCGCATACGATTCATTGTGCCGATGTATTGGCTTTCGACTTTCGCGCGATCGGGGGCCGGCTGCGCATTGTCGGCAATCTGCCCTACCATATCTCGACGCCGATCCTGTTTGCTGTGGATGCTGTCTGGGAATCGGTGCGAGATTGCCACTTCATGCTCCAGAAGGAAGTTGTTGCCCGTATGGCGGCCGCGCCAGCGACGCCAGACTATGGACGGCTAAGTGTCATGTTGCAATATCGCTGGCAAGTCGAGCCGCTATTTGACGTGCCGCCGACTGTCTTTCGCCCTCAGCCCAAAGTCTGGTCGACGGTTGTGCGCCTGTCGCCGATGCTGCGCGCCGACTTGCGTGACATCGGGATGTTTCGCCGCATCGTCGAGGCAGCGTTTTCAAAACGGCGCAAGACGTTGCGCAACTCGCTTCGCGATCTCGTTCTGGTGGAGGATTTCGTCGCCTGTGATATTGATGCGGGAAGGCGCGCCGAAACCCTGAGTGTTGCCGATTTCGCCTCGCTGGCGAATCAGGTTTGGCCGCGCTTTAGCGCTTGCCCTGAATAAATTCGATCTTATAGCCGTCGGGATCTTCGACGAACGCGATGACCGTGCTGCCATGCTTCATCGGTCCGGCTTCGCGTGTCACTTTGCCCCCTTTTTCCCGGACCGCGTAGCATGCTTTGTAGGCATCCTCGACGTCAACGGCGATATGGCCGTAGCCGTTTCCGAGGTCATAGCTGGTGGAGTCCCAGTTATGTGTAAGCTCAAGAACGGTATTTTCACTTTCGTCACCATATCCCACGAAGGCAAGCGTGAAGCGGCCCTCCGGATAATCAGATTGCCGCAACACGCGCATGCCGAGCACGCTGGTATAGAAGTCGATCGACTTTTTCAGGTCGCCGACGCGAAGCATGGTGTGAAGTATGCGCATTGTTGATCCCTGTCAGATTTCAATCAGTTCAAAATCGTCCTTGCGAGCACCGCATTCCGGGCACACCCAGTTTATTGGTACGTCGTCCCAGCGTGTGCCCGGCGCGATGCCTTCATCAGGCAAGCCCGCGGCTTCGTCGTAAATGAACCCGCAAATCAGGCACATGTAAGCTTTGCTAACGGTGGTTTCGGCAGTAGTCATTGTCGTGATTCTTTTCGGATAGAATCGCATTTTAAAGCAATCGCGCATTCGCATCGCTGTGGCTGACACACCGCCGATGGTTCTTGTTTTCGCGGCGACCGATCCGAGCGGAGGAGCCGGATTGCATGCCGACATCCTTACGCTCTCGAGCATGGGTTGTCACCCGCTGTCTGTGGTTACCGCGCTTACCGTTCAGGATACATTTGGCGTCGAGGACATGCTGTCCATTGACGCAGAATGGGTTGCCGATCAAGCCCGGTGCGTTCTCGAGGACGCGCAGGTGAGCGTCTTCAAGGCAGGCTTGCTCGGAAGTATCGAAGCGATTGCCGCGATCGCAGAAGTTGTGTCCGATTATCCGCAAGTTCCGTTCGTTCTGGATCCGGTACTTGCCTCTGGTGGTGGTGGTGATGAACTGGCTTCAGATGAGATGGTCGCGGCAATGTGTGAACTTCTGATTCCGCAGGCTACGGTCGTGACGCCTAACAGCCATGAGGCGCGGCATCTCGCTTTGGATCACGATGACGAAACTGAATTGCCGGGGTTGGACGAGTGCGCGGCCAGACTTCTGGATATGGGCACCGAATATGTACTGGTCACCGGCACACACGAAAATACGGCTCAGGTCACAAATTCGCTCTATTCCAGCAGCGGGCTGGTCAGGGCAGATAGCTGGCAACGCCTGCCGGGTTCATTCCATGGTTCGGGATGCACGCTGGCATCGGCGGTCGCAGCGACCATAGCCAATGGCCAGGACGTACCGGAGGCGGTGCGCGACGCGCAGGAATACACCTGGCAAACACTCAAGTCCGGCTACAGAACCGGCATGGGGCAATCGATTCCGGATCGGTTGTTTTGGGCGCACGACGAAAATTCGGATGACGGCGATTCGAATGATAAAGATTCGAATGACCAAGATTTGAATGAAACTGCGTAAACGCGTAAGTGGAATATACGCCGTGACGCCGGAGACTGAAGACACCGCAGACCTGGTCGCTAAAGTCAGCGCGGTGCTAAACGGCGGAGCACGCGTCATACAGTACCGCAACAAGGACGGAGAGTATGCATTGCGGCGTGAGCAATGTACCGAATTATGCGCACGTGTACGCGCATTCGACGGTGTGTTCATAGTGAACGACAGTGTAGAACTAGCGCTGGAGACGGGAGCCGACGGTGTTCATCTTGGCAGAGACGATGAATCGGTCAAGAATGCGAGAAACCGCCTCGGGCCAGATAGAACCATTGGTGTGTCGTGTTACAACGACCTTGAACTTGCGCACGCAGCGCAGGCGGCAGGTGCTGACTACGTCGCTTTCGGAAGTTTTTTTCTTTCGGCGACCAAGCCGGCAGCCAGGCGCGCATCAATGAGCGTGCTACATAGCGCAAAGGCTGAACTGGATGTGCCGGTGGTGGCGATCGGTGGTATCAATATGAATAACGCAGCGACATTGATTTCTGCAGGAGCCAATTCCCTGGCGATCGTCAGCGGGCTCTTTCATGCGAACGAGATCGAGAAGGAAACGCGCGCCTACGTGCAGTTGTTCGCCAACCCGAAACATACTCAGTAAAAATCCAGACGACAGCAATTCAACGCAGAAGCCGAGGTCCAGTAATGTCCAGCCAGAATCAGCAGATTTTCGAGCGCGCCCGTGAACTGATCCCGAGTGGCGTAAATTCGCCCGTTCGCGCTTTTGGTTCCGTCGGCGGTATTCCCCCGACGATCGCAAAAGGTGCGGGTGCGCGGATTTGGGACGTCGAGGGTAAGGAATATATCGATTACGTCGGGTCATGGGGACCGCTGATTCTCGGTCACGCTCACCCCGAAGTTGTTGCCGCAGTCCAGGAAGTTGCTGCGGATGGTCTGAGTTTTGGTGCGCCAACGGCAGCTGAACTTGACATTGCAGACGTGCTGACACAGACGATCCCTTCGCTTGAGCAGGTGCGCCTTGTCAGTTCAGGGACCGAGGCAACCATGACGGCAATTCGGCTGGCGCGCGGATTTACCGGTCGCTCGACGATCATCAAGTTCGAGGGTTGCTATCACGGTCACGCCGATGCGCTGCTGGTTAAGGCCGGCTCAGGCGCGCTCACCTTCGGCCAACCCAGTTCGGCGGGCGTTCCTCCTGAAGTTACCGCCCATACGCTGGTGCTGGACTATAACGACAGCGAAATGCTGGCAGACGCGTTTCGACGCAACGGCGACAACATAGCCGCGGTCATTGTCGAACCGGTGGCCGGCAACATGAACCTGGTAAAGGCGCACGCCGAGTTTCTGAACACTTTGCGCGAACTGTGTACGCGTCATGGTGCAGTGCTGATTTTTGACGAGGTGATGACCGGATTCCGAGTCGGATTGCAGGGTGCGCAAGGCATGTATTCGATAACGCCGGATCTGACGACGTTGGGTAAGGTCATTGGCGGGGGAATGCCGGTTGGCGCATTTGGTGGCCGGCGCGACATCATGCAGAAGATCGCACCGCTCGGTCCCGTGTATCAGGCCGGGACGTTGTCCGGAAATCCGGTTGCGGTAGCGGCAGGTCTTGCGACGCTCAAGCTGATTAGTGCGCCGGGCTTCTACGAAAAACTGTCAGCTACCGCCACGGATCTGGTGAATGGAATGATGCAGGCCGCGAAGACCACGGGCCAGAATTTCAGTGCGCAATCGGCCGGCGGCATGTTTGGTCTGTATTTCAGAACTACGCCGCCGGAAACCTATGCGCAGGTTATGGAATGTGATCGGGACAAATTCAACGCGTTTTTTCACGCCATGCTCGGACAAGGTATTTCCATTGCGCCGTCAGCGTTCGAGGCCGGGTTCGTATCGTCAGCACATGGGAAAGCTGAAATTGACGCGACGATTGAAGCGGCCCGAACGGCATTTGAGCAGCTGAAGTGAGTTAACCGTTCGCTTCAAGAAGCGGCGTGGACGGCTCGTCCCGAGTGCCAGCAGCCTTGTGGCGAACGCGAAGTCAGCGCCGCGTCTCAAGGTGACAGCCGAATTATCCTGAATCTCGCGGACTTCTCTAGTGCAAGCCGGAAATGTACTCCGCAAGTGCCATGATTTCTTTTTCGCTTAGACGCGAAGCAATCATGCGCATCATCTGGTTGTCATCATTGTTACGCGCGCCGGAACGGAATGCGCGCAACTGGGTTGCTGTGTACTCAGCGTGTTGTCCCGACAGGCGCGGATACTGCGGATGAACGCCCGAGCCGTCAGGCATGTGACAGGCCGTGCAAGCGGCAATGCCCTTTTCCGGTATGCCTCCCCGATACAGATTCTGGCCCTGGGCTACAAGCGTCATGTCTTTTGCCGTCATTTCCGTCGCCGGTTGACTTGCATAGTAAGCGGCCAGGTTTCGTAAATCATCATCCGACAGACTGATTGTCATGCCTGTCATAATCGCGTTGCTACGCGCACCTGACTTGAAGTTCATCAATTGTTTATAGAGGTATTCTGAATGCTGGGTCGCGAGGATCGGATTCATCGCCAGTGGACTATTTCCATCGGGCCCGTGACAGACAGCACACATTTGGGCCGCGATTGGGCCTCCCTTGGAGGGGTCGCCAATACTTGCAGCCATTTCGCCTTCGCTGTCATTGTCGGCGCCAGTGGCAATAAAAGGCAGCGCCAAAAAACTGAGTACAACCATGAAACGCACCATCAGAGCAAACTCCCAAACCAGTTTCAGACCGCGGCAAAGACCGGGTTCAACACGTAATTGTAGCTGAAGCATCAACGATGACTTCTCTATTGAGACAGGCCGCGTTTTTCAAGTCGGCCGAGAAATTGAACCAGCTGCCTACAGAAAGCATCGCTGAGGTCGCGTTTGCCGGGCGCTCCAACGCCGGAAAATCAAGTGCGCTGAATGTCCTGACGAACAAACGCAGACTTGCACATGTAAGCAAGACGCCCGGCCGTACGCGGCTGATCAATTTTTTTCAGGTGGCACCTGCTGCGTTTCTGGTTGATCTGCCTGGCTATGGATACGCTCAGGTACCCGGCGACATGAAGAAACACTGGGCTCACATTTTGCCCGGGTATTTGGGTTCGCGGCCGCAAATTTGCGGACTGGTCGTGATTATGGACGCACGCCACCCGATGACGCCCCTCGACGTACAGCTGCTCGACTGGTTCAGGGTGACTGGCAAGCCTGTTCACATTTTATTGACAAAGGCGGACAAGCTCCCTAAATCAAAGGCTGCTCGCCAACTGGCCGATGTCAGGTCTATTTTGAAAGAGGGCTATGAGGGATATACGGTCCAGCTGTTTTCCAGTAGCAGCAAACTGGGGCTAAAGGAGGCGGACGCTGCGATTAACGATTGGTTTGCAACCTGGGTGGAAGTGGATGCGTAGACAAAAACCCCCGGCTGAAGGGGTGTACAACCGGGGCGAACACGCCTTAATGAATAAGGCACCCGCTCAGGGAGGAGAGGCGGGAGACATTTCTGTCTGCAGTTGAGATTGTCATGGGGTGGAAAAGTTCAAAATTCTCCGGGATGTACTTTGAGGGTGTCGTGCAGGCTGGAAGCCCAATAATGTTGAGTCCGGCAGCCTTGTTGGACCAGGAGACTAATTAACCTCTTGTAATATCAAAAGGAATTCTTATGTACGTTCTTGGAAGGTTTCCTCGACGACGCATGCGTCGAAATCGGCGTGACGATTTCTCGCGGCGGCTGGTACGAGAGCACGGCCTTACGCCTGACGATCTGATTTATCCGGTGTTTGTCATTGAGGGCAAAGGCCGTCGCGAGGCTGTGTCTTCGATGCCCGGCGTGGAGCGGGTGACTGCAGATTTACTACTCGGTGTCGTAGAACGCTGCCTTGAGTTGCGGGTGCCCGCGATTGCATTGTTTCCGGTAGTCGACGAGCGGTTCAAGACGCCGGATGCCGAGGAGGCTTTTAACGATAAAGGCTTGGTTCCGCAAACTATTCGTGAAGTGAAATCGCGCTTTCCCGAAATTGGCATCATTACAGACGTCGCGCTGGATCCGTATACGAGCCATGGGCAGGACGGCTTGATCGACCCGACCGGATACGTGATGAATGATGAGACTGTTGAAGTATTGGTCAAGCAGGCCTTGTGTCATGCCGCCGCAGGTGTGGACATCGTTGCACCTTCAGACATGATGGACGGGCGTGTTGGTGCGTTACGCCTGGCGCTTGACGATAGCGAGCATTCGCACGTGCGCGTCCTGGCCTATGCTGCCAAGTACGCATCGAGTTTTTATGGCCCGTTTCGTGATGCTGTTGGTTCCGCCGCAAATCTTGGCAAAAGTAGCAAGGAAACATATCAGGTTGACCCGGCCAACTCTGATGAAGCTTTGTGGGAAGTTGGTCTTGATCTCAAAGAGGGCGCCGATATGGTGATGGTAAAGCCAGGTATGCCCTATCTGGATATTGTTCGGCGCGTCAAGTCCGAATTCCTGGTACCAACGTTCGCCTATCAGGTTAGCGGCGAATATGCGATGTTGAAGGCCGCATTCCTTAACGGCTGGCTGGATGAGGATCGCTGCATCCTCGAATCTTTGCTGGCCTTCAAGCGCGCGGGCGCCGACGCTATCCTGACGTACTTCGCTCTGGACGCGGCCGAGAAACTGGCATCAAGGCGCTAGCGTAGTGCTTCACTATTAACGGCACAAAAGACGGCGAGAATTCGCCTCATACTGCGTTACAAATCCTCGCAAGGTGTGCGCCGAAGCGCAGAGCAGGGGCCCTATTTATGGGGATGCGACCGCGTAGGCGCGCATACGAACGCGCTCTCGGCGCGAGGCATCCCGCTACCGGGTGCGGCTGCGACCCGTTTCACGAATGGTGATCGCAGCCTTCGGCGCCCCTTCCCGCACCGGCGCTTCGCGTACTGAGTCCGGGGCGCATCCACGCGCTGATGCGCGCGGAACCTGCTCCGCCGTACGCGGGCGCACCTTGCTGTGGTTTGCGCCTTGTCTGAGGCGAAATTCGCCACTTTTGTTCATTTGAGCGTTCTTTTTGCAATCAAACATAAGTGCCGATAATAGTGAAGCACTACTCTAGATCGCGCTGAACCTCGGCGAGCATTGCTTCGACGAATTCTGGTCCGGCGCGCCTGAACGGTCGGCCACCGTGTGTGGCTCTGAGGCTTGCCTTTAAATCGCGCTGCGCGAAAACGGAAATCTCGAACTCTGCGGTTTCCGTTCGAACCGCATATAGACACATGGTGTCCACCATCTTCCCACGCTGAATCCGTCGATCACGAATGCGGTATTCGAGATTCGAATTTTCCAGGAAAAGCCCGATATCCTTCGCGCTGTCGGTAAACAGATGCAACTCGATTGCCGCATAGCGTCCGGCGTTACCTTCCAGAACCGGGCCGGACAGATAGGGGTCGAATTGGCTTAGCGTGCGCATCATTTCCAGCGCGCAGACGCGCAAATGCCTGAGGCGCGCGGCGAGTTCGTCGGCCTGGTAAAGCTTAAGGTGCGCGTTTAGCGCACATTCGATCTCATCGTTGCTCGGCAGGTTGCGCGTACTCGTGACGCCCGCCTCGCGTGCTGCCTTGCGCTTGGCCTGGGTGAAATCACTGATGCCGTCAACTGCGATCAGGCGCGCCGCAATGTTGGCTATGCGTATGCGAGTCTGGCGGCTGGCTTCAGAATTTCGCACCAAAAATTCAGTACAACTCGTCGATCACTTCTTCGTTCGTTGTTCGCCTGTCTGAGCTAAAAAGGAGTCCGGAGTCTGGGTCCGGTGGCACATTTTCATGGTAGAAGTATTCGATAATCTGATTCGAAGCGCTTGGGTCTCGCAAGCCCGTCTCCGGGTCTATCGCAACTGCCACGACACCTTCAGGCGCAATTGGCATTTCTTCCTTGCGTCCGCGTAGTACGGTTGCCATGTATGACACCCAGCTTGGCAGAGCTGTCTTTGAACCGGTCTCGTACTCGCCCAGAGAGGTTGGAATGTCATAACCTATCCACGCGACTGCGACCAGACGGCGCTGGAATCCGGCGAACCAGGCATCCATCTGGTCATTGGTTGTTCCGGTTTTTCCGGCCAGATCGACGCGGCCAATCGACATGGCTCGCGTCCCGGTCCCGCCGCGAATCACATCTTGCATCATATTGAACATAATGAAGGCGTTACGCGGATCGATCACGCGCTCGGCATTTTCTGCAGCGATCAATGGTGCGGCCGTTCCCAATACATTTCCCTGCCGGTCCTCGATGCGCTCAATAAAATACGGGCTGATGCGGTAGCCGCCATTGGCGAACACCGAGTAACCCATGGCCAGTTCCAGCGGTGTGACCGAGCCGGCGCCCAGTGCCATTGTCAGATAGGCTGGATGGCGACGAGGGTCGAGTCCGAATCGACTCACATATTCTTGCGCAAATTGAGGGGTGATCGCCTGCAATATGCGAATTGACACGAGATTCTTTGATTTTGTCAGCGCTATGCGCATCCGCACCGGCCCGACGAATCCGCCATCGTAATTTTTCGGTTCCCATGGAATGGCGCCCGTTTCGCTTGCATCTATCATAATGGGCGCGTCATTAATAATGGTTGCGGGGGTGAATCCTTTTTCCAGCGCGGCCGAGTAAATGAATGGTTTGAAGCTTGATCCCGGCTGGCGCCGTGCCTGAGTGACGTGATTGAACTTGTTGCGGCCAAAATCAAATCCCCCGACCAGAGAGCGAATTGCGCCGTTGTCCGCATCAAGAGATACGAAGGCGCCCTCAATTTTGGGGATTTGCACAATATTCCAGCCAGTTTTCCGGTCGTTCATTACCCGGATCAACGCGCCGCGCTTAACACGCGTTTTTGGTGGCGCCGACTTGCCGATCATGGCTTCGGCAAACTCCAGGGCGTCGCCGACGATCGTCACTTTTTCTCCGCCTTTGGCGTACGCCATCAGCGACTCGTCGCTGGCTTCAAGAACGATTGCCGGAAGAATGCCATCGCTTTCCGCTTCATCTTGCAGCGCATCCTCGAGCTGTTCGTCAGTGACATCATCGGGAACATCAAAATAACCGTCAGCGCCCCGGTAGCCTTGGCGTTCGTCGTATTCGAGCATCCCTCGCCGCAGTGCAGCATAAGCGGCATCCTGGTGCTTTTTCGACAACGTCGTATAAACGCGGAAGCCGCGCGTATAAGTATCTTCCTTGTAGGCGTCGAAAATCGCCTGACGGACCATTTCCGAGAAATGCTCGGCACTGGTGGAGTAGGTCGTCTTCTGGGCGGCAACCACAACCTGTTCTTCTTCGGCCGCCTGGAATTGCTCGTCGTCAATGTAAGCGAGTTCATGCATCCGCCGGAGCACATAGTGCTGGCGCTGTTTCGCGCGGGTCATATTAGCGACCGGGTTGTAGCGCGACGGCGCTTTGGGTAGCCCGGCGAGCATTGCAATTTCGGCCACACTGGCTTCGTCTAGCGATTTTCCGAAGTAAACCTGCGCGGCAGCTCCGAATCCGTAAGACCGCTGACCAAGGTAGATCTGGTTGATGTAGACCTCAAGTATCTGTTCCTTGGAGAGATTGCGTTCGATCTTGAACGCGAGCAAAGCTTCGTTGAATTTGCGAGTCAGTGTTTTCTCGGTCGTAAGGAAGAAATTCCGTGCGACCTGCATTGTTATGGTGCTGGCGCCCTGGCGGGCTCTTCCAGCAGCAAAGTTGGCACGCATTGCGCGAAGCGCGCCAATATAGTCGACGCCCCCGTGCTCGTAGAAGCGTTCGTCCTCGGCCGCGATGATTGCCTGCGTCAGCTTCTCAGGGGTGTCTTCGAACTTTACGTAAGCACGGCGCTCTTCGCCGAACTCGCCGAGCAAATCTCCCTCCGCGCTGTAAATCTGTAGCGGGATTTTCGGCTGGTAGGAGGCCAGTACGCTGACAGACGGTAGTCGTGGATAAGCGACAACGGCGGCGTAACCGAGCAGGAGCATACCGGCGACACAAATCGCGGCCGCGGCGGCCATTGGATAGAACCACCACCGGGAGGTCATGTAGGCGCGGGGCTGGGGCATAAAGGCGGTAATTGGAGAGCGACATTATATAGGTATGTCGCCAGGGCAATGTAAAGGGGGGGCAACCTTTTTGCTTAGGTTGCAATGGTCTTATTGGGAACAATTAATGTAATTTATAACAAGGCGCCGTCTAAGTCACTTATGTTCAAAGGAAAATTTGAGTTTAACGCCGATTTCTTCATCTCGCTGATGAAGCCAAAGGCGCCGCCGGTAGTCGGAGTCGACATCAGCTCTTCTTCAGTAAAGATGGTGGAACTTTCAAGCCCGGGTAAAGGAATTCTTCGCCTCGAACGCTACTGCGTCGAGCCGGTACCGTACGAAGCGGTAGTTGACGGCAACATCATGAATATGGAGCAAGTCGGAGATTCCGTGCGGCGCGGATGGAAGCGCTTGGGCACACGAATCAAGACTCTGTCTATGGCGCTTCCGTCAGCGGCTGTCATTACCAAGAAAATTATTCTTGACGCAGGTCAGTCTGAAGACGAGCTGGAAGAGCAAGTCGAAGCGGAAGCGAATCAATACATTCCATTCGCGCTCGAGGAAGTGAACCTCGATTTTCAGCTCCTTGGCCCCGATCCTGACAATCCGGAGCAGGTAGAAGTCATGCTCGCGGCTTCGCGCAAAGAGAAGGTGGAAGATCGGGTGGCCGTTGCCGAATCGGTCGGTCTCAAGGCGGTCGTGATGGACATTGATTCATTTGCCGCACAGAACGCCTTCGAGATGATGTCTGCCGAACTGCCCGACGGCGGCAAGGATCAAAGCATTGCATTGATCGATGTCGGCGCATCAATCATGAATATCAATGTGTTGCGTGACAACCAGTCGGTATACATGCGAGAGCAGCCGTTCGGCGGCAATCAACTGACACAAGAGATTATGCGCGTCTACGGATTGTCGCTCCAGGACGCGGATGCAGCCAAGCGAAGCGGCGGATTGCCCGACACCTATCAGGCGGAAGTGCTTGCGCCTTTCATGGACACACTCGCACTTGAGGTCGTCAGGGCACTGCAGTTTTTCTTCACGTCGACACAATATAGTGAAGTCGACCACATTTATTTGTCAGGCGGTACGGCCAGTATTCCCAATCTGGCTGAGGTCGTGGCAGAGCGAACTCAGGTCAATACTCTTGTCGCCAATCCATTTGCTGGAATGGAGATTGCAGGTCGGGTAAAGCGAAGTCAGCTGTCTATTGATTCACCTTCACTGGTTGTGGCCTGCGGGCTGGCGTTGCGGAGATTCGACGCATGATTCCAATCAACCTACTACCTCATCGCGCAGAGCGTCGCAAAACGCTGCAGCAGCAGTTTGCAATCCTTGCTGTGCTGACTGCGTTTATCGGAGGACTCGCGTGGTTCATGGGCCACTCGGTGTTGGAGCGTCGTATCACTGTCCAGAATCAGCGCAATACTTTTCTTGAAACAAAGATCTCTGAAGTTGACAAGAAAATTGACGAGATCAAGAAACTCAAACTGCAAACGCAGGCGTTACTCGCCCGGAAGCGGGTTGTTGAAACACTGCAAAGTAGCCGCACCGAAAGCGTTCGCTTGCTGGACCAATTAGTGCGTCAGCTACCTGAAGGCGTGCATCTGAAAACCGTCAAACAGAAGGGGCACGCGGTGAGCGTTGTTGGATACGCAACATCCAATGCGCGGGTGTCGACTCTGATGCGCAATCTGGATGCATCTCCATGGCTCGAATCCCCGAAATTGATCGAAATCAAGGCTTCCAAGGTTGGCAAAAGCACTATGAATCAGTTTTCCCTGTCAGTAAATCTGACCCGCCCGAAAGCACAGAAGAACGCTGGCAAGGCGAGGGCAGGAAAAGCGCGAGCAAAGCCAAATGCCTGATATGACACTCGACGACTTTCGCAGACTGAACCCAAGCGAGATCGGCACATGGCCGGTCCTTCCGAAGCTGATTACGTTGTTTGTTTTGCTCGTTGCCGTGGTGTTCGCCGGGTACTGGTTTGACTGGCGCAATCAGGTTAAAGAACTCGATGGAGCCCGGACCAAGGAGCAGCAGCTTCGGACCAGTTTTCTGGGCAAGCAAAAGCAGGCGGTCAATCTTGACGCGTATCGCGAGCAGTTGGCAACAATCGAACAGGAATTCGGCGAGATGCTCAAGCAGCTTCCCAACAAGTCGGAAATGGAGGCGCTGCTGACTGACATCAATCAGGCTGGCCTCGGTCGGGGATTGCAGTTCGTCCTGTTCAAACCGGCTCCGAAAGAAACGAAATCGGAGTTCTATGCGGAGTTACCCATCAGTATCAAACTGACAGGTAACTATCACGACATGGGCGCATTCGCCAGCGACGTTTCACAGTTTCCGAGAATCGTAACGCTCAGCAACATTTCGCTGAAACAGGACAAGAAAAGTGGCGGTCTGGAGATGGCGGCGACGGCACGTACGTACCGCTATCTTGACGACGATGAAGTTGCCGCCCGGCGCAAGGCCGCGCGTAGATCGAAGAAGGGGCGCAAGTAGTGATTCGTGTAGCGAGCATACTGATTTTTTGCACCATCGCTCTGGACGGATGCGGGAGCGGCGAGTTCGAGGACTTGAATCGATTTGTCGAGGAATCCAAGCGCGGTTTGCGTGGACGCGTAGAGCCATTGCCGGAAATAAAGCAGTTTGAAGCATTTGCTTATGATGCATTCGACTTGCCAGACCCGTTCCGGCCGCGCATTCGTGAAGTCGCCGGCAAAACCGGTGGTGGTCCGGCACCAGACCCAACCCGCCGCAAGGAAACGCTCGAAGCATTCCCGCTCGAGAGTTTGAAAATGGTGGGGACACTGGAGCGCAAACGGGTTCGGTACGCGCTCATTCGCACACCCGATAACAACTTGTTCAAAGCCAAGGTGGGCAACTATATGGGCCAGGATTTTGGAATCATTACGGCGATAAGTGAAACCGCGATGACTCTGAAGGAGGTTATCCATGACCCGGCGAGTGGTGGCTGGAACGAACGATCGGCCAGTCTGCAATTGCTGGATCAATAGGAGCTAATGAATATGTCGCACAAAGCAATAATGCGGACTTTCTTTTTTGCCATGGCAACGGCGTGGTTCATGCCGTCTGCTCTTGGCCAGGAAACGGCGCACGAAAACTCAATCGAATCGCTCGAGGTTATGTCGCAACCGGGCGCGGTCATCGTAAAGTTTTCGCTAGCCAAAGCGCCGCCGGCACCGCCCGTCAGTTTTGCGCTTGCCAATCCGCCGCGTATTGCGCTTGATTTTGCTGGCACTGGCAACGGTCTTGGCCGCAACGTCCAAGACGTCGAACAAGGTGGCTTGCGATCAATACGTCTTGGCCAATCGAGCGGGCGCACAAGAGTTGTGCTGAACATGACCACGCTGGTCGGCTACGACACAAGAATTCAGGGCAAGACCGTTGAAGTTGTTTTGGCAAGCCCCGAGGTGCCAATTGCGTCTACGGGTGCGGACGCAGAGACAGTTACGTTCGCGCATGCCGGATCGTCAGCTGCTCACAGTATCCGCGACGTGCACTTTCAGCGTGGTCGCGACGGTGAAGGGAAGGTCATCGTTGACCTTTCCGACAACGCAGCAGGCATCGATCTGCGCCGCTCGGGGCGCAATAAATTGGTAGTCGAGTTTGTAGAGACCGAATTGCCGCTAGGACTTGAGAGGCGCTATGACGTTACTGATTTCGGGACGCTGGTCGACGGATTCGATCTGGAAGCATTCGGTTCGTCTGCGCGTCTTACTATCCTCGCGAGAGGCAACTGGGAACAGGCAGCGTATCAGGCGGATAACCGGTTCATCATTGAACTGAAAACTGTTGTTGAAAAAGACCTGCAGGCGGCCAAGGCGTCCAAAGCCAAGTACAAGGGCGAGAAGCTGTCCCTTAACTTTCAAAGTATCGAAGTACGTTCGGTGCTGCAGGTGCTGGCAGACTTTACCGGGCTCAACATTATTACCAGCGACACGGTTACCGGGAATCTGACGCTCAGACTCAAGGATGTGCCGTGGGACCAGGCGCTGGATATCATTCTCCAGGCCAAAGGACTCGACAAGCGCGAAACCGGTAACGTGATCTGGATCGCGCCGCGTGCCGAACTGGCGACCAAGGAGAAGCTCGAGCTTGAGGCGCTGCAGCAGATCGCCGATCTGGAGCCGATGATTACCCAGAGCTTCCAGCTGAACTACCAGCGCGCCGAAGACATCAAGAAAATGGTCAGTACCGGCACCCAGAATCTGATGTCCAAACGCGGCAGCGCAGTAATCGATACGCGCACCAATACCATCTTTATTCAGGACATCGCTGAAAAGATCGACGAAATCAAGGCGCTGATCGAACAAATCGACGTACCGGTCAGGCAGGTCTTGATCGAAGCGCGAATTGTCGAGGCGGCAGATACCTTCAGCCGTAACCTTGGTGTGCGATTCGGCTACCACGATACGACTGGGCAGGGCTCTCAGATTGGCGCCGGCGGAGCCCGTTCACTGGTTGGCGGCAATCTGACCGATACCGGTTTCCATACTGGACAGGGGGGTTCCTCGACGTTCATTCCGGATTCATTGTTCGTAAACATGGCGGCGCCCGGACTCGGCGGTGTAGCGCCGGGTCAGTTTTCACTTATTCTGATGAATGATGTGATGACAAAGTTCCTGAACCTGGAAATCACGGCTTTGCAGGCTGACGGCAAAGGCAAGATCGTTTCGAGTCCGCGGGTAATTACCGCTGACAATGTCGAGGCGTCGATCGAGCAGGGTACGGAGATACCGTATCAGCAGGCGACCAGCAGTGGCGCAACCAGCGTTTCCTTTCGCAAGGCGACACTCAGTCTCAAGGTGACGCCGCAAATCACGCCTGATGAAAACATCATGATGAAGCTTGCGGTGAACAAGGACAGTGTTGGCTCGGTGACTGCCGCCGGACCATCGATTGATACCAAGCAAGTGACGACCGAGGTGCTGGTTGAAAATGGAGGCACCGTCGGTATTGGCGGAATTTATGAACAAGAACAAACTGACGTGACAGCCCAGGTACCGTTCCTGGGTGACATTCCCATTATCGGCTACTTGTTCAAACAGAATTTGAAGCGAAACGACAAGCGCGAGCTATTGATATTCATCACTCCACGTTTGGTATCTGAAAAAACCGCGATTCGTTAGCGCAATTGAATTCGCGATGGTCTTTGACGGCCCGCATCCTTAATGGATGTGGGCCGTTTTTCTTCAAGCTGTGACGGCACCCCTTTTCTGAAAGCGACAGCGGACGAATTCTTCCGCCGCGACACTTGCCAATACTGTTTCTTTCAGACTGATTCTTTGCGCCAACAAGTGGCATATCGAGCCGCTTGCGTCAAATATGCAGGTTAGAATCCCGAAATGGGAACTGACCATGCAAAGCGCCCGAACAGGTCTGCGACGCGCATTGACGGCAGCATCTTTCTCGTTGGAATGATGGGCGCGGGCAAGACGTCGGTCGGACGGGTGCTGGCCCAGCGGCTTGGCAAGCAGTTCTTCGATTCCGATCACGTCATTGAAGAGCGAACCGGCGTCGGGATACCCGTCATTTTCGATATCGAAGGTGAGGCCGGGTTTCGCACGCGGGAGCGCGCGGTATTGTCGGAGCTCAGTGAACTGAACAACATCGTACTCGCCACCGGCGGCGGCGCCGTTGTTGACGCGGACAATCGCAATTTGCTTCGCGAGCGCGGCACTGTGGTCTATTTGCGCGGGGCTGTTCGGGAACTACTCAATCGTACCCGCCATGACAAGAACCGCCCGTTGCTGCAAACGCAAGACCCGCGCGCACGACTCAATGCGTTGTTCGAACAGCGCGACCCGCTGTATCGTAAAGTTGCACACATCGTGATTGAAACAGGGAGTCCGAGCCTGTATTCACTGGTCAATCGCCTTGAAACGAAACTGGTCGCTTACTGCAGCCAGCCCACTCAGCCGTCGCACGATAGCAGATGCGAAACCTGACACTGAATGTCGATCTGAAGGGGCGAGACTACCCGATTATCATCGGCGCAGACTTGCTTGGCAGCGCGCACCTCGTCAAGCCATACCTGGGCAGCGGTCGTGCGGTCATTGTGACCAATGAGGCGGTTGCCGCATTGTATCTGGAGCGTTTCGAAGCGAATCTGCGCGAAGCCGGCATTGACGCTTTTTCGATTTCGTTGCCGGACGGAGAGCGTTACAAGACCTGGGAAACGCTGAATTCCATTTTCGACGCGATGCTGGCCCAGCGCTGTGATCGTGCAACGACCGTCATCGCGCTGGGCGGCGGAGTCGTTGGCGATATGGCCGGATTTGCGGCGGCAACCTATCAGCGAGGCGTATCGTATATTCAAGTTCCGACGACGCTGCTCGCACAAGTCGATTCATCTGTTGGAGGTAAGACGGCGATTAATCACCCGCTCGGGAAAAATATGATCGGCGCGTTTTACCAACCGCGCCTGGTTCTCAGCGATCTTTCTACCCTGAGTACGCTTCCCCGCCGCGAGCTTTCCGCCGGGCTGGCCGAAGTGGTCAAGTACGGCGCCATAATGGATGCCGAATTCTTCGCCTGGCTCGAAGAGAACATGCAAAAGCTGATGGCGCGTGACCTTGATGCGCTGGGTTACGCTGTTGAACGGTCCTGCAAGTGCAAGGCTGACGTTGTCGCCGATGATGAACGCGAAGCAGGCAGGCGAGCGATATTGAATTTTGGCCATACGTTCGGTCATGCCATAGAAGCAGGTCTCGGTTTTGGCAACTGGCTGCATGGCGAGGCGGTTTCTGCGGGAATGGTGCTGGCGGCGAGTATGTCGGCGCGCCAGGGCGAGATCTCCGATAGCGACGTAGCGCGGCTCGCAAGAGTCTTGAAGCAAGCCGGGTTGCCGGTTCAGGCGCCGTCGCTCGGGGCGCAGCGCTATCTTGATCTGATGGGATACGACAAGAAAGTACAGGACGGAAAGCTCAGGCTTGTACTGCTGAGATCGATCGGCGACGCTTACCTCACGGCTGATTTTTCCGCGGCCGGTCTCGAACAGGTACTGACAGATATTCCTGACGATGGCTGAGCTGGCGCCATACGCAGCGCGGGCCGACGCATCACGCGGGCGCCGTATTGCAGAGCCGGCGCCCGAGGGTCGAAGCGAGTTTCAACGCGACCGGGATCGGATTGTCCATTCGACCGCATTTCGCCGGCTGGAGTACAAGACCCAGGTCTTTGTCAATCACGAAGGCGACCTGTTTCGCACCAGGCTCACCCACAGTATCGAGGTCGCCCAGATTGCCAGGTCGATTGCGCGCAATCTTGCGTTGAATGAGGATCTCGTCGAAAGCATCGCTCTGGCTCACGATCTTGGGCACACCCCGTTCGGACACAGTGGACAGGACGCGCTGAACGAATGCATGCGTGATTTCGGCGGCTTTGAACATAATCTCCAGTCTCTTCGCGTCGTCGACGTTCTGGAGCAGCGCTATGGCGGATTCGATGGCCTGAACCTGTGTTTTGAAACGCGCGAAGGCATTATCAAACACTGTTCGCTGACCAACGCACGCAAACTCGGAGATGTCGGAGAGCGGTTTTTGCTCAAGCGCCAGCCATCTCTTGAGGCGCAAATCGCGAACTTTGCCGATGAAATTGCCTACAACAACCATGATATCGATGATGGCCTGAGATCGGGCCTTATAACGCTAAAGCAGATTTCTGAAACAGGCGTGTTTGCAAGGCATCTTGCTTCTGTCAAAAGGGAATATCCCGATCTGCAGGAGCGACGATTGATCCACGAAACGGTTCGGCGGATGATCAATACGCTGGTTACCGATCTCACCGGGGAAAGTGACCGTCGCATTCTTGCCCGTCGGCCAGCCGATCTCGAGGCAGTCCGCTCGGGAGAGGCCCTCATTTCGTTTAGTGACGAGATCAAGCGCGAGCAACGCGAGCTTCAGTCTTTTCTGCGCAAAAATCTCTACAAGCATTACCGGGTGCAACGCATGTCGAACAAGGCCAAGCGTATTGTGCGCGAGCTCTTCTCTGCGTTTCTGGATGACCCGCTGCTGCTGCCCCCGGAGTTTCAGGCGCGCGCCGCCGAAGACACCCCGCGCGCCATAGCTGACTACGTCGCAGGCATGACCGACCGCTATGCCATCAAGGAATACCGGCGGATATTCACTGTTGATATATCCTGAGCTTGCTGCTAAAAACTGGCAATTCGGCTTTATTGATAAAAGGCGGCCGAAAGCGGTAACATGAACGGCTTTGCGAAAATCCGGCCTCGGCCGGATTTGGCGTCTATGGGGGGGCTTGAACGGCGTGGTCGAACCGCTGAGCACTCCCCTGTGTTTCATCATATTCTTTCGAAGAGGCTAAACCGTGGCTTATCCGAAAAACCCGGCTGCTCAGGGACTCTACGACCCTGCCAACGAACACGATGCATGTGGCGTCGGTTTCATCGCGCACATAAAGGGCGAGAAAAGCCACTCCATCGTGCAGCATGGATTAGAGATTCTGGACAACCTTACGCATCGCGGTGCGACGGGCTACGACCCGTTACTTGGTGACGGCGCAGGCATATTGCTGCAGATTCCGGATGCGTTCATGAGGCGTGAATGTGACCGCCTTGGATTCTCGTTGCCATCCGCTGGCGACTACGGTGTCGGAATGATTTTTTTGCCCGGCGATGATGGCGCCCGGGCTCGCTGCGAGTCTCTGTTATCCGGTTTCATTGATGGCGAAGGGCAGACCCTGTTGGGGTGGCGCGACGTGCCGGTTGACAACAGTGGGCTGAGCGAAGCGACCAAAGAAGTGGAGCCGGTGATTCGCCAGGTATTTGTAGGTCGCGGCAGCAATTGCCCGGACGTTGATGCTTTCGAGCGCAAACTCTTCGTGATCCGCAAGCAGGCGGAGCATGCGGTAAATGCGGAAAAGCTGAAAAACGGAAAACAATTCTACGTGCCGTCGATGTCGGCGCGCACGATTGTTTACAAGGGCATGTTGCTCGCCAAGCAGGTCGGTGAATATTACCTCGATCTTGGCGATGCCGAGTTCGTGACCTGCCTGGCGCTCGTTCATCAGCGTTTCTCTACAAACACTTTCCCGAGCTGGGATCTCGCCCATCCTTTCCGGATGATCGGTCATAACGGCGAGATCAATACGCTGCGCGGCAACCTGAACTGGATGCGAGCCCGTCACAGGGCAATTTCCTCGACACTGTTCGGCGAAGATCTGGAAAAAATCTGGCCGTTGATCGACGAAGGCCAGTCTGATTCTGCATGTTTTGACAACGCGCTTGAATTGCTCGTACTCGGGGGGTATTCGCTTGCGAATGCAATGATGTTGCTTATTCCCGAAGCATGGGCCGGCAATCCGCTCATGGATGAAAAGCGGTGCGCCTTTTATGAGTTCAATGCACCGTTGATGGAGCCGTGGGACGGGCCGGCGGGGGTCGCGTTTACCGATGGCCGCCAGATCGGCGCGACCCTTGATCGCAACGGATTGCGCCCGGCACGTTACGTCGTGACCAAAGGCGACCTGGTAATCATGGCGTCAGAAGTAGGCGTTCTGCCCGTGCCTGAAGAACGCATTGTCCAGAAGTGGCGTTTGCAGCCTGGCAAGATGCTGTTAATCGATACCGAGCAAGCGCGAATTATCGATGACGCCGAAATCAAGGAACAACTTTCATCGGCGCACGACTATGCTGCCTACGTCGAGCAGTCGCGCATTCATCTTCCTCAGCTTGCCGCGGTCGATATTGAACAGGAACGCCACGCGAACCTGCTGGACCTGCAACAAGCGTTCGGATTCAGTCAGGAAGACATCAAGTTTGTATTTACACCGATGGCGCAGCGCGCGGAAGAGGCGATTGGCTCGATGGGCAATGACGCGCCGGTTGCGGTGTTGTCAGACAAGAACAAGCCGCTGTACAACTATTTCAAACAGTTGTTTGCACAGGTTACCAATCCTCCGATCGATGCGATCCGCGAACAACTGGTGATGTCGCTGGTGTCGTTCGTGGGACCCAGGCCCAATCTTCTGGGTTTCGACGACGAAACCATCAGTGACCGGCTGGAAGTCGGTCAGCCGGTACTCGATTATGGTGACTTCTCGAGGTTGGTTGAAATCGAACAGTTGACCGACGGCAAATTCAAGAGCCGCTTGCTGGACATTACCTATCCCGTGTCCGAGGGCGCGGATGGAATGCGCCCGGCGATGGATGCATTGTGCGAGGCTGCCCAGAATGCTGTTGAACAAGGCGCAAATATTCTGATTCTTACCGACTCCGCAGTGGGCGCGGAACGTATCGCGATTCCGGCGTTATTGGCGACGGCGGGGGTTCATCATCATCTGGTTCGCGAAGGTCTGCGCACCAGTACCGGTCTGGTGACTAGTACCGGGTCGGCGCGCGAAGTGCAGCATTTCGCACTGCTTGGCGGATACGGTGCCGAAGCAATTCATCCATGGCTTGCGCTTGACACGTTGCGTGACATCGCGCCAGGCATTGATCTGGAGCCGGCCGAGGCGATCGAGCACTACGTCAAGGCGATTGGCAAGGGCTTGTTCAAGGTGATGTCGAAAATGGGCATCTCCACCTATCAGTCATATTGCGGGGCGCAAATATTTGAGGCAATCGGGCTGAACTCGGCGTTTGTCGAGCAATATTTCACTGGAACGGCCAGTAGTATCGAGGGGATTGGCATAGCCGAAATTTCCGGCGAAGCGCTGGGCGAGCATCGCAGGGCATTCAGTGAAAAAAATCCGGTCCTTGCGGGAGCGCTGGATGCCGGTGGAGAGTTCGCTTTCCGGACCCGTGGCGAAGAGCATCTTTGGACACCCGATTCCATTGCGAAACTCCAGCACGCCACGCGCACCAACAAGTACGAAACCTACAAGGAGTACGCGCAACTCATCAACGATCAGAGCCGCCGCCACATGACGCTGAGGGGTTTGTTCGATATCAATCCTGGTGGCGCGCCGGTACCGATTGACGAAGTCGAGCCGTGGACTGACATCGCGGCGCGGTTCTCCACCGGTGCCATGTCACTCGGTTCAATCTCCACCGAAGCGCACAGCACGCTCGCGATTGCAATGAATCGCATCGGCGGAAAATCCAACACCGGCGAAGGTGGCGAGGACCCTCTGCGCTTCACGCCCATCGAAGAGGACTCCAGTACCCGCGACCGGCTCGGCGATGTTGTGGTCAAGGAAGTCGCATTGAAAAAGGGCGACACGATGCGCTCGCGCATCAAACAGGTTGCGTCTGGCCGGTTTGGCGTGACGACGGAGTACTTGTCCAGCGCTGACCAGATACAAATCAAAATTGCGCAGGGTGCGAAGCCGGGCGAAGGCGGTCAGCTACCCGGTCACAAAGTCTCTGGCTATATCGCAAAGATTCGTTTCTCTGTCCCGGGCGTTGGGCTGATTTCACCGCCGCCCCATCACGATATCTACTCAATTGAGGATCTTGCGCAACTGATACACGACTTGAAGAACGCGAACCCGCGTGCCTCGATAAGCGTAAAACTGGTATCCGAAGTTGGCGTCGGCACCGTCGCCGCCGGCGTATCCAAAGCCAAGGCAGATCACGTCACGATCGCCGGCTATGATGGTGGAACCGGAGCGTCGCCGCTGTCTTCGATCAAGCACGCCGGAACGCCGTGGGAACTTGGCCTCGCAGAGGCACAACAGACACTGGTTCTTAACCGGCTGCGCGGGCGTATTGCGGTGCAAGTAGATGGCCAGATGAAAACCGGACGTGATGTCGTTGTCGGAGCGTTGCTCGGCGCAGACGAGTTTGGTTTTGCAACTGCACCTTTGGTGGTGGAAGGTTGCATCATGATGCGCAAATGCCATCTCAATACCTGTCCGGTCGGGGTCGCAACCCAGGACCCGAGGTTACGCAAAAAGTTTTCCGGAAAACCCGAGCACGTCGTCAATTATTTTCACTTTGTAGCACAGGAAATTCGCGAACTGATGGCCGAGTTGGGTTTTCGCAAGCTCGATGATCTGATTGGCCGCTCCGATTTGCTGGATATGCGCAAGGGCATCGCGCACTGGAAAGCGCAGGGGCTGGATTTCACAAAAATCTTCTATCGCCCGGATATGCCGGATGACGTGGCACGCTATAACTGTGAATCGCAGGATCACGGACTGGACAAGGCGCTCGACAATCTTCTGATAGAGCAGGCGAAGCCCGCGCTCGAAAACGGAGAGAAAGTCGTGATCGAAACCGAGGTGCGTAACATCAACCGCAGCGTAGGCGGCATGCTGTCAGGCGAAGTTGCGCGGCGATATGGTCATGCGGGCCTTCCCGACGACACGATTCATGTGCACATGACGGGAACCGGCGGCCAGAGCTTTGGTACTTTTCTGGCGCGCGGCGTGACTTTCGACCTGAAAGGCGATGCGAACGATTATGTTGGCAAAGGACTGTCGGGTGGGCGCATCATCATCAGGCCGCCGAAGGCGTTCAGCGGTGAGGCCAAAGACAACATCATCGTCGGAAACACGGTGCTTTACGGTGCAATCGAGGGCGAAGTGTTTTTCTGCGGTGTAGCCGGAGAGCGCTTTGGAGTACGCAATTCGGGTGTCACTGCGGTGATTGAAGGTGTTGGTGATCACGGTTGCGAGTATATGACCGGAGGAACGGTGGTGGTTCTCGGCGAGACTGGTCGCAATTTTGCGGCTGGCATGAGTGGTGGTATCGCGTATGTACTAGACATGTCCGGCATGTTTGCAAAGCGCTGCAATCCGGCCATGGTGAAACTTGAACGGGTTGTTCCGGTAGCCGAACAGCCGAGTGATGAACCGTGGCACAAGAACACGGCTGACGAGGTATTGCTCAAGGGATTGATCGAAGCCCACTTCGCGCATACCGGCAGCGTCGTTGCGAAAGGCCTACTGGATGACTGGGAAACGGCTCGCTCGAAGTTTGTGAAAGTCTTCCCGGACGAATACCGGCGAGCGCTGGGCGAACTCGCGGCCAAACAACAAGAACAACTGGAGGCTGCCTGAGATGGGCAAGATTACCGGATTCCTGGAAATCGAAAGAGTCAATGAAGATTCAGTACCGGTTGCCAAACGGATTGAAAACTACCGTGAGTTCATTCCCCATCTCGATGATGAGCAAGCAGGGCGGCAGGGCGCGCGCTGTATGGATTGCGGCATTCCTTTCTGCCAGTCCGGATGCCCGATCAATAACATCATCCCGGACTGGAATGATCTGGTTTTTCGTCAGCAATGGAAAACGGCACTGGCTACGCTGCATTCAACAAACAATTTTCCGGAATTTACCGGCCGTATCTGTCCAGCGCCTTGCGAGGCTGCCTGTACGTTGAACATCAACGACGACGCGGTTGCGATCAAATCCATTGAACACGCCATCATTGACAAGGGTTGGGAAGAAGGGTGGGTATCGCCGCAGCCGCCTGCGAAAAAAACAGGCAAGAAGGTCGCGGTCGTGGGGTCGGGTCCGGCCGGACTGGCATGTGCGCAACAGTTAGCGCGTGCCGGGCACGACGTCGTCGTATTCGAAAAGAATGACAGAATCGGCGGTCTGCTGCGCTACGGTATTCCTGATTTCAAGATGGAAAAAAGTCTTATCGACCGGCGCATGGAGCAAATGGGCGAAGAAGGCGTCGAGTTTCGGACCAGTGTATGCGTTGGCGCGCTTGGTCAAGAGTTACCTGGCATCAACAATTTCGCGACGGGCTTTGTTTCGCATGAGGAGCTACTCGAGCAGTTCGATGTGATCGCGTTGACCGGCGGGGCCGAAAGTCCGCGTGACCTTGCAGTTGCGGGTCGCGCCCTTGACGGTGTTCACTTCGCGATGGAATTCCTGCCGCAGCAAAATGGCGTAGTCGCAGGCGACACGGTTGCCAATCAGATCAAGGCGACCGGCAAGCACGTTGTCGTAATCGGCGGTGGCGATACCGGTTCGGATTGTGTCGGCACGTCTAACCGGCAAGGCGCCGTTTCAGTGACGCAATTCGAACTGCTGCCAATGCCACCCGCTGAAGAAAATCGGCCGCTCACCTGGCCGGATTGGCCAATCAAACTGCGTACCTCGTCATCTCACGAAGAAGGTTGCAATCGAGACTGGTCCATTACGACGAAACGCTTTGAAGGCAGTAATGGCAAGGTCGAGAAGCTGGTAGCCGCTCGCATTGAATGGGAGAAGGGCGCCGACGGCCGCATGCAGATGACTGAGGTACCCGGCAGTGAATTCGAAATGCGCGCTGATCTCGTTTTGTTTGCGATGGGCTTTCTGGGCCCGGTTCACGCCGGCGTGATTGATGAACTGAATCTTGAACGCGATATGCGCGGCAATGTCAAAGCTGATACCGACGCCTACCTGACATCGCATCCTCGGGTATTTGTAGCCGGCGATATGCGTCGCGGCCAGTCGCTGGTTGTGTGGGCAATTCGCGAAGGCAGGCAATGCGCGCGCGCAATCGACGAGGCGCTGATGGGAACGTCGGAGCTGCCACGCTGACGGTGACAATCGCCCTCTGCGCGAGCAATCACTGAACGCGCCACTGAATCAATCAAAAATGCCTAGCCCAAAGAACGATACGTTTTTGCGTGCGCTGTTGCGCCAGCCGACACCATATACCCCCGTCTGGATCATGAGGCAGGCGGGGCGTTATCTGCCCGAATACAATCAGACTCGCAAAGACGCCGGCAGGTTTCTTGACCTTTGCAGGAATCCGCACCTTGCGACTGAAGTCACTTTACAGCCGCTGGCGCGTTATCCGCTTGACGCTGCCATTCTGTTTTCAGACATACTCACTATTCCCGACGCAATGGGCCTGGGACTGTATTTCTCCGATGGAGAAGGGCCGCGTTTTCGGCGGCCGCTGCGCGAGGAATGGGAAATTCGCAACCTCGATGTTGTAGATCCGTATGCGCACCTGCGCTACGTCATGGATGCGGTCAGCCAGATTCGCAAGGCACTCGCCAATGAAGTTCCGCTGATTGGATTTGCCGGCAGCCCCTATACCCTTGCGTGCTACATGATCGAGGGTCGAGGCGGAACCGAGTTTCATGAGATCAAGCGCATGTTATACGCGCGCCCCGACTTGTTGCACAAGATTCTTGAAGTCAACGCGCAATCGGTTATTGCATACCTGAATGCCCAAATTGAAGCGGGCGCGCAGACCGTGATGATTTTTGATACATGGGGAGGCAATCTGTCCGATGCAGCGTTTCGCGAATTCTCACTGGCCTACGTAGAACGTGTTTGTGACGGGCTCAAGCGGAGCAACGATGGGCAAACCGTGCCACGCATTGTATTTACCAAGGGCGGCGGACAATGGCTCGAGGCACTCGCTGAGTCTGGCGCCGACGCACTGGGAATAGACTGGAGCACTAATCTGGGGCGGGCGCGCGAAAGAGTTGGCGAGAGCGTCGCACTACAGGGAAATCTGGATCCGGCAGTGTTGCTGACGACGCCTGAAATCGTGCAAAGCGAGGTGAAAAAAGTGCTCGCCAGTTTTGGGCCGGGCGATGGCCATGTGTTCAATCTGGGGCATGGCATATCACGGAACACGCCGCCGGAAAACGTTGCAGCCCTCGTTGATGCGGTCCACGCCGAAAGTCCTCACTATCATTGATGCGCCCATGCCGCGGTGTCCGCACGCGGCTTCTTATGCACAATTTGCCGTCGTGCAGTGCAGCATGGCGCCAAAACGAGCAAGAAAGATGAGAAGTCGTAACGCTTTGTTTTATAAGAGATGATATCCTCGCTGTCGGTCCACTCCGCGAATTCGAGCGGCGCGAGAATGCAAATCAGGTGTTGTGAGGGATTTAATCAACAGATTTATCCAAAAGTGGATAGCTGGAAAAAACGTATTGCGCTAAGTCGCTTACGCGAAATATCGCGTTCTTACTGGACGTCTTGCGTGGCTACTGTGGGGCGCAAGGTGAACGTACATGACAATCGCTCGTGTCGAGCTTGATGTTCCGATTGTCGGGCCGTTTGACTATGAAACCGGTCCGGTCGATGCACGTATTGGCTCTCTTGTCGTTGTTCCGTTCGGACGCCGCCGTGTCGTCGGTGTCGTAACCGGACTTGCAGACAGCAGCGCTGTCGACAAATCCCGCCTCAGGGCAATCGAACGCATACTACCCATCGATCCGCTGCCACCGGCGACGCTGGCGCTCGCGGCGTTCTGTGCCGATTACTATCGGCACCGTGTAGGACAGGTTTTTTCAGCGGGACTGCCGACAATGCTGCGCAAACCGGACTTTTCCAAGCGTGCCCGGCTCTGGGAATATGTGTTGATAGCGAACTGCGTTGTTGATCTCGAGGCGAGCATACCTTCGTGGGCAAAGGGTCAGAAGAGGCTATTCCGGGCGATGGAAAAGCATGCTGCCGTGGACGCTGTTCAAGCGCGACTCGTCTACCGTAACGCGCCAAAAATCCTGAGTGAATGGGAGCAACGCGGATGGGTGGAAAAACGTGCTGCTAATCCGGTACCGTCAGCCACGGAGCAATTGCAAACCAGGCAGCCAACCGTAGCGCCGGACCTCACAGAAGAACAGCGTCATGCGGTCGGCGCTATCGAGCAAACGCTTGGGCAATTCGTGCCGTGGTTGCTTCTTGGTGTTACCGGAAGCGGAAAAACTGAAGTTTACTTGTCTCTGATAGAACGGGTTGCCGCCAAAGATCGACAAACGCTTGTGCTTGTGCCGGAAATCAACCTCACTCCACAACTCGTTTCCCGGGTGCAGGGCCGCTTTCCGAGCCTTGATGTGATCAGCCTGCACAGCGGGCTTGCCGAAGGTGAACGCTTTTCGCGCTGGAAGCGGGCGCGCTCAGGGCAGGCCGCAATCGTACTCGGGACGCGCCTTGCCGTGTTTACGCCACTGCCAAAGATTGGTCTGGTTATCGTTGACGAAGAGCACGACCCTTCATTCAAGCAGAACGAAGGTTTGCGCTATCACGCTCGAGACCTCGCAGTCTATGTGGCAAACAGTTCAGGCGTGCCGGTTGTGCTCGGTTCGGCGACGCCATCCATGGAGACCTACTCTAACGTGATTGAAGGGCGGTACCGGCGCGCCGACCTGTCGTTTCGTCCGGCGGCAAAGGCACCGCTTGTGCAATTTGTAGATACGCGTGATGAACGCGTCGAGCAAGGATTGTCGCAAACGGCGTTAACCGAGATTTCGCAATGTGTCCGACGCGGTGAACAATGTCTTGTTTATATCAACCGGCGCGGTTTTGCACCTGTGCTGTTGTGTCATGCCTGCGGCTGGATGGCGGGTTGTCCGCGCTGTTCGGCGAGACTCACCCTGCACTCGCGATCGAACAAACTCAAGTGCCACTATTGTGGACATGAAGAACGTGTGACCCATGCTTGTCCCGACTGTGGCAACCAGGATTTGCACGGCCTCGGAGAGGGTACGCAACGCGTCGAGCAAGAGCTGTCCGCCCGATTCCCCGATGCGCGCATTCTGCGTGTCGATAGCGACAGTACGCGCCAGCGTGGCGCATTTGAAGCCATGCGCGAACGCATTCATTCTGAACAAATTGACATTTTGGTGGGCACTCAGATGCTTGCCAAAGGGCACGACTTTCCGAAACTGACGCTGGTTGTCGTGCTGGGCGCCGATCACGCGTTGTACAGCAGCGATTTTCGCGCCGGGGAGCGCCTTTTCCAGCAACTGGTGCAGGTGTCTGGCCGAGCGGGGCGCGCCAAACTCGCTGGAAAGGTACTGGTACAGACCGAATTTCCGCAACATCCAATTTATCTGTCACTTGCTGCGAACAATTTTTCAGCATTCGCCGATAATCTGCTGAACGAAAGGCGCAGCGCAGGGTTTCCACCTTACGTGTATCAAGCTGTTTTGCGCGCCGAAGCACATCGGGAAAGCGACATGTGGGCGTTTCTCAGGAACGCCGCTCGCGAGGCATGTGGTTTCACCAATGACATTACCGTTTTCGACCCGGTACCGGCCCCGGTTTACCGGATTGCTGGAAGATTCCGGGGACAGTTGCTCATCCAGTCGGCCAGCAGGCTTTCGTTGAGACGGTTTATGGCTCAATGGCATCCGTTGCTAGGTGGCGGACCGGCCACCTTGCGCTGGGTTCTTGATATTGATCCAGTCGATCTTTGAAGCATCGGAATCAAACACCCGTATCCTGGTAGATGCCTGACCGCGCGGTGTCCGAACCGCGAGCCGATATAATCCCAGCTTCTTTCGCCCTGCCCTGCATTTTGCCCTGCCACCTAAAATGAACTCCGCCGTCGATTTGCGCGCCCGCCTTGCAGACTTGTTGCGAGCTGCTCTGGAGAACAGTATTCCTCAGGCACCGTCCGTAGACGTGGTACTCGAACGTCCCAAGTCGGCGGATCACGGAGACTATGCGTGTAACGTCGCCATGCGATTGGCAAAACCGCTCAAGCGCAACCCGCGCGAGATTGCTACCGGAATCGTAAGTGCGTTGCCCGAATCTGAAATTGTGCGCAAGGCCGAGGTCGCAGGCGCTGGTTTTATCAATCTTTATTTGGATCCTGGCGCGCGGCAGCAAGTCGTGCCGGCAATACTCGACGCCGGATCAGACTACGGCCGCCTCGATGTTGGAAGACAAGAAAAGGTTCAGGTTGAATTCGTATCTGCCAATCCGACCGGCCCACTACATGTCGGGCACGGGCGCGGTGCTGCGTTCGGCGCAAGCCTGGCAAACGTGCTGGAAGTGGCCGGTTACGATGTAACGCGCGAATACTATGTCAACGATGCCGGTCGCCAGATGGACATTCTCGCGTTATCGACCTGGCTTCGATACCTGGAAGTTGCCGGCCAGCATCCGCCTTTTCCGGAGAATGCATACCAGGGCGATTACGTTCGGGAAATGGCGCGCGCTATCTACCAGCAGCATGCAAAGCGCTACGTCCATGCCGT
This sequence comes from uncultured Burkholderiales bacterium, assembly GCA_951812315.1. Taxonomy (GTDB): domain Bacteria; phylum Pseudomonadota; class Gammaproteobacteria; order Burkholderiales; family Eutrophovitaceae; genus SG8-40. The sequence goes on from CATOSA010000006.1 coordinate 236,328, forward strand.
TGAGGAGGTTTATTGTGACGTGCCTGCCGCAGACGTTGACGGGGAGGCACATCTCGATGCCTTGATCGGCAACGCGAAGGATGCGCTAGGGCCCGATTATGGGTACATCCACGACTTTGCGCTAACCGAGCAACTTGGTGATTGCCGCAATGACTTGCTCGAATTCGGCGTTGAGTTCGACGTCTGGTATTCAGAGAAATCCCTGTTCGATGCCGGCCTGGTGGCCACGGCAATGGAACAGCTCGATGCGCGGGGGCATCTGTATCAAAAGGATGGTGCAACCTGGTTTCGGTCGACTGAATTTGGTGACGAAAAAGATCGAGTCGTGAGACGCGACAACGGGCAGTACACGTATTTCGCGTCTGATATCGCTTATCACGTCAATAAATTAGAGCGTGGTGTCGAGCGGGTGATCGATGTGTGGGGCGCAGATCATCACGGCTATATCGCGAGAGTGGAAGGTGCGCTCGGCGCCCTGGGTGTCGACGCGGCAAATCTGACCGTTGCCCTCGTTCAGTTCGCCGTGTTGTATCGGGGAGGAAAAAAAGTAGCGATGTCCACGCGTTCAGGTGAGTTTGTCAGCTTGCGCGAACTGCGTGGGGAGGTAGGCAATGATGCGGCACGATTCTTCTACGTATTGCGTAAAAGTGATCAGCATCTTGACTTCGATCTCGACCTGGCGAAATCGCAATCGAACGATAACCCTGTCTACTACATACAGTACGCACACGCGCGATGTTCAAGCGTGTTTGAAAAATGGGGCGGTGATCCAGACTCGGTTGGCAATGCAGACTGTAGCCTGCTCGTTGAACAGGGGGAAGTTTCATGCTTGCAGAAATTGCTCGAGTTCCCGGAAATCATCGAAGCGGCAGCGCGCGATCTCGCGCCACATCTGGTCGCGTTTTATCTCAGGGAGCTGGCCGCAGCGTTTCACAGCTACTACAACTCGACGCCGATTCTCACCGACGACGAGTCGCAACGAGCGGCCCGTCTGGCCCTCGTGGCAAGCGTCAGGCAAGTGTTGCGCAACGGGTTGGCGCTGCTCGGCGTGAGCGCACCGGATAAGATGTAGACTTTGAAGATGAGTCGAGACTACAAGAAAAAGAGCGATCGTGCCGGTGGTGGCGCCCGCCCGATGGGCGTCGGTATCCTGATCGGTTTGTTGCTCGGACTGTGCATTGCGCTCGGCGTGGCCTTGTACATCAATAAGTCTAATCCATTCATAGACAAATTCGAGCCGGCACCTTCACCGCCTGTGGCGGCAGCGTCCAAGAAGGGCAGCAGCGATGAACAATCGACCGAGCTGAAGCTCGAATTCGATTTCTACAAGATTCTTCCGGGTTGGGAAGAGGCGGTCACCGATCGGGAGTTCAAGCCCAAGGCTGCGCAGACCTCGAAAGAGATTTATTTTCTTCAGGTGGCCGCATTTCCGAAAGCTGCGGACGCTGACAATCTCAAAGCCAGATTGGCGCTTTCCGGAATAGAATCGAAAATACAAACTGCGCAACTTCCTGACGGCGGAATTTGGCATCGCGTCCGGATAGGCCCGTTCAGCGACCAGAATGAACTAAGTAACTCGCGCGACGCTCTGAAGAGAATAGATCTTGAAGCGAACCTGATCAAGGTTCGTGAGCCGTCACAGTGAGCTTGCAGGCTGAGTGTTCCAGTCAAGTTTGCAAAACGCGAAAATTACACATCTGACAAACTTCATAGATTATTAGCGACGAGGATAGACATGAAAAGATTCATTGCCGTATTACTGATGTTGATGGTCTCTACGGCCGTATTCGCGCAGGGTGCTCCGGTAGCAGGTAAGGAATTCAGGCAGATGGATACGCAGCAAGAAGTAACCGGAAACCAGATAGAGGTCCTCGAATTTTTCAGTTATGCGTGTTCGCACTGTGATGCGTTCGAGCCGATCCTCAATAACTGGCTATCAACCAAGCCCAAAGACGTTAATTTCAAGCACGTGCCGGCGGTGTTCAACAAACGCATGATTCCGCTTGCGCAGTTGTACTACACGCTCGAAGAAACTGACAATCTCGGCACGCTGCATGCAAAGGTCTACGATGCCATCCATCGCCAGGGCAAGAACTTGTTCGATCGCGAGACGATTTTCGAGTGGGCCGCTGCTCAGGGTGTTGATATGAAGAAATTCGAGGCGACATATGACTCGTTCACTGTCGGCACTCAAACGCAGCGCGCGATGCAGATGACGCGAAACTACCGAATACCTGGAACGCCGTACATGGTTGTGAACGGAAAGTTTCTGACCGGGCCGTCCATGGTTGTGAGATCCGACGGTCGTGGCGTGGATGTAACGCGATTCGTTTTTGTCCTCAATACGCTGATTGACTACGAGCGCTAGCCAAAGTCGCACGCCAAGCCCGTTACGGCCGCAATGATTCGGCAGTTTGCGGCGGCATTTTGCGCGTTGGTGCTGTTGGCAGGCAGCGCGCACTCCGATCTTGTCGAAGTCATCGAGTTTTTCTTTTATGGCTGCAATGCCTGCTATTTGCTCTATCCTGCTATGCAAAAGTGGGTGGAGCAAAGGGCGTCGCTGATTGATTTCAAGCGTATCCCGGCCTTGCGCCGCAGCGCCTGGAAACCGTTGAGCCATCTGTTTTATACGCTTCAGTCCATGGGTGCGTTGCCGCGGCTACATGGTCGCGTATATCAGGCGATCCACGAACAAGGCCTGAGGTTGTTATCAAGAAATGATCAAATCGATTGGGCCGTAGCGCATGGTCTGGACAAGGCGCAGTTTGAAGCGACGCTGGACTCGGATGAAACGCTGATTGCGACGCAGTTGGCGAGAGATGCGACGGTGGCGTATGGGGTTCGCTTTACCCCGACGATCGTGGTTGGCGGGCGCTTTCTCACCACTGGCGAGATGATCAACAGAGAGTCACGATTGTCTCGCGTGCTCGATCAACTGATCGAAATGTCGCTCGCAACGCGCGGAAGTGAATGACCAATTCAGCGGAAATGAGTCGCCCGGCGGGTGAGGACACCGGCCTGTGTGGTGCGCAAACCGGTGTGAAACTACAGATCTATTTTTAGTACTGACGACAGCGCTTCAAGCGCAAGGTCAGGATCGGTCACCTTGATCGTGTGCATGCCCATTGACCGGGCTGGCTTGAGATTGGCGCCGAGATCATCGAGAAAGACTGCTTCGCGCGGATCGATTGACAGCTTTTCGCAGGCGAGCTCAAAGAATTGTGGCTCAGGTTTGCGCACACCGACTTTTGAGGATTCGATGACCATGTCGAACCGGTCAAGGGCATTAGCCCAGTCGCTGCGGCGAGGGGTTTCAGGTAAAGAATCATCATCGTGACCACGTGCGAAGTTGTTTGTGAGGCAGGCAGTTATGAAGTGCTCACGACAACGATCGACGGCCCGTATCATCCGCGGTCGGATCTCGCCGTACAACAGCGCGACGACGTCGCGGCCGCGCACTTCGTGGCCGGCCATGCGCGACTCTGAGGCGAACGCCGCATCAAATGCCTCGGGCGTGAACTCACCGCGCTCGAAACGAGCCCACGCATTGTCTTCAGGATTGGTACGGTTGATAGATTGCAAAAAGCCCGCTGGTAATCCGCGGTCAACCTCGAATCGGCGAAATGCGTCAAACGGGCTGGTAGTTATGACCCCGCCAAAATCGAACAGGACCGCGCGAATAACGCCGCCGGGCAAAACCGTCTATTTCTTCTTGAATTCATCAACCGCGCGTTTTAACTCCCGGTACTCCTCGCAGGGGACAGGCGTGCAGATTTTTGCGAGCTCGGCAAGATGTTGCTGGGCGCCGGCCAGGTCACCCTTCATCAGGTAGGCCTCGCCAAGGTACTCGTGTGCGTTCTTGTGCTGCGGGTCTATTTCCAGCGCACGCTCGTAGTGACGGAATGCTGCATCCAGGTCGCCCGACTTGCGGTACGCGTACCCGAGTAGATTCTGGGTATCGGCGCTGTCGGGGAACGATTCTGCCGTTTTCGCGAGAATTTCAATCGCCTCTGCCCAGTTCTCCATTTCAACCGCTGCCTTGCCCGCCAGGAAATCCGGGTCATCGCTTGCGGAATCGCTCGACACACCACCCATGCAGGCTATCGCGAATGAAAAGCTCAGGTAGAGCGCCAATCCGACACCGGCGCTCGTCAATTTACGCTTGAAGTGAGACATGGCTGATCCTCCAGTTATATGTTCTTGTGTCTTCAGACTCGTCGCAGCCGCGCTTGGCACGCGCTGCTGATTTATCTATTCGACGGTAACCGATTTTGCCAGATTCCTTGGCTTGTCGACATCCGTGCCTTTTACCAGGGCCGCATGATACGCAAGAAGTTGCAGCGGCAACGTGTGCAGGATCGGGCTCAAGTGTCCGGTGTGCTCGATCATGCGGATGATGTTCACGCCCTGGCTCGAATGAATTTGCGAATCGGCGTCGGCGAGAACGTAAAGCTCGCCGCCGCGTGCGCTGACTTCCTGGAGATTTGATTGCAGTTTCTCGATCAACGCGTCGTTGGGCGCAATCGCAATCACCGGCATATCCGCGTCGACCAGCGCCAGGGGACCGTGCTTCAGCTCTCCGGCGGGGTAGGCTTCTGCGTGAATATATGAGATCTCTTTGAGTTTCAACGCGCCTTCCAGCGCGATCGGGTAGTGCGCGCCGCGGCCGAGGAACAATGCGTGATGCTTGCTTGAGAAGCGATCAGCCCATTGTTTTACTTCCTGCTCAAGTGAGAGCACGGCAGATAGCGCAGCTGGAAGATGTCTGAGCGCGTGAATGTGGCGGCGCTCCTCTTCGACACTGAGACGGCCTTTGATCTTTGCCAACACCAGGGTCAGGAGAAACAGCGACGCGAGCTGGGTCGTAAACGCCTTGGTCGATGCCACGCCGATTTCCGGGCCCGCGCGCGTCAGAAACTTCAGCGCAGCATGGCGCATCAGCGACGACTCGGGAACATTGCAAATTGCCAGAGTTCGTTTCTGTCCAAGCGACTTTGCATGCAGTAGTGCTGCGATCGTATCGGCTGTTTCGCCGGACTGGGAAATCGCAATAATCAGTGCACGCGGATTAGGCACCGTCGTGCGGTAACGAAACTCCGAAGCAATCTCTACGGTACACGGAAGGCCTGCGATAGCCTCTATCCAGTAGCGAGCGGTCAGACCCGCGTGAAAACTGGTGCCACAAGCCAGTATGGTCACTGAATCTACGTCGTCGAGAATGTCGCCTGCTTCGGCGCCAAACAATTGCGGAATAATCGACTGTGCGCCCATAACCATTTCAATGGTTGCGGCGACCGCTCCCGGTTGCTCGAATATTTCCTTCTGCATGTAGTGCTCGTACGGGCCGAGCTCGACTGCGTCCGCGGAAAGCGCGCTCTCGTGAACCGCGCGCTCGACATTGTTGCCGTCGATGTTGATGATCCGGTAGCTATCTTTGCGCAGCTCGACGACATCGCCTTCTTCAAGATAGACTATTTGCTTGGTCACTTGCAGCAGCGCTGAGGCGTCACTCGCGCAGAAGTTCTCGCCATCTCCCAGGCCAAGTAACAGCGGTGCACCCTGGCGCGCCACCACGAGCCGATCCGGTGCTTTTTCGGCAACAATGGCAATGGCATATGAGCCTTCGAGCTGGGCGACCGTACGTCTCACTGCTTCGAGCAAATCTGCGGCTGGTTCCAGATGCGAGTGCACGAGGTGCGCGACAACTTCCGTGTCGGTATCTGAATCGAATACGTAACCCGAATCAATCAGGCGCGTGCGTATCGTTTCGTGATTTTCGATGATTCCGTTATGAACGATAGCCAGTCCGTCGTGGCTGACATGCGGGTGCGCATTGCGCTCATTTGGCACGCCGTGCGTCGCCCAACGCGTGTGGGCAATACCCAGGTTGCCCGACACTTTGGCCTGTTGGGCCATATCTGCCAGGCCTGAAACGCGTCCTACGCTGCGCAAGCGGTGCAAGCCGTCGTTTACAATGGCAATGCCGGCAGAGTCATAGCCGCGATACTCGAGTTTGCGCAAGCCTTCCAGCAGTACCGGAACGACGTCGCGCTCGGCGATTGCACCTACGATTCCACACATGGGCGAGAGACCTGGCGAGTTGCTGGAAAAATCATTGTCAGAAGCGTATGAATCCGGCGCAGTAATATCGCGAGACTATTTGCGCTTTCCCTTGACCGGGCGCTGCCAACCGGAAACAGTGACCTGCTTGCTGCGCGACACGGAGAGTTCGCCGGGCGGGGTGTCCTTGGTAATGGTACTGCCCGCACCAACGGTGCCTCCCGCGCCAATGGTAACCGGAGCAACAAGCTGTGTGTCGGACCCAATGAATACGTCATCTTCGATAATGGTCTGATACTTGTTCGCACCATCGTAATTGCAGGTAATCGTGCCTGCGCCAATATTGACCTCACTGCCGATGCGGCTGTCGCCCAGATAGGCCAGGTGATTGGCTTTGGATCCATTTGCAATGTGCGTCGCCTTGATTTCGACGAAGTTTCCTACCCGTACATCGTTGCCGAGGTGATTGCCCGGACGCAGACGCGCATAGGGCCCGATGCGGCAGTCGGCACCTATGGTGTTCTCGTCAATATGCGAAAACGGCAAGATTTCGCTGCCGGGTCCAACATGGCTTTCACGAACGACGCAATTGGCGCCAATTGATACGCGGTCGCCCAGAACAACGTTTCCTTCAAAAATACAACCGATGTCGATGGTGACGTCACGCCCGCAAGAAAGCGTTCCGCGAACGTCAATCCGCGCGGGGTCGACCACGGTCACGCCCTGGTTCATGAGCTTTTGTGCGCGTTCCCACTGAAAAATTCGTTCGAGGCGGGCCAGTTGTGCTTTGCTGTTGATTCCAAGCACCTCGAAATATTGTGCGGGCGCGACCGCGGTCAACGTCGCCCGGTCGCGCACGGCAAGCGCCGTGATGTCCGTCAAATAGTACTCGTTCTGCTGATTGTCGTTGTCAATGTCTGTCAACCACTTCTTCAAATGCGGTGTAGATGCGGCTAGCAGGCCGGTGTTGATCTCGCGAATCGACTTTTCGCTTGCGCTGGCGTCTTTTTCCTCAACGATACGCACAATTTTCCCTGACCGGTTACGGACGATACGCCCATAGCCGTGTGGCTCATCAAGTTCGAGCGTCAGTAACGCCAAATCTGCGCCGGTGGCCGTCAGTCGTTCCAGTGTTGCCACTTCAATCAACGGTACATCGCCATAGAGCACCAGGGTCATGCTTGAGTCGAGTAGTGGTAGCGCCTGTTGAACAGCATGACCCGTACCAAGCTGCGGTTCCTGCCGGACGAACTCGATGTCTTCGGCCTGGAAACGGTCACGGACGCTTTCGCCGCCATGGCCATAAACAATGACAATGCGACGTGCAGCCAGCGCCCTGGCAGCGGTGATTACGTGCGCCAGCAGCGGTTGGCCGGCCAGCGGGTGCAAGACCTTCGGAATGTCGGAATACATTCTTGTGCCTTTTCCAGCAGCAAGAATGACGACGTCGAGATCGGACATGTGTTAACGAGGAAAGTGCGAAATTTGAAGCAACCGGATTATCGCATACGGCTCTGTCTCGCAATCGTATGTACGATGTGTGCAGTGTACAGGAACGGGAAAAGGCACAGCCTTGCGCATGCGCAGCAAACTGACCGCAACACAATATATGCGTTACAAGCCGCCGCCAACCTGTCCTCTCAGGCTGTTGACAATGCCATGCCCGGACAGCCGATTGCGGAATGACATGTAATGCAATGTCGTGTCATTCAGGAATTGCCGATCTCGAAACTGCTTTGCATGCGCGGCACTTCCACACGCCAATTCAAACGCGCGCGAATGGTCGCCGCAAATTCGTGCGCTGTTGAAAGCTCGCCGTGAACGACGAAGGTTCTGTCGGGCTGACGTGAAAAGTGTGAAAGCCAGTTCAGCAATGTGTCCCGATCGGCGTGCGCCGAAAGCCCTCCAATCGTATATATGTCCGCCCGCACCGGTACGTCATCACCATAAATGCGCACCGACTTGTTGCCGTCAACAATTCTGCGTCCGAGCGTACCTGCGGCCTGGAAGCCAGTAATGATGACCGAACATTCATCTCGCGGCAGGTTGGCTCGCAAGTGGCGCTTTATTCGGCCGGCATCGCACATGCCGCTGGCCGAAATGATCAGCGCACCATGTTCCACTTCCGAAAGTGTTCGCGATTCAACATGGTCGTCTACGAAACGTATGCTTGGCTGGCTTCTTTCGCCCTTGATCCAGCGCATCGCCTCAATCGCGTCGCCGTCGGCAATATCGAGATGATTTAGTGTAACTTCGGTCGCCGCGGTTGCCATTGGTGAATCGACATAGACGTTTAGTTCGGGGAGACGTTGTTCACGAAATAACCGGACAATGAGGTAGATCAGATCCTGTGTGCGGCCAACAGCAAAAGCGGGCACTATAACGTTGCCTTTCTTGATCTCGATCGTATGGCGTACTGCCTGCGCAAATTCCTCGATCGTCTCGGCCATTGGTCGGTGTAACCTGTTGCCGTAGGTCGATTCGACGATGAGCACGTCGGCGGCATCAATGAATGCCGGGTCTTCAACGATCGGATGTCCGGGCTGCCCTATGTCTCCGGAGAAAACCAGTTTGCGCTGTTCGCCTTGGTTGTCTACCCAGACCTCGATGATTGATGAGCCGAGTATATGACCGGCGTCGCGAAATTTGCAGTGTACGTGTGCGTGCGGCTCAAACCTTTCGTCGTATTGCGTACGCCGCACCTGGCGGTTGGTCAACTGCGCTTGTTTCACCGTATACAGGGGCTCAAAGCGCTTTCCTGCCTGTTTTCGCCATTCGGACTCCCGTTCCTGGATGAAAGCGGCATCCGCCAGCATGACCACGAGCAGATCAGCCGTTGCCGCCGTGCAATAGATCGGACCCTGATAACCGAATGCTACGAGCCTTGGCAGCAATCCCGAATGATCAAGGTGCGCGTGTGTGAGCAGCACGAAATCCAGAGTGCCGACGTCAAAGTCCAGTGCGCGACGGTTTTTTCTTGCGGCGTCGCCAGCACCTTGAAAAAGGCCGCAATCAACAATGAAACGTACCGAATGTGTTTCCACCAGGTAGCATGAGCCTGTTACTTCCTCGGCCGCACCCAGAAACGAGATTCTTAGATTGCTCAAATGATCAACCGGATTGAGGCACTACACCAAGTGCGTGCTGGACTACCGTTGTACGGAGAACGATCGTTATACGAACGCCCTGCAATAATTGAAGGAGATTCATTCGTTTACTTTACGATAAAGTAATCTTTAGTTGCCAGGTTGCAGGGGCACTATCTGGCGCGTTACATGCTCTTATCTATTCAGGCAGCGAATGCTAGCCTATGATGCGAAAGGAGGGTTGTGCGTGGACTTCGCCGACTTCATCTCCGATCAGGTTTCCGCAACTGGCCAGCCGTTGTTTGGCGTCACGGTCGCGGCCGTGCCATGTCCAGACACACCGGTCATCCTGACGTTGCACTGGCATGGGTTTGTTGAAGAGCGTATCGCGCCACTCGACATCGCTAAACCGGTGCAGTTTTCTTCAGTTCCCAGTTCTGCGCTCCAGCTGAATACACGCTGGACCGACTTGATGTCACTCGATCTGGCAGCCATGGAAGCTGGCTGGGAACTGGGCGCATGGGACGTATCGAGAGCCGAGCGTAAGGCCTGCCACCGCCTCGGGGCGCCGCACAAGGAATCACTCGAGTGTATGCAAGCCTTCGGCTCTTTGCCCGACGGTGTCCAGGGAGAGCGAATGGTTGTGTCGGAAACCCCGGACGCGGACGACTTGCTGGACGTTGCAGCGCGCAGCGGCTACATCTTATGGACGTTTCGACCCGTGCATGGGGGTATTTGGGCTGACGTGAGCGACGATAGTACGCTGCGTTCTGACGGCACCCGTAAGCCTCCGTGCCCTCATCGGCCAGTCCCGTCCAGCGGGCGCAAGTCAAGTGAAACGGTTTATCGCTTTGGCGTTTCCCAGGGCGGCATCACGGCAAACTAGTCACCGGCCTGAGGCAGAATCACTTGCCTGCAGGAGTTGGATATCTCTTGACTGATTTGCGCTTTTCATCAGCGCATTTCTGACAAGTCCGATTTCCGTCGCGCGGCGTTATTATCGTTGGCCGCTGCGCTCAATCAGTCCGATCGAGCCGACGTTTCGCTATCGAACACTTGGTGCCAGCAGGCTGGAGCGTCGGAAAAACGTTCCGAATCGCGATAGCATAAGCGCTGAAAGTAAGTAATCACTAGCACCCCCGTGTTTCTCCCACGCGAATTTCTTTCCTTAAGCTATTGAAAATGGGCCTCTTCGCCACTATTATTAGCACTCGCTTGGATTGAGTGCTAAAAACTTGGCCAAGTTCAATGAATTCAATTCACAAATCTCATAGAGTTGATTATGAAGGAGAAATCAGCAATGAACATTCGTCCCCTGCACGATCGCGTGATCGTGAAGCGCCTCGAAGAAGAGCGCACGACTGAGTCCGGTATCGTCATTCCTGACTCAGCCGCGGAAAAGCCCGACACCGGTGAAGTGATCGCCACAGGCAGCGGCAAACTGCTCGACGACGGAAAGGTTCGCCCTGTCGACGTCAAGATAGGCGACAAGATTCTGTTTGGCAAGTATTCCGGTCAGGCGGTCAAGATCGAAGGTGAAGAGCTACTGGTTATGCGCGAAGAGGACATCATGGGCGTCCTCGTAGCTGCCTGAGCCAACTCACTAACCAGCTATTTCAATCGAAAAGTTATCAGGAGCAATCTCATGGCAGCAAAAGAAGTCAAGTTTCATGACTCCGCCCGTAGTCGCATTGTCACGGGCATCAACATTCTGGCCGATGCGGTCAAGGTAACCCTCGGCCCGAAAGGCCGCAACGTAGTTCTGGAGCGCTCATTCGGCGCACCGACAATCACCAAAGACGGCGTGTCTGTCGCCAAGGAAATCGAACTCAAGGACAAGTTCGAGAACATGGGTGCCCAGATGGTGAAGGAAGTCGCTTCAAAGACCTCGGACGTCGCGGGCGACGGCACCACGACCGCAACCATTCTTGCCCAGGAAATCGTTCACGAGGGTATGAAGTTCGTTGCCGCCGGCATGAACCCGATGGACCTCAAGCGTGGAATCGACAAGGCGGTTGTTTCCGTAGTTGGCGAGTTGGAGAAGAATTCCAAGCCGTGCACAACCAGCAAGGAAATTGCACAGGTCGGCTCCATTTCCGCCAACTCTGATGCGGAAATCGGCAAGATCATCGCAGACGCGATGGATAAAGTAGGCAAAGAAGGCGTCATCACCGTTGAAGACGGTTCCGGTCTCGAGAGTGAGCTCGACATCGTCGAGGGCATGCAGTTCGACCGCGGTTATCTTTCGCCCTACTTCATCAACAATCCCGACAAGCAGATGTCGATCCTGGAGAACCCCTACGTTCTCTTGCACGACAAGAAAATATCCAATATTCGCGACCTGCTTCCGATCCTCGAGCAGGTTTCCAAGTCGGGGCGGCCTCTGCTGATCATCGCCGAAGACCTCGAAGGCGAGGCCTTGGCCACGTTGGTCGTCAACAATATTCGGGGCATTCTCAAGACCGCCTCCGTCAAGGCGCCGGGTTTCGGCGATCGCCGCAAAGCCATGCTCGAGGACATCGCTGTGCTAACTGGCGGGACTGTCATCGCTGAAGAAGTCGGCCTTACACTTGAGAAAGTTGGCCTGAACGATCTCGGTAGTGCGGTAAGGGTCGAAATTGGCAAAGAGGAAACCACGATCATCGATGGTGCCGGCGATGAAAAGGCGATTGAAGGTCGCGTCAAAGCCATTCGCCAGCAGATCGAGGAATCCACCAGCGACTACGATCGCGAGAAGCTGCAGGAGCGGGTTGCCAAGCTCGCCGGCGGCGTTGCGTTGGTCAAAGTCGGCGCGGCTACCGAAGTTGAAATGAAAGAGAAGAAAGCCCGTGTTGAGGACGCACTGCACGCAACGCGTGCCGCAGTCGAAGAAGGTATTGTCGCCGGCGGTGGCGTTGCCCTGGTTCGTGCGCGTTCGGCACTTGCCAAGCTCAAGGGTGACAACCACGATCAGGATGCCGGCATCAAGATCGTCGCACGTGCACTCGAAGAGCCGCTTCGCATGATTGCCGAAAACGCAGGTGACGAGGCTTCTGTTGTACTCAACAAGGTCGCTGAAGGCAAGGGTAACTTCGGTTACAACGCGGCGTCTGGCGAGTATGGAGACATGGTCGAAATGGGCGTGCTGGATCCGACTAAAGTCACGCGATGCGCCTTGCAAAATGCGTCGTCCGTCGCTGGTCTGATTCTCACTACGGCCGCAATGGTTGCCGATGCTCCGAAAGACGAGTCCGGCGCTGCAGCCCCTGCAATGGGTGATATGGGTGGCATGGGCGGTATGGGTATGTAATACGCCCCACACCGGGCCGTCTGAAAAAGCCCCGCTTCGGAGACTGTGTAAATAGTCTGGGGCTTTTGAGAAAATACCCGCACATTGTTGCGGGTATTTTTTTATGCACATTCAGGGACAAAGCCGGGATCAGGCGACGCTATTTCCGGAGCGGCTCGATGATCTGATAGGCCAGGACAATGCAGTCCGGGTGATCGACGCGTTTGTTGATACGCTAGATTTGAATGCACTTGGTTTTGCCCGCATGCAGCTTCAGGCCACGGGCCGGCCACCGTACCACCCGGGTGATGTGTTAAAGCTGTATTTGTACGGCTATATGCACCGAGTACGCAGCTCACGGTGTCTTGAGCGCGAGTGCCAGAAGAACCTCGAGGTTCTGTGGTTGCTGAACCGGCTGGCGCCAGATCACAAGACCATTGCCAACTTCCGGGTGGACAACCGTGTGGCCCTGACGCGCGTGTGTCGGGCGTTCGTGCAGTTTTGCCGCTCGCAAGCGCTGTATGGCGGCGAGCAAATCGCGGTTGATGGCAGCAAGTTCAGGGCGGACAACAGCCGCAGCCGAGTCACACACAAGAAAGATCTGCAACAGCGAGTCAGCGGCCTGGATCGCAGGATCGGAGCGTGGCTCGATGCGCTCGAAGACAATGAGGACAATGATGACCAAGGGCCCAACGGCGGCGACACCCAAGGCGCTCTTGGCGCACTCAGGGCCGAGCGCGAGACCTTAACCGAACGCATCCGGGCGATGGACGATGCGCAAGTCTCGGCGCAGCCCGATACGGACGAGCAGGCGCGGGTGATGCCCCGCGGACATATTGGCTACAACGTACAAAGCACGGTCGATGGCAAGCACCGCCTGATCGTGGATGTGGACGTGGTACAAAATGCCAATGATTTGCAGCAGTTGTATCGCATGGCGCGACGCAGCCAACGCCAACTGCAGCGCGATCGGGTGCAGGTACTGGCCGATGCAGGCTATTCCAATGGTCAGCTGCTAAAGCGCTGCCAGGCCCCCTATGTGCCGGTACAGCGCGCCACGAACAACCAAGGCGATGGCTGCTACTTCGACAAATCGGAGTTTACCTACTGCGGCGAGGGCGATTACTACGAGTGCCCGGCCGGTGAGCACTTGCCAAAGAAGACCCAGTCGAACAAGCAGCGCCACTGGCTGTACACCAGTGAGGCGTGCACGAACTGTCACATCAAGGCGCGGTGTACGGCCGCTAAGCAGCGCTGGGTGACGCGCCACTTCGAGGAAGACGTGCTTAACGAGGTCGCCGATCGCACCGCGGCCAATCCACTCATGATGCAACGGCGCAACGGCATGGTGGAAAACCCATTTGGCACGCTCAAGCGGCGTATGGACGGCGGGCGTTTCCTGGTAAGAGGCATACAGAAGGTCAAAGCCGAGATGGCATTGGCCGTGACCGCTTATAACCTGACCCGTGCTATTAACATCCCGGGAACGAAGCAACTCTGCAAGGCACTGGCTATCTAATCACAAATGAAAAAGAGGCCACCTCGAACAAGATGGCCTCCGGGTTTTTACACAGCCTCTGAGGTGCGGTTTTTTTTGCCGAGTTGCTGATGGTCAAACCCGCGACTGGAAGTTGCCAACCGATCATGCATTGGACAGTCGCAGGCGTTGCGTGAATCCTTGTGGCGGGAAAAATCATGGCCCAATTCGCAGTGACCGCTCGGGTATAATCCGCCGCTGCTGTCAGCCTATATCTCATGCTCGAAGCCAACGCTATTTCCTGTGTTCGCGGCAGTCGGCGCTTGTTTCGCCGACTTTCCTTCCGCGTAGATGTCGGCACTGCGCTGCGCATTCGTGGTGAGAACGGCGCGGGCAAGACCAGTCTGTTGCGAATTGTCGCGGGATTGTCGACAGCGGATGAAGGGCGAATTGCCTGGCAAGGGCGGGCGCTGACGGAATACGGTGACGATTATCCGAAACAGCTTGTTTACCTGGGGCACAGTAATGCGCTCAAAGGCCATTTGTCGGCAGAAGAGAATATTCGGTTGGGGCTGGCCGTACAGGGAATTGAAGTAGGCAATGATCAGGCACGGGATGCACTCAATGCAGAGGGGCTTGCGATAGCGGCGGGCATTCCCGTGCAGTGGTTATCGGCTGGACAGCGGCGCCGGGTGGCGTTGACCAGGCTAGTGTTTTCCTCCGCGCGTGCATTGTGGATACTTGACGAGCCGTTTAACTCGCTCGATTCGGCAGCCATTGAACGTCTGGCAGCTCGAATTGCGCAGTATCTTGTTTCCGGCGGCATCGTGGTCTACACAACTCACCAGGATGTCGCGCTTGATGCCTCCGTTCATACGCTGGAGTTGGAATGAACGGCGGCGCATGGCAAGCGATAAGAGCGGTTGCCTGGCGCGACATATTGGTGGCAATGCGAGGGCGGGCCGACGTGCTGACGACGGTCATATTCTTCGCGATTGTGGTCAGTTTGTTTCCGCTCGGTGTCGGCGCTGATCCGGGAATACTCCAGACCATCGGTCCCGGCGTTGTATGGGTGGCCGCATTACTGGCGTCGATGCTGGCACTGGGGCGCTTGTTCGCGGGAGATTTTGAAGACGGTACGCTCGAACAGCTGGTTCTGGCAGGTGAACCGCTGGCGATGCTGGTTCTTGCAAAAGTAACCGCACATTGGCTCGCGACCGGGCTGCCACTGGTGATACTTTCGCCGTTGCTCGGCGTGCAATTTGGTCTGACAGGCGATGCGCTCTGGGTGATGATGTGGTCACTTGCAATCGGAACGCCTGTGCTGTCGCTGTTAGGCGCAATTGGCGCAGCGTTGACGCTTGGCGTTCGCGGTGCGGGCGCTCTGACGGCCTTGCTGGTTCTGCCGCTATATGTACCAGTTTTGATATTTGGCGCGGGAGCGGTAAGCGCTGCGGCGCAGAACATGCAGATCAGCGCGCATTTGTCGCTGCTCGGTGCGATGATGTTTACCGCTGTCGCTCTCGCCCCGTGGGCTATTGCGTCAGCGGTCAGGATTGCTCTGGAATAGGGCTGGTGCAAGAGGCCTGATGGGCGCGTGGTACTTAATTGAAGGGGAAACGACATTGTTGACGGCGGGACGGGACGGTTGAATTTCTGGAAATATTCATCACCGCAGACCTTTTATCCGCTGGCGGGAAAAATGGTTCCGGTGTTTGCTGTACTCGCCGTCGTTCTCGGCATTGCCGGACTGTACGTCGGATTTTTTGTTGCGCCGACCGATTTTCAGCAAGGGGAGTCATACCGCATCATATTCATTCACGTGCCGGCCGCATGGATGTCAATGTTCATTTACATGGTCATGGCATTTTGGGCGGGAGTCGGTCTGACGTTCAATACGCGGCTTTCGTCAATGATGGCGCGCGCGCTGGCACCGACCGGCGCGCTGATGACTTTTCTGGCGCTTTGGACGGGAGCACTTTGGGGGAAGCCGACCTGGGGTACCTGGTGGGTGTGGGATGCGCGGCTGACGTCAGAACTGATTCTGCTGTTTCTGTATATCGGCTACATGTCGCTGGCGGCCGCAATTGACGATGTTCGGCGTGCCGACAAGGCGGCGGCAGTTTTTGCACTCGTCGGAGTGGTCAATGTGCCGATCATCTATTACTCGGTGCAATGGTGGAATACTCTGCACCAGGGGGCGTCCGTCAGCCTGACGCGAGCGCCGAGCATGGCTCAGAGCATGTTGCTGGGTATGCTGTTGATGGCGCTGGCGTTCTGGATGTATTCGATCGCGGTTTCGTTGATGAGGGTGAGAGCCATCATTATGGAGCGCGAACGCGCTTCAGCGTGGGCGCAGGAACTGGCTTGACAGTTTTTCGGGCAAGTAGAAAGAGCTAAGGTAAACAAGGCATGCAATGGGGTAGCGTTTCGGAATTTCTGGCGATGGGCGGATACGGCCTTTACGTATGGGGTTCGTACCTGGTGACCGCACTGGTATTGGGGGCGGAAGTTCTTTTGATCAGACGCCGAGGTCGAACTACAGCCGCGATAACAGGTCCCACTGAAAATGGAGCGAGTGAATGAAATCACGCCATAAGCGTTTCGCGATGATCGCGGCAGGGGTTGCCGCGCTCGGAATCGCGGTGGCGTTAGTGCTGAACGCCTTTCAGAGCAATCTGGTGTTTTTCTTTACGCCCAGCCAGATTGTCGCCAATGAAGCACCGGTAGGCCAAAATTTCCGGGTCGGCGGGATGGTCCTCACCGACAGCGTGCAGCGGGGGCCGGACGGCGTAACGGTCAAGTTTGTCGTGACCGATACAGCCCAATCGATTCCGGTTGCTTATCGCGGCATACTTCCGGATCTTTTTCGCGAAGGCAAGGGTGTTGTCGCGCAAGGAAAACTCGGCACTGACGGCGTGTTTCATGCTGACCAGGTACTGGCCAAGCACGATGAAAACTACATGCCGCCTGAGGCGGCCGATGCGGTCGAACGCGCAACCCGGGAAATGCGCAAGTCCTACGATGCTTCAGCCACAAATCAATGACTTCACCCGAATTGAAATGCACACATTCGGCAGCACGCGGCGCAGCGAGGATACGGCCCGCAATACAGAGGTTTTCAAGTGATTCCTGAACTCGGAAATTTTGCAATCATTCTTGCGCTTCTGATCGCCTGCGTGCAGGCATTTTTTTCACTGGCAGGTGCAGCGCGTGGCAATACGGTGTGGATGGGCGTTGCCCG
The DNA here is from genome assembly GCA_951812315.1 of uncultured Burkholderiales bacterium. Lineage (GTDB taxonomy): Bacteria > Pseudomonadota > Gammaproteobacteria > Burkholderiales > Eutrophovitaceae > SG8-40. The sequence continues at coordinate 253,463 of CATOSA010000006.1, forward strand.
ACCTGCGGCACATGCGCAATTCTTGTTTGTTGTCGTTGCGTTCGCGTGCCTCGCGTATTCTTTCCTGAACAACGATTTTTCGGTTCTCAACGTCGCAAACAATTCGAATTCGACCTTGCCCTGGTTTTATCGCCTGGCTGCGACCTGGGGAAGCCACGAGGGATCGTTGCTGTTGTGGATACTGATGCTCGCCGGATGGATGTTCGCGGCGGCGATGTTCAGTAGTCATCTGCCGGCAGATATGGTTGCACGCATCCTCGGTGTGATGGCGTTGATCTCGATCGGATTCATGCTTTTCCTGTTGTTTACCTCCAATCCGTTTGACCGCTTGCTGCCACCTCCGGCCGATGGTCGCGATCTCAATCCATTACTTCAGGACCCGGGCATGGTGATCCATCCGCCCATGCTTTACATGGGTTATGTCGGGTTTTCGGTCGTATTCGCGTTCGCGATTGCGGCCCTGCTCAGCGGCCGCCTTGACTCAACCTGGGCACGGTGGTCGCGGCCGTGGACGACTGTGGCGTGGGTATTTCTGACCATTGGTATTGCGTTGGGAAGCTGGTGGGCATATTACGAACTGGGCTGGGGAGGCTGGTGGTTCTGGGACCCGGTCGAAAATGCTTCGTTCATGCCATGGCTGTGCGGAACCGCCCTGATGCACTCACTGGCGGTGACCGAAAAACGCGGTGGATTCAAGATATGGACCGTTTTGCTTGCCATTATCACGTTCTCCCTGTCGTTGCTCGGTACCTTCCTGGTTCGCTCCGGTGTATTGACCTCGGTGCACGCGTTTGCCACCGATCCCGAACGGGGCGTATTTATCCTCGGTTTTCTGATTCTCGTCGTCGGCGGTTCGCTGGCCCTTTATGCGTGGCGTGCGCCGCGCGTTGGCCTGGGCGGTCAGTTCGATCTTGTTTCCCGTGAATCGGCGCTGCTCGCAAATAATGTCCTTTTGCTGGTCGCGGCTGCGTCGGTATTGCTTGGTACCTTGTATCCATTGTTTCTCGATGCGCTTGGACTGGGCAAAATTTCCGTCGGCCCGCCATACTTTGAGACGGTATTCGTGCCGTTGATGGCGCCGGCAATTTTCCTGATGGGAGTTGGTCCACTGGCGCGCTGGAAACAGGCGGCGGTTCCCGATTTGGCGCGACGATTGAAGTGGGCATTTGTTGTCGCGCTGGCAAGCGCTGCACTGCTGCCGTTCACGATGGGAAAATGGACGCCGATGATTGCGTTCGGCCTCTTGCTCGCGTTGTGGATTGTTGTCTCGGGACTGGTCAACCTGTGGGAGCGAACGTCACAGCTGGCGGCAGCCGGCGGGCGAGCCCGGGTAACCTATCTGAGAAATTTGCCACGCGGTTATTACGGAATGTTGGTTGCGCATCTGGGCGTAGCAGTGTTCATTGTCGGCGTAACACTCGTCAATGGATACGAGATGGAAAAGGACGTTCGCATGACGCCAGGGAGTTCGGTCGCGCTTGGTGGCTATGACCTCAGGCTCGAACGGCTCGAAGAGATCGAAGGTCCCAACTATAGCGGCGTTCGCGGCGTTATTACCGTCCTCAAGAATGATCGGGCGGTAAATATGATGTATCCGGAAAAGCGCTTGTACACCGTGCAGCAGATGCCGATGACTGAAGCGGCGATTGACACCGGATTGTTGCGAGATCTGTATGTATCGCTTGGCGAGCCAGTCGACAACGGGGCCTGGGTCGTTCGTGCCTATTACAAACCATTCGTTGACTGGATCTGGGGCGGCGCGTTCCTGATGGGGCTTGGCGGCATCCTCGCTGTCAGCGATCGCCGCTATCGGCTCTCGAGAAACCCGCGGCGCAATGAAACCGTCGCGAAGGCATCGGCTCTTGCATGACGCAATATTTTTCCGTGTGGCCCCAGTATCGACGGTGCTCAGACTTCGTATGACTCGCCATCTGATTCCGCTGCTGGTGTTTGTCGTGATCGTCGGATTTTTGTGGGCCGGATTGTCACTCAATCCGCGTGAAGTACCGTCTCCGTTGATTGGCAAGCCGGCACCGGAATTTGCGCTGCCGCAGCTGCGTGACGGCGGCAATATTGTCAGGGCAGCAGACCTGCGCGGGCAAGTATGGCTGCTGAACGTTTTTGCGTCATGGTGTACGCCATGTCTCGAAGAGCATCCCTATCTTGTCGATCTGACACGGCGCAACCTCGTGCCAGTGTATGGATTGAACTACAAGGACCAGCGTTCAGCCGCACTTGAGTGGCTGGGCAGGCACGGCGATCCGTATGCCGGTATTGTTGTCGACGCCGAGGGGCGGACCGGAATCGAGTACGGCGTGTATGGTGTGCCAGAGACCTTTGTCATCGACAAGCTTGGCGTCATCCGGTTCAAACACATAGGTCCGTTAACGCCGCATATTCTCAATGAAGAGATACTACCGCTGGTAAGAAAGCTGCAAACGTGATGCGGATTTCATCAGGATTAGTGATCGCAATGTCTTTGCTAGCCTTGTCAGCGCCTTCCTTGTTCGCTGAGGAGGCGCCACCTGTTGCCGAAAATCCGGAGCTGGAGAAACGGGTCATGCGACTGAGCGAAGAGCTTCGCTGCCTCGTTTGCCAGAATCAATCATTGTCTGATTCGAATGCGGTCCTCGCAAAAGATCTTCGCAAACAGGTCCGCGAAATGATTCAGGATGGAAAGACCGATGCGCAGATTCGCGCATACATGGTGGCGAGCTACGGCGATTTCATTCTCTATGACCCGCCCCTGCAGGCGACGACCGTTGTTCTTTGGGTTGGTCCGTTTGCGCTGCTGCTGATTGGCGCTATGTTGCTCTCGATGTACCTGAAGCAGCGCAGGCGAATCGTTACTGATCCGACCTTGTCCGAAGACGAACGGGAACGGGCACGCGCTTTGCTCGCCGAAGCACGGAACAGCGATCAATGACCCTGGCGTTTGGCCTGGTTGCGGTGGTGCTCGTAGCGATTGCGTTAGCAATACTTCTGTATCCGTTGTTGCGGAAGAATGACGCCGGCAACGTAATAGAGCGTGGCGACGCCAATCTGCAATTGTTGCGGGATCAACTATCGGAAATCGACGCTGATTTGCACAACGGAACATTGTCGGCCGATCAATACGAGAGTGCCCGTACCGACCTTGAGCGCCGCGTGCTTGAAGAGTCGCAACAAACGAGCGCGTCAACAAGTTCGACAACAATAAGCGGGTGGCGAGCACCTGTGTTGGTCGGCGTATTTGTACCAGTGGTGGCAGTGCTGTTGTATTTTTACCTGGGCAGTGTCGACGGTCTTGATGTGGAAAGATATGTGCAGGCGCAATCGGCCGCGATTACGCCCGAGAAGGTGGAGTCGATGGTGCGTCAGCTGGCGCAACGTCTGGAAGAAGAGCTGGGGGACGTCGAAGGATGGGCGATGCTGGGGCGTTCATACATGGTATTGCAGCGCTATCCTGAATCGGAGCTGGCCTGGCAACAGGCCGCCACACTTGAACCTGACAACCCGGATATTCTCACGAATTACGCTGAAGCAATGGGACTTGCGGCGCAGGGAAATCTCGGCGGCGAACCGACACGCATGCTCGGGCGGGCCCTCGAACTGGATCCGGAACATCCCAAAGCGCTGGCGCTTGGTGGTGGCGCCGCATTCGGACGCGGCGAGTACCAGCTTGCGATTGACTACTGGCAGCGCTTGTTGTTGTTGAGCGGCGACGATGCGGACCTGTCATCAGCCCTGATGTCCGGCATTGCAAACGCACAGGCAAAACTGAATGAAGAAAAAGGCGCAATTGCGACTCCTGCATCGATACGTGGCGTTGTCAGCTTGTCACCGCAGATGACTACCAGTGCGGACGCTGGAGACACGGTATTTATTTTTGTACGCGCTGCAGATGGACCACGCATGCCATTGGCGGTTGCGCGTGTCAAAGTTGAAGACCTGCCCTATGACTTTCTTCTGGATGACAGCATGGCAATGGTTCCCGACAAGAGAATTTCGGACTTTCAGCAGCTTGTGGTCGGTGCGCGGGTCTCCGGATCAGGCACTGCGGGACGCACCAGCGGCGACCTTGAAGGGTTCAGCGATCCGGTTGGACCGGGATCGAGCGGTATTGAGGTGCTGATCAACCGTCGCGTTCCTTGACATGTTTTTGCGGCCTTGTCAGCCAGAGACTGGTTTATTGCAAAGAGGAGGTTTGATGAACAGTGCATTGCTCGAAACGTGCTTGCTTGATGACGCATTGGCACGAAGGCGCACGAATCGCAAAGACATGACAGGCAAATACGCGGCAGGTGAAGACGCGATATCTGGGGACAAGGTCCGCAGCCACCCAATTCGAAGACGTGTAGACAGACTCATGTCGTTTTGCGGTATTGGACTGGCACTGGCTGCAGCTATATTTGCACAGGCGGCACTATCCGCAGACGTCAAACCAGAGGTGGAGGAATGGGTACAGCGCATGGAGCGTGAGCACGGCTTTGATGCCGCCGAGCTACGCAATATGATGGCGCAGTTCAAACCCAACGAAACCATCATAAAGGCGTTTAACACGCCGGCTACGTCAAAGCCCTGGCATTTTTTTCGCAATCTGTATGTAACCTCGTCGCGCGTTGATGGCGGTGTTGCTTTCTGGGAGAAGCATGCCGAACTACTCGAGCGGGCTCGCGCCAAGTATGGCGTGCCTGAGGAAGTCATCACATCAATCATTGGCATTGAATCTTTTTATGGCAAGCGTACCGGCCGTTTTCAGGTCGCCGACGCGCTGTATACGCTTGGCTTCGAAGTGCCGCGCCGCTCTAAGTTTTTTCGTGGACAGCTCGAGCACTTCTTGCTATTGACGCGGGAGAACGACTTTGCGCCGCTCGAAATAAAAGGTTCTTTCGCTGGTGCTATGGGCATTCCCCAGTTCATTCCTTCCAGTTATCGCGAATATGCCGTCGACTTTGACGGAGATGGCCGGGTCGATCTGTGGAACAGTGTTTCAGACGCGGTTGGAAGCGTAGGCAACTATCTGAGCAGATTCGGCTGGAAAGCAGACGGGCAAGTTGTCGTGCCCGCAAACGTATCGACAGATTCGGTAGAGAATCTGGAGAGTTTGGGCGTGAAACCATCTTTGACGATGAGTCAATTTCGCTCTCGCGGCGTAGAGCCGGAAGGGACCGTGGCGGACAACACGAGTGGCGGGTTCTTCGTTCTGGAAGATGAGGATGGCCCGCAATACTGGATATCGTTAAAGAATTTCTATGTGATCACGCGATACAACCGCAGCAAAAACTACGCGATGGCGGTGTATCAGCTTGCTCAGCAAATTGCGCAACAACGACAGCAACAGACGGGTAAGACTGCGCGGAGAGAGTAGGGCGTGTAGTGACTCATTGCCGCGGACTTGTCAGTACCGTGTTCGCGGCCAGATGTACTGTTGGTGCAACAATTCTGAATGCCGGTGGATTGCTGCAAAGGTCTTTTCCAGTATTCGCAAAGTAGGTCGATCGCGAGCGGCAACCCTGGCCTGGCGTATTCAGCTTCGAATCGTGTCGTCAGGCGCCAAGCGGATCATGGCGGCGGGAAATGACCGACACAAGGTTGTCTGCGTCGGTCATTTCCTGGTCCTGCGGGTCTGCCACGACGGACATGTGCCGAGCCAGGGTCAACCGTCCCACTATGGTAGCTTGTAATCGAGCCGCTGAAATGTCACCCAACCGCCATTGCTACCTGTTGGTCCTGACCCGGTCCACGGTCCGCTTCCGGTTATGCCAAGGTATTTTCCAGTTCCGCCGACGATGACGTTGGTACCTGAATTTCCTTCGCCGAACCAGTCCATGAAGATACGATCTCCGTCTGGATCACCGAACGCACAATAACCCTTGCTCGGTGCTGCGTCATCCAGTGAAAGAAACGTGTAGACGCATTCCGCAGGTCCCAGGTGGAGCGGCCCGCTACCGTCGTCGTTGAAGGCTGTTCCGACAGCGCTGCCGTGTCCTTGCAGGTGACCATCCGCCGCACTCAAGGTCTCGCCCACGTTCTTCCATCCCGTATGCCAGCTTATGCTGCCACTTTTCGGAAGACCTTGCGCGCCGGCAACAGCCGACACGATGGCCAGACAACAACCTGCCAGCAATATTTCCAGTGTCTTGTTCATGGCATCCTCTCAGTTGGTGGTATGTTGAGCAATGTCGGCGGACAATGCCGAGTACGGCAAGCTTCAGAACATGATTGCCCGATGTATGAGCTTAGGCTCGCGACCGAGACCGTAGAAGTTTGTAACTGTTTGTAACCTCGGCCAGCGCTTACAATGGCGCGAAATGCTTCGCATGCTGTCGTGAAAACGGCCTTGAATAGGCGACGTTGCACGATCGGATGCGGGACACAGGGTTTTTACAGAGGGATCTTGTGGCTAAGCCCGACAAACCATCCGTGCAAGGCGATTCATCGGTTTCCCCGGTTGCTGTTCGTGACCAACTGGAGCGCGTTTTATTGAGCGATGGTTTCAAGAGATCGCCCCGTATGGCGGAGTTTCTCCAATTTGTAGTGTCCGAGACCCTCGCCGGGAATGCAGTCCGACTCAAAGAATATGCCATTGCGGTCGACGTATTTGGTCGAGACACCTCGTTTGATCCCAATACCAATGCCGTGGTGCGGGTGGAGGCAAGCCGCCTGCGCCACCGGCTACAGGAGTATTTTCTGGGGCCCGGACGTGGCGATCCTGTCCATATCACGTTGCCGCCTGGAAGCTATGTAACCCGTTTCGACACCAGCCCAAGACGCGAAGAACGAGTTCCCGAACGCCAAGCTCCGCTGGCGCTACCGGATAAACCGTCGATTGCGGTTCTCCCGTTCACAAATATTGGCGATGAAACTGAGCAGGGCTATTTCGCTGACGGTATCGTCGAGGACCTGATTACCGCGCTATCCCGCATTCGTTGGCTGTTTGTTACCGCGCGAAATTCGAGTTTCACCTACAAGGGTCGCGCCGTGGATGTCAAACAGGTGGGGCTTGAGATGGGCGTTCGTTACGTTTTGGAAGGTAGCGTGCGACGTGCCGGAAATCGAATCCGCATTTCCGCCCAATTGATAGATGCGAGCACCGGCTACCATCTTTGGGCGAACCATTTTGATCGAGAGCTGGAAAACATGTTCGCGCTGCAAGACGAGATCATTGACATGATTGCCGGTGCGATCGAGCCGGAATTGAGTGCGGCTGAGCGGGAGCGTGCCGTTCGGCGCCCGCCTGACAGCCTCAAGGCGTGGGGGCTGTATCAACTTGGCCTGAATCAAATGTACCGGTTTACCGCGGATGGTAATCGGGATGCCCACCGTTTGCTCAGCCTTGCAGCTGCGGACGACCCGCTATTTGCGGCACCGCTCGGAGTGCAGGCGGTACGTATGGTTTCTTGATTTTAATCTCGGATTTGCGAATGATCCTGAACTGGCGTGCGCTGAAGCGGTGGTTGCGGGTCGCGCAGCCGTCGCGCGGGACGGCAAGGATCCGATGGCACATTTTGGACTGGGTCGTGGTCTTTGTGCAGCAGGAAATGTAGAGGCCGCCATAGCATCTCTCGAAACCTCGTTGGAACTCAATCCGAATTTCGCGCCCGGCCATCTGGGGCTTGGTTGCTCTGTTGAATGCGGGGCGCAATCAGGACGCGCTCGCATCCCTTGATGTCGCGATCCGGCTGTCACCTCATGCGCCGATTCTTTTGGACAATGGAAAATGCCCGCGCCACCGTCAAGATCGAGTTGGGTGAACATGAAGAAGCTGTTTCGGATGCACTACGCGCGTGCCGGCGCCCGAATACGAGCTTCCACTGTTACCTCTCGCTCGCCTCAGCGTTGGCCAGCCTGGGTCGCAACGAGGAAGCACAAGAGGCGTGCGACGCGCTTTCTGATTTGTGGCCGGATTTTTCTGTGGGGGACCTCGCCAGGGTGCAGTCGCTTGCGCAAATTTCCGCGACACCTCGATGGCGGGCTGGACTTTGCAAGGCGGGTTTCAACCTGCCGAAGACCGCGGAATCCGGAGGCTCATCAGAAACGCTGCCTAGGTGAACTCCGTCGTTTTTCCATCAAGTTTTGAGCTTCAGCGCCGCTTGTGTTGGTAGAAACGCATATCTGGACGTCAAATTGCGGTGCTGGCCCGGGCAATTTGCATCGTCAGTCTGTACCGGGCTCTTCTCGTAGCTGTTGTTTCAGGCGGTAAAGTGCTTCCAGCGCTTCCCTTGGCGCCATCGAATCGGGCTCGATGGAATCGAGGAAGTCCAGAGTCGGGTGCCTTTTGGCCGGCGCAGGTTTCGCTTCGCTGAACAAGTCGCGCTGAGGGCTGCGCGCCGCTGCGTCCTCTTCAAGTTTTGCCAGTTGTTTTTTTGCATTTCCAATGACTGGCTGCGGGACGCCGGCCAGCCGCGCGACCTGAATGCCATAGCTGCGAGAAGCCGGGCCTTGTTCAACAGTGTGCAGGAAGACGATGCGGTCCTTGTGTTCGACCGCAGAGACATGCACGTTGGCCACGTCCGGATATTCTTCTTCCAGTCGCGTCAATTCGAAATAGTGCGTCGCGAACAGGGTATAACTCTGATTGTGCTCAATCAGGTGGCGAGCAATTGCAATTGCCAGCGCAAGTCCGTCAAACGTGGATGTGCCGCGACCGATCTCGTCCATAATGACCAGGCTTTGTCGGCTGGCGTTGTGCAGGATATTTGCTGCTTCGGACATTTCCACCATGAATGTTGACTGCCCACCGGCAAGGTTGTCTGATGCACCGATTCGGGTAAACAGTCTGTCCACCGGGCCGATCGTTGCGCGCCTGGCTGGCACAAAACTGCCAACATGGGCGAGCAGGACAATCAGCGCGACCTGGCGCATGTACGTGGATTTCCCGCCCATATTCGGGCCGGTCACTAGTAACAGGCGGCGTCGCGGGCCGAGCGACGCATCGTTTCCGATAAATTCATCGGTTTGCCGTTCTACGACGGCATGCCGCCCCGATTCGATTTCGACGATCTCATCGTCGCTGAAGGAAGGCCGCGCGTAACCATCTTCGGCGGCAATGCGCGCGAAAGCGATCAGTCCGTCGAGTTCGGCTGCAGCAGTCGCAATGGACTGCAGTCTTGGCAGATGTGCGTCAAGTATTTCCAGCAACTGTTCGTAGAGAAATTTTTCTCGCTTGAGTGCGCGATCTTTTGCAGACAGCGCCTTGTCCTCGAACGCCTTGAGTTCCGGTGTGATGTAGCGTTCGGCATTCTTCAGCGTCTGGCGGCGTCGATATTCATCCGGTACTTTCTCAGACTGTGTCCGGCTTACTTCAATATAGAACCCGTGAACGCGGTTGTATTCGACTTTCAGATTCTGAATCCCGGTTCGCTCGCGTTCTTTGAGTTCCAGTGCGAGAAGAAAATCGCCGCTGTCCTTTCGGATCGCGCGCAAATCATCCAGTTCGGAATCGTAGCCGTCGTTGACAACTCCACCGTCCGTCAGAACATTGGCTGGCTCGGCATGAATTGCCGATTCGAGCAAATCCAGGACTTCCGGGCAGGGCGCCAGCTGTGCCGAGAGGTGTTGCAGAAGCGGCGCGACAGTGCCACTCAGAACACTACCTACATCGGGGAGTTTGGCGAGCGTGTTGCGCAGGCCTGACAGATCACGCGGACGCGCACTGCGCAATGCGATGCGAGTGCTGATGCGTTCAACATCGGAAAATTGTGAAAGAACAGCGTGTAGCCGGTCACTGGGAGAGTTAGGGTTTCTTGTGCCAAGCCAGTCAACCGATTCCAACCGTGCAGAAAGGCGCGCACGGTCGCGCAGGGGATGGTGTAGCGCGTGCCGCAACCAGCGACTACCCATGCTGGTTGCACAGGTGTCGAAAAGCGACAGCAACGTGGGAGACGATTCACCGCGCAGCGTTTCGCTGATCTCGAGATTGCGGCGCGTGGCAGCATCCAGTTGCAGAAACTCGTCATCGGACTCGACCTGCAGACTTCGCACGTGAGAGATGGCGGTTCCTCCCTGTGTGGACTGTGCATAATCGAGGAGCGCGCCGGCAGCTGAAATTGCCGGGCCCATGTGCTGGCAACCAAAGCCGTCGAGATCGCGGGTCTGGAATTGTTTCGTCAATAACCGTGTTGCTCCATCCTCGTCGAAACGCCAATCAGGGAGGTGCTTTACCTGAATTTGAAGATTATCGGGCAACTCAAATGCTGAGTCGTCGGCTACCAGCAGCTCTGCCGGCTGCAGTCTGAGGAGTTCTGTCGACAGGCCATCTATTCCGGTTTCCTTTATCCGGAAATTTCCGCTCGCCAGCGACAGCCATGCGAGTCCGAGCGTACTATTTTCTACAACTAAGGATGCCAGGATATTCTCGCGTTTGTCGTCAAGTAGTGCGGCGTCGGTGAGTGTGCCCGGTGTGACGATGCGGACCACTTTGCGTTCAACCGGCCCTTTTGCCGTTGCCGTGTCTCCAATCTGTTCGCAAATTGCCACCGATTCGCCCAGCCGTACCAGCTTCGCCAGATATTGCTCGGCCGCGTGGTACGGCACGCCCGCCATGCGAATGGGCGTGCCGCCCGACGAGCCACGAGATGTCAACGTAATGTCCAGCAACTTCGCGGCACGAACCGCATCGTCATAAAACAGTTCGTAGAAGTCGCCCATCCGGTAAAGCAGCAACTTGTCGGTGTGCTCGGCCTTTATGCGAAGATACTGTTGCATCATCGGTGTGTGGGCCGATGTTGTGCCGCGTTTGGCCGAGGCCTGCGTATGTTTATCGCTTCGGCGGGTCATCGCGAACAACAGATTCATGGGTTAGCGTAAACCCGCAGCAGGGCGGTTTGTGCCGCTTTTCATTTTGGCCGTGAGGTGCGGTTGCAATACTTGCAGCAACTGGGCGAATATTTTCGGGTTGCCTGCCATGATGCTGCCGGATTCCATGTAGCTCGACTCGCCTTGCAGATCTCCGACCAGTCCACCGGCTTCGGAGATCAACAGAGTGCCAGCCGCCATATCCCATGGTGACAGGCCGATTTCCCAGAATCCGTCGAGGCGGCCTGCGGCGACGCTTGCCAGGTCGAGTGCCGCCGCGCCTGGGCGTCGGATGCCTGCGGTCTTCGTCGTGAGGTCTTTGAACATCGCGGTATAAGCGTCGATCTCAGCGGATACACGAAACGGAAAACCGGTGCCAATGAGACAATCGATCAGCTTGTCGCGTTTGGATACCCGCAGGCGACGATCGTTCAGAAAAGCGCCACTGCCTCTGGATGCGGTGTACAAGTCATTGTGCACCGGATCGTAAACTACGCCGTGCTGAATTCGTCCCTTGTGTGCCAACGCGATTGATACGGCATAGACAGGGAAGCCGTGTAAAAAGTTGGTCGTACCGTCGAGCGGATCGATGATCCAGACATACTCTGAATCTCCTGAGGCGCCGCTTTCCTCTGCTAAGATCGCGTGGTCCGGGTAGACGCTTTTGAGCGTTTCAATAATGGCGTCCTCGGCCGCACGATCGACTTCGGATACCAAGTCATTGAGACTCTTATGGCGCACCGTGAGTGCGTCAAGATTGTCGGACGCGCGATTGATTATCGCGCCGGCGCGGCGAGCGGCCTTCACCGCGAAATTCAACGTCGGATGCATGTGACCTAGGGTTGTCAAAGAACGAAGCCGCGATTTTATATGAATGTCAATCAGATTGAATGTGATTTCGTTTGCAGGTTATTTCTGACTTGAGCGTCACGTAATGAACGACACGGCTAATTTGGAGCGGGTGCGAATTGTTCTGTTGCATACCAGCCATCCGGGCAATATCGGTGCGGCAGCGCGAGCAATGAGAACAATGGGGCTTTCGCATCTGTACCTTGTCGAGCCGAAGACATTTCCGCATGCCGACGCGCGTGCACTGGCTGCGGGCGCGCTGGATATTCTGAATAGTGCGGTGGTGTGCAAGACGCTTGAGCAAGCGCTCGCCGGCACGGTGCTGGCGGTCGCGTCGACGGCTCGCAATCGCGACCTCAGTCACGAAGTGGTAGATTGCCGAACGGCGAGTCTCAGGCTGGTTTCGGAGTCACGCAGGGGCGATGTTGCGCTGGTATTTGGCACCGAACGTACCGGCTTGACGGTTGCCGAGGTTAACAAGTGCGGTCTGATCGCGACGATTCCCGCGAGCACCACTTATGCGTCCCTGAATCTTGCACAGGCAGTGCAGGTGTTCGCGTACGAACTTCGTATGGCCTCGAATACTTCGGGCAGCCCACCTGCCGCTGATCCGGTGAATCTTGCAACGCACGAAGAGGTGGAACATTTCTACGAACACCTGGAGCGTACGCTGCATGCCACTGGATTTCTCAATCCGGAACAACCCGGGCGACTGATGCAGCGCATGCGCCGTCTTTTCGCTCGCAGCCGTCTCGAGAAAGAGGAAGTCAACATTCTGCGCGGAATTCTCAGCGCAATGCAGGACAAAGCTCAGTAGAATTGCCGCTTTTCGAAATGCGGTATTGGGAGATTCGAGATGCTTGATGAGCTCCGGGAAGATATTCGTGTCGTGTTTGACAGGGACCCTGCTGCGCGCTCGACTTGGGAAGTGGTCACCTGTTATCCCGGATTTCATGCGATCTTGTTTCACCGGGTGTCGCACCGATTATGGCAATCGGGGCTCAAGTGGCTTGCGCGTTTGCTATCTCATTTCGGTCGCTGGATAACCGGCATTGAAATTCATCCGGGTGCGACCATAGGCTGGCGCTTTTTTATCGATCATGGGATGGGCGTAGTGATCGGTGAAACATCGGTGATTGGTGATGATTGCACGCTCTATCATGGAGTTACGCTTGGTGGTACCTCATGGAGCAAAGGCAAGCGGCATCCAACGCTCGGCAACGGGGTGGTTATCGGTGCCGGCGCGAAAGTCCTTGGGCCGATTGCATTAGGTGACGGCGCCAGGGTTGGTTCAAACGCCGTTGTGGTCAGAGATCTCCCGACCGGATCCACCGCCGTCGGTATTCCGGCGCGAATCCTGGACGAGGAATCCAAGGTCGCCAGAGAGCAGGCGGCTGAACGCATGGGATTTTCTGCCTATGCAATCAGCGCCGACATGAACGATCCAGTCGTCAAGGCGATACATGGGATCGTGGACCATACCGCCCACATTGATGGTTGTATCGCTTACATCCTCGAGGAGCTGGAGAAGCTTGGCGTGAAAGTCGAAGATGAAAGAGCAACCGCTGACAAATTCGACCCGGAATACCTGAATAAAATTGTTGACTGAATTTGTCGGGAACTAATATACTTGACTGCAATAGTCTGGTATTGACGAATCCATTTTAATGTATTTAAATCAATTGGTTGTGAGAGGTGCGCTATGCGACTGACGACTAAAGGGCGGTTTGCCGTAACAGCAATGGTTGATTTGGGGATGAGCGGCGGCGCGGCGCCGGTAACGCTCGGCGGAATCAGCGAGCGCCAGCGGATATCGCTTTCTTATCTCGAGCAACTGTTCGGCAAGCTGCGGCGCAGTTCACTTGTGACCAGCGTGCGCGGTCCGGGCGGCGGTTACCTGTTGGCCAAGCCGGCTTCCGACATTTCTGTCGGTGAAATCATTCTGGCTGTAGATGAACCGATTGATGCGACACAGTGTGGCGGCAAGGAGAATTGCCACGACGAGCAAAAATGCATTACGCACGACTTGTGGATGGATTTGAATCGCCACATTTTCGAATACCTCGGATCGGTGATGTTGTCTGAACTGGTCGACAAGTCAAAGGGCCAGCCATCGCGACTTTCAGTGGTTGAACTGGTCGACCGGCGTACAGCAGAGCGGCGAGCGACACCCGCATCGGCCTGAGCAGGCGGATGTTCGCACGATGTTTCTTGTAGATATTTATCAATGAGCACCTATTTCGACCATGACGCAACGACGCCGATCGACGATCATGTGTTGCAGGCGATGATGCCGTATCTTCGTGATCAGTACGGTAACGCGTCAAGCAGGCACGATTCAGGCACCCGTGCGCGCCGGGCCGTGAATATGGCGCGCGAACAGGTTGCTGCGCTGGTTAGTGTGCAGCCGGCACAGGTCGTATTCGTATCCGGCGGCACCGAGGCAAACAATATGTTCGTCAAGGGCATAGCGGCGTATCTGAAGCCGTCACAAATTGCCATATCGGCGATCGAGCATCCATGCGTGATGAAACCGGCGGCCTCTCTCGCGCGAACGGGTTGGAAGGTACGCAAACTGAATGTCGATGCGAACGGGACGGTCAATCTTGAAGACGTAGAGCATGCAGTGAGTGCACCCACGGGAATGGTATCGGTGATGCTTGCCAACAATGAGACGGGAGTACTGCAGCCGGTCGCACAGGTGGCCGAGTATGCGCGTACGGCGCGCGCATGGATGCATACCGACGCGGTGCAATGCGCAGGAAAAGTCCCTGTTGATTTCGAGGCGCTGGGCGTGCATGCGATGACCCTTTCGGCACACAAGATGTACGGACCCAAAGGCGCTGGTGCGCTCGTGGTGCACAAGCGATTGCCGATCAAACCTCTTATTGACGGTGGTGGTCATGAAGGCGGGCTCAGATCCGGCACCGAGAACGTACCGGCAATCGTCGGGTTCGGCGCCGCTTGCGAACTAGCCGGGTCGAGAATGGCTACGCTCAGTGATCATACGGCCGCTTTGCGCGCAGCCGTTGAGAGGGGGCTGGCCGAGTGCGGAGCAACAATCTTTGGATCGCGCGCGCCGCGTATCCCGAATACGACCTACTTCGCATTCAAGAATATCGATGGAGAATCGCTTGTCATCGAACTTAACAAATGCGGTTTTGCCATGGCGAGCGGTGCTGCATGTTCGAGCACAAGTACCGAGCCCAGTGCCACCCTGCTGGCAATGGGCGTGGACCCCGATCTCGCACGAGGTGCAGTTCGTTTGAGTTTCGGTGCCGATAACACTTTGCAGCAAGTCGAAGAATTTCTGATAGCAGTGGCGAATGTGGTTGGCCGGTTGAGCCGGCTGGCCGCGGTCGCGGTCTAGGAGTAAACGTATGACGATTCATGTAACAGAGAATGCGGCGCGGCACATAGGCCGGGCGATTGAGGCGAAAGGTGGTCTGGGATTGCGCCTGGGCGTGAAAACGGTTGGTTGTTCGGGCCTGACCTATACCTTTGACTACGCGACCGAGGTCGGCGATGACGATGCAGCATTTGAGTCCAATGGCGTCAAGGTTGTCGTGCGCCGCCTCGACCTCGCATTTCTGGATGGCTCGACACTCGATTTCGAACGCAATGGGCTGAATGAGATGTTCAAGGTCGATAACCCCAAAGCAATTGCGACTTGTGGTTGCGGGGAAAGCTTCACGGTCGATTCCACTGACTCAAAAGTCCCCGAGGAGACGGTATGAGCGCGGTCATTCAGAATCTGGTTAACCAACCATACAAGCACGGCTTTCATACTGAAATTGAAGCGGATACTGTTGCGAAAGGTCTCAACGAAGACGTTATCTGCACAATATCGGCCAAGAAGAACGAGCCCGAGTGGTTGCTCGAGTTCAGACTCAAGGCGTTTCAGCACTGGCAGACAATGACCGAGCCGGCCTGGCCCAACGTCAAATACCCGAAGATTGATTTTCAGGACATCGTCTACTACTCGGCGCCGAAACCGAAGGCGACCAAGAAGTCAATGGACGAAGTCGACCCGGAACTGCTGCGTACATTCGAGAAACTTGGCGTGCCGATGCATGAACGTGCTGCACTGGCAGGTGTCGCGGTGGATGTTATTTTTGACAGCGTTTCGGTAACCACGACGTACAAGGAGAAGCTGGCCAAAGTTGGCGTGATCTTTTGCTCTTTCTCGGAGGCAGTTCGTGATCATCCGGAACTGATTCGCAAGTATCTCGGCAGTGTGGTGCCGCACACGGACAATTTCTATGCGGCGCTCAATTCGGCGGTATTCACCGACGGTTCTTTTTGCTTCATACCGAAGGGCGTGAAATGCCCGATGGAATTGTCGACCTACTTCCGCATTAACACCGAGGAATCGGGGCAGTTTGAACGGACCTTGATCGTTGCCGAGGAAGGCGCCCATGTTTCCTATCTGGAAGGCTGTACAGCGCCGCAATTTGATACCAATCAGCTGCATGCGGCGGTGGTCGAGTTGGTCACGCTCGATGACGCGGAGATCAAGTATTCCACGGTTCAGAACTGGTACGCGGGTGACGAAGAAGGACGTGGCGGCATATACAACTTCGTGACCAAGCGAGGGCTTTGCAAAGGTGTCAATTCAAAAATATCCTGGACGCAGGTGGAGACCGGATCGGCAATTACCTGGAAATATCCGTCGTGCGTTCTGCTCGGCGACAATTCCGTCGGCGAGTTTTACTCTGTTGCGTTGACCAATCACCACCAGCAAGCCGACACCGGAACGAAGATGCTGCACATCGGCAATAATACGCGCAGCCGCATCATCAGCAAGGGAATATCGGCTGGCCAATCCAACAACAGTTACCGCGGCCTGGTAAAGATTGGTGCCAAGGCCGAAGGGGCGAGAAATTATTCGCAATGCGATTCCATGCTGATCGGCGACCGCTGTGGTGCGCATACGTTCCCCTATCTTCAGGTCGCGAACAAGAGCGCGACTGTCGAGCATGAGGCGAGTACGTCCAAGATTGGAGAGGACCAACTGTTCTATTTTGCGAGCCGTGGTGTCGACACGGAAGAAGCCGTGTCGATGATCATCAACGGCTTTGCGCGCGATGTGTTTATTCACTTGCCGATGGAGTTTGCGGTAGAAGCGACCAAGCTTCTCGGCTTGAAGCTGGAGGGAAGTGTTGGATGATTAATAGTAATGCCCCGACATTGCTGGAAGTAAATGGCCTGACTGCAAATGTCGGAGAGCACGACATTCTTCACGGCGTCGATTTGACTGTTCGTGCTGGCGAAGTACACGCAGTTATGGGCCCAAACGGATCGGGAAAGAGTACATTCGCGAAAGTCTTGTCTGGCCATCCGGCCTACGACGTGACCGGTGGAGAGGTCAAGTTCGACGGCACAAATCTTCTTGAACTGGAGCCGGAAGACAGGGCACGTGCCGGGGTTTTTCTTGGTTTTCAGTATCCGGTGGAAGTGCCAGGCGTCACCAACAGCGCATTCATGCGACTCGCTTACAACACCGTTGGTGCCGCCCGTGGAAGAGACGAGCTCGATCCGCTCGAGTTTGATGATTTCATACGTGAAA
Organism: uncultured Burkholderiales bacterium; assembly: GCA_951812315.1. Lineage (GTDB taxonomy): Bacteria > Pseudomonadota > Gammaproteobacteria > Burkholderiales > Eutrophovitaceae > SG8-40. Next base: position 270,660 of record CATOSA010000006.1, read on the forward strand.
AGATGAAGCTACTTGATATGGATCCGGATTTCCTCGAGCGCAGTCTGAATGCCGGCTTTTCCGGCGGCGAGAAGAAACGCAACGAGATTCTGCAGATGGCGATTCTGGAACCGCGTTTGTCGATACTTGACGAAACCGACTCGGGGCTGGACATCGATGCGTTGCGCATTGTTGCAAACGGGGTTAATCAGCTACACACGTCGGAGGACGCAATTGTTCTGGTGACTCACTATCAGCGGCTTCTCAATTACATCGAGCCGGACTATGTGCATGTCATGGAAAATGGCCGGATTATCAAAACTGGCGACAAATCGCTTGCGCTCGAACTGGAAAGCCGCGGATACGAATGGGTGGCAGAGGAATACAGGGCGAGGGCCGCATGAGCACGGCCGAAACCACCTCCAGCTTTCTTGAGTCATTGCTCGCGGCCAGCGCTGCCAATGTTGAAAGCGTCCTGAATCTGGAAAAGACCAACCGCGAGCAGCGCGCCCTAAGCGTTGCGAACGAACAGGACAAGCAGGATATGGCGCTCAAGAAGCGCCGCGCCAACGCTCTTGAGCGGGCGCTGTCGCTGTCCGTTCCGACGACGCGCGATGAGGATTGGCGCTTCACGGACCTGTCGCCACTCTACCGATTGAAGCTCAAACCGAACGCACCAAGCGCCAGTGTTGATCCGGCGGTGCTCAAGACCCTCTGTTTTCCCGAGGCAGCGGTGCAGCTCGTTTTCGTCGATGGCCGCTTTGATCGTAGCCAATCCAACGTTAGCGCCAGTGACGGTGTCATGGTCGGGAGCCTTCAAGATGCCGTGACCGATGGTGCATGGCAAGTCATGCGCGAGTCGATTGAGCAACATCTGGCGTCAATCGCGGATTTTGAGAATGATTTGTTTGCCGCTGCCAACTCGGCGTACTTCGGGGAAGCCGCTATTGTGCATGTGGCGGCCGGATGCGAATCAGGCGCAACACCGATACAAATTCTCAATGTTGCGACCGGGCACGAGATGGCTGCAAGTCCGAGGATACTGATCATCGCAGAAACGGGCGCACAGTGTACCGTGATTGAAGACTACGTCGCGGTCGGAGGCGCAGCTTACCTTACCAATTCTGTTTGTGAGATTTCCATCGCGCCGAACGCCGAAGTCAATCACATCAAGGTGCAAAGAGAGGCAGAAACTGCTTTCCATATTGCGAACACCTCTATTCGCATGGAGGCGGATTCACGATACAGAAACTGGTCGGTGGCTACCGGCGGCAAGATCTCTCGTCACAATCTCAATGTATATCAGCGCGGCGTCGGTATTGATTGTGAAATGAATGGCATGACGATGATTTCCGGGCGGCAATTGGCGGATACGCATTCCAGCATCGATCATGCGTTCGCCCACGGGAACAGCAGGCAAATTCACAAGACGATTTCGGGCGGTGGTGCGCATGCAGTGTTTAACGGCAAGATCCTGGTGAGAGAGGGCGCCCAGCAGACCAACTCGTCACAGCAAATCCGCAACATGTTGCTCAGTCCGCGGGCGAGTGTTGATACCAAACCACAGCTTGAAATTTTTGCTGACGATGTGAAATGTGCGCACGGTGCGACCGTAGGCCAGGTCGATGCCGAGGAGATTTTTTATCTGAAAAGCCGCGGTCTCTCCGAGACGGCCGCGCGCAATTTACTCACTTATGCGTTCGCGGCAGAAGTGATTAGCCGCATACCTGTCGGGTCGCTGGTCTCCGTTCTTGAGAGTCAGATTCTCGAACAGACGCGTAGCAAGGAGGTCTGATGGGTGCGAATGAGGCGTTAAATACGCAGGCGAGCGGGCAGGGGTTCGACGTTGCCCGCGTCCGGTCGGATTTCCCCATTCTGGATGTGCGCGTCAATGGCAAGCATCTGGCGTACTTCGATAACGGTGCGAGTGCACAGGTGCCGACGCAAGTTATTAATCGTCTCAGCCGCTACCACGAGTCTGAACACTCGAATATTCATCGCGGTGTGCACTATCTTTCGGAAATGGCCACGGCGGCATACGAGCAGGCCCGCTCAAGGTTGAAAAAATTCATTAACGCGGCCGAAGATCGGGAAGTCATATTTACCCGTGGCACGACTAACACGATAAATTTGGTCGCGCAGGGGTTCGGACGTGCTTTCGTCGGCGCTGGAGATGAAATTATTGTGTCGCAGATGGAACATCACTCCAATATTGTGCCGTGGCAGATGTTGTGCGAAGAAAAAGGCGCTACGCTCAGAGTGATCCCGATGGACGACTCCGGGCAATTGCTACTCGACGAATATCAGAAAATGCTCAATTCTCGTACCAGGCTTGTCGCCGTCACGCACGTATCGAATGTGCTTGGTACGGTTAATCCGGTCAGGGAAATGATCGAGTTGGCCCATGCGCAGGGAACGCCTGTGCTGCTGGATGGCGCGCAAGGCGTGCCGCATATGCGTGTTGATGTTCAGGATCTGGATTGCGATTTCTATGCATTTTCAGGGCACAAGATGTGCGGTCCGACCGGCATCGGCGTCCTCTATGGAAAGGCTGAACTGCTTGAGAAAATGCAGCCATACGAAGGTGGTGGCAGCATGATTTTGTCGGTGAGTTTTGAGAAGACGACTTACGCTGCGATTCCCGATAAATTTGAAGCAGGCACACCGCCGATCGCGGCAGCGATCGGATTGGGTGAGGCGGCAGAATATCTCGAGTCGATTGGGATGGATGCAATAACATCCTATGAAGATGAACTTCTGGGCTATGCGACCGATGCGCTGTCAGGCATTGACGGCGTCCGGATATTCGGAAACGCTTCCGATAAAGCAAGCGTGCTCTCGTTCAACATCGAAGGCGTGCACGCGCATGACGTTGGCACCATTCTCAACGACGAAGGCGTCGCGGTTCGCGCCGGACACCATTGCGCGCAGCCACTCATGAAGCGACTCGGAGTTCCGGCAACAGTTCGTGCTTCACTATATCTGTACAACACTACTGAAGAAGTCGATCAGCTTGCGGGTGCGATACGTCGCGTGCAGCAAATATTCGGCTGATTCAGATTTCGTTAAATAATAGCAACGTCATGCACTCGAAACAGCTCTATCAGGAAGTCATACTCGATCACAACAAGAAGCCGCGCAACTGGGGGCGGCTTGAAGCGCCTAGTCATCAGGCCGAGGGGCTGAATCCGCTGTGCGGGGATCATATCTGGCTAACCGTAAATGTGACCGATAGCCGCGTAGATGACATTGCGGTCGAGGGAGAGAGCTGTGCAATTTGCAAAGCCTCTGCGTCGATGATGACGACCAATGTCAAAGGAAAGAGCGTGGATGAAGCCGAGCAACTGGTTAACGAATTCCGGGGAATGGCAACTGGTTCCCTGGAGGAGTCGCAGCCGAATAATCTGGGGCGACTGAAAGTTTTCGAAGGCGTCAAGGATCTGCCGTCGAGGGTCAAGTGCGCAATTTTGCCGTGGCACACGTTGCACGCAGCACTTCATGCGGAATCCAGCGTATCCACCGAAGGTGCCAACGATCCCGTACCCGGCTCATAAGGAAGACAGCCACCCCGATATGACTCGCATGCCAGCTAGAACAACTAGACAAGACTGAAAGATGCCGAAGATTGCAGACCTGGAAATGACGCCGAACCCGAACGCGCGCAAATTCATCCTCAAGGAACCATTGACCTATGGCGTCGCACGGTCATACGAAAGCGCTGAGGAGACGAGAGACGATGAGCTGGCGTCGCAATTGTTCGCAGTGGAGCACGTAACAAGTGTTTTTTATGTGGATAACTGGTTGACGGTGACGCAGGATGGTCATGCCGACTGGCAGCAGTTGATGCGCACCGTCGCCGGGCCGATTCGCGAGGCGCCGGCTGCTGCTGGCCAGTCAGAAGAGTTTTCTCAGGCGGCGCAATGGCTCGCCGAGGAAGAGTCACCGCTGTCTGAAACCGATCGCGCCAAACTGATTCAGATCAACGAGGTTCTTGACCTGGAAGTTCGCCCTTATCTTCAAGGTGACGGCGGAGATCTGTATGTTGTGGGACTGGAGGACAATGTCCTGAAGGTCCACTACCAGGGCGCATGCGGCAGTTGCCCGAGTTCGATTTCAGGAACGCTCGCCGGAATTACCGGACTGGTGCGCCGCATCGATCCGGAACTGGACGTTATCGCGGTTTGAATGCCGGAGATCTAGGTCGCGAATCATATGAGTGACTGGACAGTCGTTGCAGATACGGCCGCTATCTCTCCCGGCCAATGGGAGACCGTTGATCTCGATGGGACTCTCGTTGCCGTATTCAATGTCGATGGCGAGTTCTTCGCGATTGAAGACGTCTGTACCCACGATGGGGCAGTCCTGAGCGGTTCGCCCGTAGAAGGCGACGAAGTTATTTGTCCCCGTCATGGTGCCCGCTTTTCAGTCAGGACCGGCGAAGCGTTGACACCGCCGGCATGGGAGGCCGTGTCAACGTTTCCCGTTCGCATAGAGAACGGCAAGGTGTTTGTCCGCGACAATCGCTGGGACTGACAGGATTCAGATCCCTCTGGCGAACTACAAGGTGGCGAACAACAAAGTCAGCTGAGACCAGCCTGATTGGCACGCGCTGCTAATGTGAACTGGCTGACCCCGGTCGGCTGGCACGACGGTCGCGCGAACGGGACTTTCTGCGCGTAGACAGTTGGCGTTTTTCATCAAACAGCTTTCGCGCATCGTCTGTCGCGACCTGGACTTTTATGCGCCCATACTTGACCAGGTTCTCGTAAATGCAAACGCGGTTACGTCCTGAACCTTTCGCATAATACAGTGCCTGGTCAGTCTGATCGAGAACCGTAGCCGATAATACCTGTTTGCCGATTCGCGTCGCGCCGACGCTGATGGTCACGTGACCGATATTCGGAAACCAGTAACTCTCGACTTTCTCGCGAAAGCGGTCGAGTACCATCTCGCAGTTTGCGAGCGTGGTGTCGGTCAGCACAACGACAAATTCTTCGCCGCCGTAGCGAATCAGGATATCCGAAGACCGGAAACTCTGCTTCATCAAGCCGCCAAAGAGCAGCAACACTTCGTCACCGTAAAGATGACCATACTTGTCATTAATTTTCTTGAAACGATCAATGTCAAGTATCGCAACGTGCGCACTGACCGGATCCGATGTCCTGCGTCTCGGGCTGCGCAAGCCGGACATCATTTCCGGAAGCCTGCGGTCGAGCATGCGCCGGTTAAACAGGCCGGTCAGGGTGTCACGCTCCGATGCCTGCACGACTGACAAAATGTTGCCGTACGCGCGAATCAGCGTAACGAATTCTTCCATGTTGGCTCGCCAGCGAGGACGGCGTTTGGCAACGACGAGCATCGATGCCGAATTGTTCACCAGAACCGGAACCAGTAAGGTTGCCTTGTTTCCCGATCCTATTTCCACTTCATGCCGATCAGAAAGACAGGTGTTTACGTCAATCTCATCGGCGAACTTTTCAATAGCGACGGGAGACTCAACTGGCGTAATCCTGCGCCCCTTGGTTTCGAACACGTGAATATCAAGGCCAGGAAAATTGGACCGAAGTACCGAAAGAAAAGTCTTGTTGTCGCGCCCGGCATCTGATTCGGCGAACTTTGCAACGTCCGACAGAAGTTGAGTCGCGTGCGTGAGTGTTCGTTTTGCCATTACCTGGTTAAATACTATTTGTTCAAGACAATCTAGTGTTCAGCACAATATTTCATTCAGGAAGATTTGTGGTACTGGATGCCACTGTCCTTGGACCCATGATGAAATGCTCTTCGGGCCCCGTGAAGAAATTATTCTCCCTGCGTCGTTAGAATTATCGTGTGAAGGCGATTCATGCCTGGCATGATAAATACTGTGATCAGGGTGCGGTTGCTATACGAGCTCACCTGCATTGTATACCGCGAGCATCATTGCCATCACCTCACCAGGCCCGGATCGGCAATGCGGCGAGATTCGATTTGTTCGCGATCGGATAACCAGGATGTCGTAGCGGGCGATGTAAGTCGAGTCCCGACATGCCGCAAATTCTCATTTCAGTTTGCGAAGCAAATCCTGTGCAATGGTGACACGGGTTTTGAAGTCTGCCGCATCCAGTTGCACGCGAAATCGATCGGATCCTGCGAATCGGGCGTCGTTTCGCGATTGGACCAGGTCTATGATCTTCATCGGGTCGATCGGCGGTTCCGGTTCGAATTGCACGAGGATTGCGTCGCTGCTAGCGTCGATGCGGATGATTCCGAGTGGCTTGCTGGCGATGCGCAGGCGATGGCTTTCAAACAATGCCTTGACGGGATCGGAGATTGCGCCGAAGCGATCGATTATTTCTTCCTGCATTGTCGCCAGTTCGCCCTGGGTGTTGCAGTTGGCGAGCCGCTTGTAGATCACGAGTCGTTGGTGCACGTTGGCACAGTAGGTTTCGGGTAGCAGGGCGGGCGTGTGGAGATTGACTTCGGCACCGGCGCGCGTTTGCTCATTCAGGTCGACTTGTTGACCGTCCTTGAGTGAACGTACGGCCTTGTTCAACATGTCCACGTAGAGCTGGAATCCGACCTCCTGCATTTCGCCGCTCTGCGAGTCGCCCAGTACCTCACCTGCACCTCGAATCTCGAGGTCGTGCATTGCCAGGAAAAAGCCGGAGCCGAGTTCTTCCATCATCTGAATGGCCTCGAGGCGTTTCTTCGCCTGGCCGCGCAACGCCTCTTCTTCAGGGGTGAGCAGGTATGCGTACGCCTGATGATGCGACCGTCCGACCCGGCCTCGTAACTGATGCAGTTGCGCCAGGCCAAACTTGTCGGCACGGTTTATGATGATGGTATTGGCTGACGGAACGTCAATTCCGGTTTCAATAATGGTCGAACATAACAACAGGTTGAAGCGCGACTGATAAAAATCCCTCATTACAAGTTCGAGCTCACGTTCGTGCAATTGACCATGGGCAATGCGAATGCGTGCTTCCGGTACAAGTTTGACCAGTTTGTCACGCATGTGTGCGATCGTATTGACCTCGTTGTGCAGAAAATAGATCTGGCCGCCGCGCTTGAGTTCGCGCAGCACCGCCTCACGTATCAGGCCATCGCCCATCCGGGAGACGAAAGTCTTGATGGCGAGCCGTCTTTGCGGGGCTGTCGCAATGATTGAAAACTCGCGCAATCCTTCCATTGCCATTGTGAGCGTACGTGGAATAGGCGTTGCGGTTAGCGTAAGAACGTCCACTTCGGCGCGCAGCGCCTTCAGTTTTTCCTTCTGGCGTACCCCGAAGCGGTGTTCTTCGTCGATGATCACAAGGCCGAGGTTTTTGAACTCCGTGCCCCGGCTCAACAACTTGTGCGTGCCAATGACAATATCGATGCTGCCATCGGCAAGTCCTGCAATCGTGGCTGAGGTTTCCTTTGCGTTGCGAAAGCGCGACAATTCTGCGATCTTTACCGGCCAGTCCGCGAATCTATCGGAAAATGTCTGAAAATGCTGTTCGGCGAGCAACGTCGTCGGCACGAGCACTGCAACCTGACGATTGTCGGCAACAGTTACGAAAGCGGCGCGTAGCGCGACCTCCGTCTTTCCGAATCCGACATCTCCGCAAATCAGGCGATCCATCGGTTTTTTGGATTGCAGGTCATTCAGCGTGGCCTTGATTGCAGCCGCCTGATCTGCCGTCTCCTCGAACGGAAATGCGTCGCTGAAGGCGGCATAGTCGTGCTCGTCGAGTCCGAAAGAGTAGCCTTTTCGCGATGCGCGCAGCGCATACAGGCTGAGTAGCTCGGCGGCGGTGTCGCGCACTTGTTTTGCGGCGCGTTTTTTGGCCTTTTCCCATTGTCCGCTACCGAGCTTGTGGATAGGGGCTGTCTCTGGAGGCCCGCCGCTGTAGCGGTTTATTACTTCGAGCTGCGACACTGGAACGTAGAGTTTGTCTCCGCCCAGATACTCGAGCGTGAGGAACTCGGTTTGCCCCTCACCGAGTTCCATCGTAGTGAGGCCCGTGTATCGACCAACGCCGTGTTGCATGTGTACGACAGGATCTCCCGGGCTAACTTCCGCCAGGTCGCGCAGCATGTTCTCTGATGACACCCGGCGCTCGCGCGAAGTCCGGTTGCGCGCCTGGGTCGGAAACAATTCATTTTCGGTAACGAGCGCGTAATTGCCGACTTCGTCAATGAACCCGCTATGCAGCGACCCTACAGTTAGCGCAAGTTCATCCGCGCTGTGCTGGAAGGCTGGCCAGTCAGTGACCATCGACGGTTGCAGCGCATATTCGTTGAACAATGAATGCAGCGTTTCGCGCCGACCGGGGCTGTCAGCGATGACCAGTGCCCGGCCGCCATAGGATTGGCTGAGCGCTTTGAGTGCCTTGAGCGGATCGTCGTCTGCACGCCTGTTTACCGCGACATCCGGCAGATCGCTCGCAATCCGTTCGGCGCAGTCTTCTTGCGCAATAAGTTCCAGTCGTGCAAATGGTTTCAGGCGGGAAAAAAACTCGTCTTCGCGCAGGAACAGCATTGATGGTCGAAGCAACGGTCGATCAGGATCCCCCGATAGCAGACGAAAGCGCGAGTCGGTTTCCTCCTGAAACTTTCGGATTGATTCAGCGACGTTACCATGCAGGCATATCCAGGTTTGTGCCGGCAGGTAGTCGGTCATGGTGGCCGTATCGTTGAAGAACAACGGCAGATAGTATTCAATGCCCGCAGGTGCCAATCCCTGGGAAACATCCTTGTAAATGCGGCTTTTTGCGGGCGTGCCTTCCATGATCTCGCGGAACCGGCTCCGGAAAAGTTTGCGCGCATCGTCATCGGTTGGGAACTCGCGCGCCGGCAACAAGCGAACGTCGTTGACTTTGTAAATACTGCGTTGCGTATCCACGTCGAAGGTTCGTATGCTGTCGATGTCGTTATCGAACAAGTCGATCCGGTATGGCACGGCGCTGCCCATTGGGAACACATCGATAACGCCACCGCGAATGCTGTACTCACCGGGAGATACAACCTGGCTGACATGGGAATAACTTGCCAGTGTTAGCTGCTCGCGAAAACGTTCTGTTTCAAGGGTCTCGCCACGTTTCAGGAAAAAAGTATGCTTTGCCAGAAACCCGGTCGGCGGTAGCCGGTAGAGCATCGTCGTCACCGGCACGACCACCACATCACATTCGGAGCGAGCGATGTGGTAGAGCGTTTCGAGCCTTTCTGATATCAGATCCTGGTGCGGCGAGAACGCGTCGTAGGGAAGGGTTTCCCAGTCGGGAAACAAATGTATCCGTAGCGCCGGCGAGAAAAATCTCAGTTCGTCGACCAGGCGCTGGGCGTCGGCGGCTTCGTTGGTCACAATGAGCACCGGTCGGCGCTCAGTCGCAAGCCGCGACAGCAACAGTGCGCTGCCGGAGCCAGGCGGCATCGGGAAACGTGTGCGTTGCCCCTGCCTGGGAATGAGAGGTGGTGTGCTCATCTTGCCGGAAAGCCACCGATTATAGTTTAGAACCCCCCGCACCTTGCGGTAGATGCCATTCGGCGTTGATAATGCCGTCGGATGTCTGTGAAGAGAATTGTATGATGCGTTGTGTCGCCCTGATACCGGCGGCAGGCACGGGGTCGCGCGTCGGTGATGAATGTCCCAAACAGTATCTGACGCTACTGGGTAAACCGATGCTGGCGTATTCCATAGAGGTCCTGATCAATCACCCCCGTATCGCTACCGTGTTTGTCGTCGTTGCGCCTGAAGACAGTTGGTTTGAACGATTCAACTGGAGTGAGTTCGGGTCTGAACTGCAGGTCGTGCGAGTTGGAGGTGCGACACGGTCAAAAAGCGTCACCAGAGGATTGAAGGCAATGGGCGACGCGGTCAGCCCGGACGACTGGGTGCTGGTTCATGATGCCGCCAGACCCTGCCTTTCAAACACGCTGCTGGACCGGCTCATTGCTGGAATTGGTGAAGATGATGTTGGAGGCTTGCTCGCTTGCCGGATTGCGGACACGATAAAGTCGGCCGATACGCATCATCGAGTAATTGAGACCCGATCAAGGCACGGATTGTGGGGTGCGCAAACGCCGCAGATGTTTCGTCGCGGCTTGCTCGAACGGGCGTTGTCGGCAGTCGACTCCGAAGAAATTACCGATGACGCGTCGGCCGTCGAACAATTGGGTTATCAGCCGCTTTTGATTGAATCGGAAGTCGAGAACCTGAAAGTGACGTACGCTGGCGATCTGCGGCTGGCGCAGACGATACTGGAATCCCGGAGGGACAACCAATGAAGATAGGTGAAGGATTTGATGCGCATGCCCTTGTCGAGGGAAGGCCGCTGATCATTGGCGGCGTGCAGATTCCGTTCGAAAAAGGGCTGTCGGGTCACTCCGACGCCGATGTTCTGCTGCATGCCATTTGCGACGCATTGCTCGGCGCGGCCGCCATGGGCGATATCGGACAACTTTTTCCGGACAGCGATGAGCGCTATGCAGGCGCAGATAGCCGCGCACTATTGCGCGAAGTCGGATCGAAAGTTAGCCAGGCAGGATATACCATTGGCAATATCGATTCGACCGTCATTGCGCAGCAACCAAAATTGGCGCCGCACATTCCGAAAATGGCCGCCAATATTGCAAGCGACCTGGGAATTATCATAACAAAGGTCAGCGTAAAGGCGAAGACAACGGAAAATCTCGGCTTTACTGGCCGTGGCGAAGGAATTGCCGCAAAGGCAATTGCTCTGTTGATGCAGCCCAGGTCGTTTCCAATTCCCGTTTGAGCCGATCGTCACAACGGCTCTTTCTTGCGCTGTGGCCGGACCCCAGGCTGCGCACGGTTTTACACACTTACGCGCAGCAACTGCAAAGCGTGTTCGGTGGGCGCACGGTTGCGAAGGACAACATTCACCTTACGTTAGTGTTTATCGGTTCGCTGTCTTCGGACCGCATTGATGGGCTGCGCAAGATCATTGGATCGCTTCGCGCCCAGCGCTTTGAACTTGACCTGGTCAGGGCAGGATGCTGGAAACGAAGCCAGATCGGCTGGCTGGCACCGGAACGGGTTCCGGCATCGCTCAATGTGCTTGTGTCGCAACTTCGCAATTCACTGTCGGATGCGCGCATACTTTTTGATGACAAACCGTTCATTCCCCACGTTACGCTGATCAGAAAGGCAAAGTGCAAGTCTAAAGCTGACTTGCCCGGTATACGGCTTGGCTGGTCCGTCCATCGATTTTCGCTTGTGCATGCGAGGACTTTGTCCACCGGCCCGGTCTACGAAACGATCGACGAATGGCCAATGAAATGATGCAAGAGAGCAGTTTCCGGCCAGTGTTTTGCTTCCTGTTTAACGCAGCGGATGGCGGGAAATCCGGGTAGCAAGAATACGAGATGGCGAGTATGTGAGATGGTGAGAATTCCAGACCGTGAGTAAGCAAGAAAGCGAAAGCACACCCGCACGTCGACACTGATTCTCTCCGAATGCCCGATCTTGCGCAGGTTCGCGCCCCGTCTGCGACGAAACCCGGTTTTCGACGCGAATGTTTTTTGGACCAGCGTAGCGTTTCATTGATCACGGCGCTTTTGACGAATCATCAAGAGCGTGTCAGAGCACACAAAAATGGAGAATTCTCATCATCTTTTGTGCCGTAAATTGTGAAGCACTGCGTGAGGATGTCTTCCAGATAGAGGGATTTGATTCCATGCTTGCTGTTCAAACGCGCATCGTGAAGTTCTTTGTTACGGACACCGCAGCCGATGCAAGGAATCTCTTTCAACGGCTTCAGGAAGTAGACAGCCTTAGATCCTACGTCCGACGAAACAGGTGGCTGGTGACTCTTGAGTCATTGGTTATCGTTCTAACCAGCTTTGCGAGTCTGCTCGGAATCTTCACGTTGCTGCCGGAGTTGCACTGGTTCTTCGTACTCCCACTGATTGTGTTACTGCCTGTTTTTCTGGGCGGAAGCCTTTTCGTCCAGGCATTTGTTTTCTTTTCCTGGCTTGAAGGGCGTTCTTTGGCGCGAGTGCTTGGACGTCGCGGCAAACAGGCCCCTGGGCCACTCGCCTAGATGGCTTGTCAGAAAACTGCGCCTGGACATGAGCCCCTTTCCTCCTGTGCCGTGGTTTCTGACAACTGTCTTTCTGCTCATACCGCTTGGCTTGCTGTTGCATGTTTTGCCGGTGGCCGGATATGTAGTCGTAGGTTTTGCGCTCGCAACGCCGATCTTCTATGGGTTAATTGACCGCTAACATCGGTCAGCAAGAGGGTGGCGAATTGTTCTGACGATTCCGTTGATTCTGTCGGATTCTTCCGACCGACAATGTTGCGTATGCAAGTTATGGTGATCCGGGTTCTTGGTCATTATTGCTGACGGGAAGAACGAAAAGTTCTCGGTCATCCAGCCGTAGAGTCGCACCTGCCTGAACACTGATCACCCGACCTTTCTGTTCACCGGGCTGTTGCAGGTTGTGCTGTGGCGACCGTATAGTAGCGGCGGTTGAACATGCGTCGTTGTCGAAATGCCACGCCCTGCGCATGGCGTTCGGGGCATTTTGGCCGTGCAGGACTGAATCGGTCTCGACGAACAATTCTATCCATCACTGATGATGCGCTTTCGGCTCGCGAGAATGTCTCCGCTCATTCGGGCATTTACGATTTTTCTGTTGGCGTTGCCGGTAGCGTTGCTTGTTGCAACACTACTCGGAACACATCAACTCGCCATTCCGGCCGTTTTTGTGGCTGCCATTCACTCGTGGGTGTGGCTACGCTTTCGGCCGCGAGAGTTTGTCGTGCACGGGGAAACGCTCGAAGTTATCTGGCCACTGAAGTGGCGTGAAGTGTCCCGGGACAGTATCACCGAAATTCGCGTGATTGACAGACTTGCTCTACGAAAGGAAATCGGTTGGGGTGTTCGAATCGGTGCTGGCGGTCTGTGGGGTGCGTTCGGCTGGCTATGGACCACAAAGCGAGGCATCGTTCAGATGTACGTGTCGCGAACAGATTGCTTCGTGTGGATCGAGCGTGACGGCAAACGGCCGTGGCTGATTACGCCAGAGAATCCTCAACAGTTTGTGCGAGCATTATCCGATACACGGCCTGCGATGTAATGTTGAACAAACTGTCAAATAACCGGACTATGGATATAACGGGCGATGGATATATTGGTCAACAGGGCATGGACAGCGCGTGCTATCGCCTTCGCGGCAGTTCACTCAACGGTTAGTTCGGGGCTCAAAATGTCATTGCCTGATATTTCCCTGCATCGTGTGTCACAACATGATTCGACCTGAAATGGTTCGGCATGACATAGTTCGACCCAACATCGTTCGACCCAATATGGTTCGCCACAACACGGTATGTCACTACGTGGATTATCCGCGAATAGCCGATCAGTTCTGACATCATGACCCTTGTTGATCTTTGTTATCTTGGTCTCATCGAAGTGGGCAAATGCATCCGTGGGCGCCAGTTCTCGTCGGTCGAAGTTACTCGTGCGATGCTGGAGCGTATTTCCGGCAGTGATGACCGGCTTCGAAGCTACGCCACGTTGACGCCTGATCTGGCACTGCGCGACGCGGCGCAGGCTGACGCGGAAATTGACAGCGGCATACACCGCGGGGCGTTGCACGGCGTGCCAATTGCCGTGAAGGACTTGTGTAACACAGAAGGTATTGCCACCGCGGCCGGGATGCCTATATACCGGGATTTCGTGCCGGAACGCGATGCGACGGTAGTGTCGCGGCTTAAATCCGCGGGCGCCGTATTGCTTGGCAAGCTGGCAATGACCGAGGGCGCGTTCTCGGCGCATCATCCTTCGATCCAGCCGCCGGTCAGTCCCTGGAATCCGGATCGCTGGACCGGTGTTTCTTCGAGCGGTTCCGGCGTGCCAACTGCCGCCGGTCTATGTTATGCGTCGCTCGGTACAGACACGCTCGGGTCGATTCGCTTTCCTTCGACCATGAACGGGGTGACCGGGCTCAAACCCACCACTGGCCGGGTCAGCCGTGCCGGCATTTTTGCGCTTGCCGACTCGCTGGATCACGTCGGCCCGATGGCTCGAAACGCCGCTGACGCCGCCGCAGTGCTTGGCGCAATTGCTGGCGCGGACCCTGACGACCGGTCCGCACTCGATGTGCCGGTGCCCGATTACCTCGCAGATATTGATACTGGCGTGGAAGGATTGCGCATCGGTATTGACCGTCGTCTAATTGCAGGGGCAGCGGATGCCGATGTCGTACGTGCGGTCGAGAATGCTTGTACAGAATTTGTCGATCTTGGCGCAGACCTGAGAGAAGTTACTTGCCCCTCGCTGGAACAGGTAGCACGCGATGCAGTAAAGCTATGTGCGGTAGAGGCGGCACTTTCGCACGAGGCGACATTTCCGAGGCGGCGCGATCAATATGGCCTGGTGCTGGCGCGACTGCTGGAGGCGGGCCGGAAGCTGGATGGGCTCACAGTTGCGAAGATCATGCGGCGCCGCGCCGAATTTCGCGATCAGCTTGTCAAGTTGTTCGGTGAAATCGACGTGTTGCTGATGCCGGCAATGAACACAGCGTCGCCAACCAATGCGTGGCTCGCAGAGAAAAGCGACGATGCGCAAGAGCGGCTTGCCCGGATCCTGTTTACTGCGCCTTTCGACATGAGTGGCAACCCGAGCCTGACTTTGCCTGGCGGTGAGACCTCCGATGGATTGCCAATTGGTTTTCAGATTATTGGCCGGCACCTGGACGAAGCACTGGTGCTACGCGCGGGGCACGCATTTCAGCAAGCTTCAAGCTGGCACTTGCGACGACCGCCTGGTTAGCCCGCATATTTCACGAGGGATTCGCTTTCAGGGGAAATGTGCCTAAACAGATTGCGACGATCGGGCGCAGAGGAATAGCCAGACTATTGCGCCGAATTCTTTCCAAACAGGTCGATCGTTCAAGCTGTGACGGCACATTTTTCCTGAAAGCGAATGGGAATTATATATTTGGGTTGACAGTTATTCGTTAGTCAGCTAGTCTCGCATTATCGGTTAAAGAGGTTTAACATGACTCAAACTCCTGGTAAGGCGCATCGGCAAGGCATCACTCTGTTCGAATTACAGGATAAGTTTCCTAATGAACTTTCCGCCCGCAAGTGGTTTGAGGATATTCTGTGGCCGGATGGTACCCGACACTGCCCCCGATGCGGCGGCATGGACACGCACGAATGCTCACATGCGAAGATGCCCTACCGATGCCGTGACTGTCGCAAGTATTTCAGCATCAAGACCGGCACGGTTATGGAAGGCTCCCCCCTCCCCCTGCTCAAGTGGGTTTACGCTATCTATCTCGACACAACCTCCCTGAAAGGCGTGTCAAGCATGAAGCTTCACCGTGACTTGGGAATTACCCAGAAGACAGCATGGTTCATGCAGCAGCGTATTCGTGAGGCGTTTGCTGACCGAGGCGCTGATGACGAGTTTGAAGGCCCTGTGGAAGTCGATGAGACTTACGTCGGCGGTAAGCGCCGGAACATGAGCAACGACAAGCGCAAAGATTTGGAAGGGGCCGGTCGCGGCTCGGTGGGCAAGTCCGCAGTTGTCGGCGCGAAGGATCGCAACAGCAACAAAGTTTCGGCTAAGGCGGTTGAATTTACCGACGCACGAACGTTGATCCCTTTCATCGAAGCAAAGGCTGCGCAAGGCGCGACGATCTACACCGATGACGCATCGGCTTATCGCAGCCTGCATTCCGCGTTTAACGGTTACAGACACGAAAGCGTCAAACACAGCACAACGAGTATGTCAGAGGACAAGTCCATACCAACGGTATTGAGAGCTTCTGGGCAATGTTTAAGCGTGCGCATAAGGGTACCTTCCATAAGCTCAGCCCCAAGCACCTAAACCGCTACGTCCATGAATTTGCCGTCCGCCACAACATAAGGAAAATGGACACCCTTCGCCAAATGGCCTTTATTGCTTCGTGCATGTCGGGACAGTCCCTACCATACGAAAAGCTCATTGCCGATAACGGCCTTGATTCGTTCGCGCGGTCCTAATCGCTATGCTTAATCTAGTAGAGGCGGAAGTTCGCCAACAAATCGACCAAAGGTTGTTAGCCCGAGGGTGGACGTTAGACCCCCAATCTCCTAGTAGGGACGTGTTCATCGAGCGTTCGGTGGTGAGGCGACTTGGCAATATTCAAAAACGTAAGCTTGAAGGTCTGGCCCCCGACTATGTTCTCTTTGCCAACAAGGTCCCCGTTGCCGTGATAGAGGCAAAGAAACCTAGAGTTTCAATTAAGAGCGCGTTTGAGCAGGGCAAGGACTACGCTGACCGCATAGGTTGTGACTTTGTATTCGCCTGTAACGGGCCAACATTTAAATCCCTTCATGCGCCGACTGGCGATCCTATGTTTCTGAACAACGTCGAGGTCACCGAACCACTCCCGCCATCGATTCTTCGCAAGTTCTGTGAGAAATCGACTAACAGCGTGTTCACGGTGTCCCATCGCGTTATCGAGTCGAGGGCAGAGTTGATTGGCGTGTTCGAGAGCTAAACAACGTGCTGCGACTAGCGGGTATCCGCGCCGGCCTGGAGCGGTTCACAGAATTCGCCAACATCCTCTTCTTAAAGCTGCTGAGCGAGCGCGATCCTGAGGACGGCACATGGACTGAGCTGCTGAATAAACGTGATGACGAACTACCCGACTACTTGAATGGGTTTGTCATTAATAAGTTTAAGCGCCGCTACGACAGCGATGTATTGTCCGAAACGCAAATCAACGGGTCGGCGTTGAAGCAGATCGTTCAGGAGTTAAACCCCCTGCACTTGCAGGGGGTAGATGAGGATTTGAAGGGTGTTGCCTTTGAGCACTTTTTGAGCCGCACCACGGCAGTCAACAACGACCTCGGCGAATACTTCACACCGCGCTCGGTAGTTCGTTTCATGGTGCAGTTGCTTAACCCGCAGTTCCGCGACACGATTTATGACCCGTTCTGCGGAACTGGCGGGTTCCTTATTGAGGCGTTCCGTCACTTGAGCCAACAAACACGTCCTTTGAGCGACGCCATTCGGATTCTGCACCATGAGTCGATATACGGCAGGGAGCTCACGACAACGGCTCGCGTGGCCAAGATGAATATGATCCTGTTTGGCGACGGGAACTCAGGAGTGGTTCAGGGCGACAGCCTGGCACTGCATCAAGAACAACCGCAGCATGATTGTGTCCTTTCCAATATCCCCTTCTCATTAGATATAGACAGCGACACACTGCGGATACTGAACGCAAACGCGAAAGACGCAGATGAGGCTTGTTTACTGCATTGCTTCAATAGCGTCAAGCGTGGCGGGAAAGGAGCAATCGTCTTGCCCGAAGGTTTGGTGGTCAATCGGGAGCATGCAGCACTTTGGGAGCGAATCTTTGCGGATTGTCTGGTCCGCGTCATAGCCACCCTGCCAAGAGGCACTTTTGCGCCATATACAGACGCGGGAACCAACATCCTCTATTTTACGGATAAGGGCGAACGAAAAACGGACTGGTACTATCGTGTGAATATCAACGGCGATAAAGCGAAGGGTGTGACTATCGACAGCGACGAATTCCTGTTCTTTCATCGGAATATCGACCCCCCGCTGGGGGGGGATCAATGTCCAGATGACGTTGAAGTGGTTCGTGTGAAGGATGGACGAAACCGGACATGGAGTATTGCACCGGGTAACAATATTGTTACCTTGCGTACGGTCGCCTCTATCTCCAACGGTAGCTCTATCACTGAGGCCCATGCTTCCCCGGGGCCATTCCCTGTGGTCGCTGGCGGTCGCGTATCCGCATACACACATAACAAGTCGAATGCGGACGGGGGGTGTTTTACTGTGAGTAAATCCGGTGCCTACGCAGGCTATGCCTGGTGGCACGAGTATCCGATATGGGCATCGGATTGTATGGTGGTGCGCAGCAATGACGAGGATAAATTCGCATCGATGTATTTGTACTTGTGCTTCAAATCGCGTCAGGATGAGGTGTACGGTCGCCAGCAAGGCACAGGTCAACCACATATCTATAAGCAGCACATCAAAGAATTTCCCATCCCCGATATACCATTGTCAGAACAATGGGACTATATTAGCGAGGTGTCAGACATGATGCGTCAAAGAGTGGACGTTGAAAAGCAGGCAGATGAAGCATTAGACATGGCTGTCGCTAAAATCGGTGGGGCTTATAAAACCCAGAATACCAGAAATGCGCCTAAGATTTATGTAGCGGATTACCAAGGGGCATCGCCTAAGCAAGTGGCCAAGGCATTGCTAGGATACAAACCAGAGCGCAAGTAGTAGGGAGGCATCAACCATCGCTTCACCTATAACTATCGGTACGCTATCAACCCAAATATATAATTCCCAAGCGAATAGGTACAAATTGCTCCCACGAAGCGATGTCTAAGATCTTGCTATCAAGTTGATTCGATTGGTGAACCAGTTGGACACGCGGTCGTCTTCGTGAAATATGCAGGCTTGTATGGTACGTCCTGCACCTGAGGGTGCCGGGGTGGAGGGACGATGCAGGCTATCTGCCGTAACCGGACAGACCGAACTAGCCATGTCCCCACTCTGTCTTTCTGAGCGTCGATTTGGGAAGCAGCGGCAAGTGTTTACGCACCTGACCGCCGATAGAAACAAGCTAACGCGGCAAAGACAGCCCCCCTCGGCACGTTTAAGTGTACGGCGATACGGGCGGCTTGAGCACGGCGTTGTCCATGTATGCAGCCGTTGTTGCCATTGGCCGTGGAAGTGGAGCTTACATGTCTGATTCACACAAGAGCATCGAAGTCATCGGCGCGGACATTAGCCAGTGCGAAATCGTTATTGCCTGGGCGCGCTCGCAGCGACCTTGCCAGCGTATTGCCAATAAGCGCGAGGCCATTGTGGTCTGGCTCAAACAACTTCCCGCAGGCTGTGTTATCGGCATGGAGGCCACGGGCCGGTTACATCAGCAGCTGGCTGATCTGGCTGCAGGACATGGACACGTCGTGTACGTCCTTAACCCCAAGCATGTAGCGTCTTACGCCAGGGGCGTGGGCCAGCGCGGCAAGACCGATCCAATGGACGCGGGCGTGATTGCCCGTTATGTCGTACCCAGCGCCTTGCAGCGCACGCTGCGTGATTTGATCAGCCAACGCGCGAGCGTCGTGCGTCATACTACGGCGCTGCGCCAGAGCATCCGGGCTACGGGCACGCGGTCCAACCGCGCCTTAAAGCGCGCGCATCAAGGCGCCTTGAAGAGCCTGAACACGCTGCTCGCCGAGCTCAACAACGAGCTCAAACGCGTCATTGCACACAACGATGAACTGGAGAACAAACGCAAGCAACTGCAGCGCATTCGCGGCATTGGCTTTATCAACAGCGCGGCGTTGACCCATCGCTTCGATCACACGCCCTTTGCCAATAGCGATGCGGTGGTGGCCGCCTACGGATTGGACCCGCGCCCGAAGGATTCTGGTACTCATCAGGGCAAGCGGCGCCTGACCAAACAGGGCAATGCGGAGGATCGGCGGCTGATCTACCTGGCTGGGCAAGCAGCGGCAAAGACAAAATTGTTCAAACCAATTTATCGCGCACTACTAGCCAGGGGCTTGGCAACCACCGAGGCCATTGTGATCCTGGCCAGAAAGCTACTGCGCATCGCCTTTGCCATCTGGACTTCAGGACAACCGTTCAAGCCTGATATGGTCGGAAAAAAACCTTGCTAAAAACCATAGGAACTAGTCTTGTGATACGGGCGGCGTTACGCGACTGCCCGGTTCTGGTGGGTCCTGAGGAGGCCCGGCAAAGCATTGCGCGATTTTCATCCACGCAGTTGCGTTGCTTCCCGTTAATGTCAGGCTGGTGTCCGCAATGTTTCGCACCTGTGTCACGACCTGGCAGAATTCTACGGTACTTCCCTCAACTTGTTGATCCGAGTCTGGTTCGTTAAATTCCCAGACTGCACCGGAAGGGGCCTGCAGCCGGATATAGGGCGCCGGCTCCGGCACGGGCAAGTTGCGATTGGTGAAGGTCCAGTCGTAGGTGCGCGCCCCGATAGCGGCAATGTGTCGCAACCGGTCGCTGTGTTGTCTTGGTACGCCAAGCAGGTCATAAATTTCCCAACCGTGGGCCCAGGTTTCCATTTGCCGGGCGGTCGTGAACATGCGCGCTTTCATGCCCGGACCGAACCATGCGAATCGTTCGCTCGGGTCGGCCGCGGCCAACTGCTCGCACATTTCAATGAACATCGAACGCCATCGGTGTAGTAGTTCGGGGCCGCTCAGCGGCTGTTCTCGGCCTTGCATGAGCCACTGGTCGGTAAAGTCGCGCAGCGAACCAGCGCTGGAAATGTCTCCTGCCAAAGCTCTGAAATCTGCCGCGCTTCGCAGGCAGGTGAGCGCCATGTAATCAGAAAAGTGAAGGTGGGCAAGCACATTCCGGACGGACCAGCTTTTGAACAGGGTCGCGTGATTCCAGTAGCTGGCGTCCATGCCGGTGAGCAATTCGTACAACTCATCGCCTTCGGCGCGTAGATCTTGTACTTGTTCGACGAGCACTTTTTGATCTTTGGGCAAAGATCGCGTATCAGCTGCACTCATTCAACTCTCCAACGAAAATTATTCCAACGTTCAATTAACTGTGGTTTCAGATTTTGCCGGTTCAGGTCAGCAATATCGCGTCGGCACGTGCCCTAGAACCCAACCTTGTCACGACCCTTCAGATTGAGCATGGCGCGCGCGTCTTCGGGAGTCGCAATCTCGAGACTCAGATCTTCCAGAATGCGGCGAATTTTGCTCACCTGTTCGGCATTTGATTTCGCGAGCACACCTTTGCCGCCCCAAAGACTGTCTTCCAGGCCGACACGCACGTTGCCACCCATCACGGCTGATTGAACAGCGACATACATCTGGCTGCGGCCTCCGCCGAGAACCGACCACAGGTACTGGTCGCCGAACAATCGATCGGCGGTACGCTTCATATGTATGACATCCTCCGGATGCGGGCCGATGCCGCCGCGAATTCCGAATACGGACTGGATCAGAAGCGGTGGTTTGATGAAACCGCGATCGAGAAAGTGTGCTGCCGTGTACAGATGCCCGATGTCATAGCATTCGATTTCAAAACGGGTATTGTTGTTTCCGCACGACTCAAGGATGTGGGCAATGTCCTTGAACGTGTTCTTGAAAATCCGGTCGTCCGAAGTTTCAAGGTACGGTTTTTCCCAGTCGTACTTGAAATCCTTGAAGCGGTCGAGCATCTCGTACAGCCCGAAATTCATCGATCCCATATTTAGGGAAGCCACCTCGGGCTTGAGCTGTAGGGCCGGTTGCAAGCGTTCTTCGACGCCCATTGTCGGTGCGCCGCCGGTGGTCAGATTAATGACTACATCGCTTTTGGCGGCGATCGCTGGCAGAAATTTCATGAACATCTTTGGGTCCTGCGTTGGTTTCCCGTCCTTCGGGTTGCGTGCATGCAAGTGCACAATCGCAGCGCCAGCTTCCGCGGCACCTATCGCGGCATCGGCAATTTCCTCCGGAGTGACCGGAAGATGAGGCGACATCGATGGGGTGTGAATCGCGCCGGTCACAGCGCAGGTAATGATGACTTTGTTTGCCACTTTTTCCTCCCTTGTACTTTGCTTGTTCCTGAATTTGCGTTTGTCGTAATAGTCGATTCCGAACTGTATACGATCGAATTCGTTCAGTCGTCCTGCTTGTTCATCTCACGTTTGTGTGCAACCAGCGCCATCAGGCGGCGGTCGCGCCACGCTTCGCGTTGCGCATGTTTCTCATGCGGCATTCGCTCACGCCGTTGCGTCTCGATACGCGAAATCAATTCGTCATCCCAAGGCTTGTACTCGACCCCCTGCATCATTTGATGGTAAGGGGGGCCGAAAATTGCGGCGTAATCACTGATGCCACCGGGTGCGTTGAGATCGATCGTTTCGAATGGTCCCATGAATGCCCAGCGTAATCCCAGGCCGTCACGTATCGTCTTGTCGACATCGTCTACAGACTGCCTCTTCAAGCGATGCAGCGGCGGATATGCGCTTGACGATATCCGCCGGCATGCCTTCGATCAGCCCGGCGTTTTTCAGCTCAACCAGCCCTTCTTCTATCAGGCCAATTGCGCGGTCCACTGCACCTGAGGCAACGTCGTACATCTTGACCGGGTGGCCAGCCCGGGCGAATACCATGGCCCAGGCGCGGCCAATCAGGCCCGAGCCGATGATTGCTATGTTTTCCATTGTCTCGATACTCCAGGATGTTCGAATTGATCTAGTGAATTGCAGTGAGAGCGGTCGTGGTGTGCATGGCGGCGCAAATGTCAGAGTGCGGCATTCAAATGCCGTTGCGTCAACCAAGCATTTCGACGCCGGCGCAGACGGATATGGCTTGCCCGGTAATTGTCGCGCCCGCCGGGGATGCCAGATACAACGCCATGTTTGCAATGTCATAAGGACTGACCATTTCATTCATGGACGTGTACTCCAGTGTGATTTTGCGTTGTTCTTCAACACTGTTGCCGACGGCCTTGGCTTTTTTCTCAATGACCTTGTCCTGGCGCTCGCCCTCGACGATGCCTGGCTGAATCGCATTGACCCTGATTTTGTCGGCGCCGACTTCCATCGACAGGCTCTTGGTGAAACCGACAACGCCCCATTTTGCAGCGGCATAAGGCGTTCGGTATGGGAATCCAAGCCGTCCGGCAGACGATGACATGTTGATGATCGAGCCGCCACCGGCCGACTTCAGCATCGGGACGGCCAGTCGCGTGCAATAGAACATTCCGTTGACGTCTACCGCAATACACCTCTCCCATTCCTTGATGTCAATGTCTTCGACTTTACCTGTTGGCCCGGCGATGCCAGCATTGTTGATCATGCAGTCGAGCCCGCCGAGGATGGACTTCGCGTCTGCAAACAACTGGTCGACCTCTAACAGGCTTGAAACGTCGGCGACGCTTGCGGTCACACCGGGAAATGCCTTGACAGTGTCGTCAATCGACGATTGAACGACATCGCAAATGTGTACGCGTGCACCGGCTTTGTGAAACACGTCGGTCATTGCGCGCCCGATACCAGCGCCTCCGGCAGTGATCAGAACCCTCATCCCTTTTATTGACGTGTTCATTTTTATGCCTTGTGAAAATTAGCGAAAACCACAAATCTCCTTCTTGCAGCTCCGGATCAGCTGAAGCGCTATCGCCGGAACTTGGTAACAGCTGCACTGACGAAGAATATCGGCCTTTTTTCGCGAAAGCGGAGCAGAGTCCGGAAATGTTGGCCGGCGACGAGAGACAGGCCAGCGAACGCTTGCCCGCAATGCCAAGTTTTGCAGCACGTGATTATACCGCCCGCTTTTGCAGCACTATTGCCGCAATGAAATGTCACCGAAGTGCCATCATTCGATAGAATCATACGGTGATTCCGTCATCCCAGTCGCTCAAGATTCTCGCCATTGAAACGTCTACCGATCTGTGCTCGGTAGCGCTGCGATTCGGGGGACAGACGGTGTCTTCGGATACACTGGCTGGCCAGAAACACTCCGAATTGCTATTACCAATGGTTCATCAGCTGCTGGATGCGGCCTTCCTGCAGGTTGGTGACCTTGATGCGGTGGCTTTCGGGGCTGGCCCCGGGTCGTTTACGGGCTTGCGCATTGGTTGTGGCGTGGTTCAGGGTCTCGCCTTTGCAGCGGATTGTCCGGTCGTGCCGGTTGGATCGCTGGAAGCTATCGCCCAGGCTAGTGGTGGCCAGCGGGTCGTTGTGTGCACTGACGCGCGCATGGGACAGATTTATCACGGCGCGTACGAGCGCAATACCGAGGGGTGGACGGTTGTTCAACCGCCAAGCCTGTGTGATCCGGATCGTTTGCCGGAACTGCCCGGCGCCGGCTGGCTCGGTTGCGGCAGCGGTTTCGAGCGTTATCCCGAAGGTCTGGTCGCGCAGTACCAGCCAGAGCAAGTCACGGTGAAAACCGGAATTGTCACGCGTGCCAGTGATATCGCATGGCTGGGAGAGCAGTATCTTTATGCCGGCCATGGCGTGTCTTGCATGGAGGCAGTGCCGGTCTACGTACGTGACAAGGTGGCATTGACGATGAAAGAGCAACGATGAGTGCGCTTGCGGATATTGTGCCGCACGTGCGTGCCATGGGGGAGGTCGATTTGCGCCCTGTGCTTGCGATCGAGACGGCGATTTACACGCATCCCTGGACGCATGGAAATTTTCTGGATTCGATCCGGTCCGGTTACGACTGCAGGGTCATGGAACTGGCAGGTGAACTCGTCGGGTATGGCGTACAGATGATCGGCGTGCGTGAAGCGCACCTGCTAAATCTCAGCGTCGCGGCAAGTTGGCAGGGCAATGGCTATGGACGATCGTTATTGATGCATTTCCTCGAGGTTGCGCGCCAGTCTGATGTGCTGCAGATGTTTCTGGAAGTGCGTCCATCCAACAAGGTCGGTCGTCATCTGTATGCGAGCATGGGGTTTTACGAGATTGCGGTACGCGACGGATATTATCCTGCGCCACACGGGCGTGAAGATGCAATTCTTCTGGCTTTGACTCTGTGACCAGACGTGCGCAAATTCTGGCCGAGCTGGAGTTGACGCCTTTGTGGCTGCATCGTCGGCGCCTCGACGAAGCCGTAGCGACGACCGAATTGCCATGTCTCGCGAATTCGCATTTGATGGTGCCCGAACAACGCACTGGTGCAGCGGTGCGGCCGGTCGAGGACATGGACTGGGTAGAGCTACGGGAGGCTGCCGTGGCGTGTGCGGCCTGTGCGCTCCATGAAAAACGTAATCAGGCGGTACTCGGTGTCGGTGACGAGAAGGCGGATTGGTTGTTCATTGGAGAAGGTCCTGGGGCGGAAGAGGACAAGCGAGGCGAACCGTTTGTCGGTCAGGCCGGCAAGCTTCTCGATAACATGTTGGCGGCGATTGGACTGAAGCGCGGGGCAAACGTGTACATTGCAAATGTCGTGAAATGCCGGCCGCCTGGCAACCGCAATCCGACGTCTGAGGAGACGCACGCTTGTCAACCGTTTCTTGATCGCCAGGTCGCGCTCATTCAACCGCGTCTGATTGTTGCGCTGGGCAAGGTTGCTGCAAATACTCTGTTAGCGCGTGATGGTACGCTCGGTAGCCTCCGGCGAACCGTGCATGATTACCGCGGGGCTCCACTGATCGTGACCTACCATCCCGCATATTTGCTTCGATCGCTGACTGACAAGGCGAAAGCCTGGGAGGATTTGTGTTTTGCTGTTGAAAAAATGTCAGAGATTTCCCGGGCGGCGGCCAGTGCGGATTGATTGCGCAATGACGCGCACACCTGTTCGGGGTGTTTACGATCGCCGTACTCTCAACCGTAATATTGTCGGCGGCAACATTTTCGATTGCAATGAATTGCTTTGCGGCGCTGAATACCGCTTGCGTTTGATCTCGAAATGCAGCGGTCCGAGCTGTTGAGTCGCAACGATGTCCAGGCCCATTAGAGCGATTATTGATTTGAAAGCCTTGCGTCACAACCTGGCGGTTGCGAAGCGTCACGCAGGTAATGCAAAGGTATTTGCGGTTGTGAAGGCGGACGCGTACGGACATGGGCTCGACCGCGTCCTGCCGGGGTTGACGTCCGCAGATGGGTTCGCTGTATTAGAGTTTGACTCGGCCATCCGCATACGTGACGCTGGAATAGACAAGCCGGTACTGATGCTCGAAGGATTTTTTGGCGAGCGAGAACTGCGGCGCTTTTCAGAGCTGAGTCTCTCCACCGTCGTTCACGCGGCGTCGCAAATCGACATGCTCGTGCGCGTGAAACTTTCAGCACCCGTCACTGTGTTCTTGAAAATCAATACCGGTATGAATCGGCTGGGGTTCTCGCCTGACGAAGTTGCTGATGTGTGCAACACGCTGGCACAGTCCTCGAACGTGCTTGATATCGTGGCAATGACCCATTTCGCCGATGCCGATGGAACGCGCGGTATAGACTGGCAAATGCAGAGTTTGAATCGCGCCACATCGTCGCAGGATTTGCAATTATGTGCGGCTAATTCTGCTGCGCTGTTGCGCTTTCCTGAATCGCATGGTGCCTGGGTGCGACCGGGCATCATGCTTTATGGCGCAACGCCATTCTCGGATACAACAGCGCAGCAGCTGCAGCTTCGGCCAGTAATGACCTTGCAGTCGCAGGTCATCGCAGTGCAGGAGCTCGCTGCCGGCGATTGCGTTGGCTACGCCTGTGCCTTCGAAGCAGTGAAGCCGATGCGTGTCGGCATCGTCGCTGCAGGGTACGCCGACGGCTATCCGCGTCACGCACCGCACGGCACGCGGATCCTGGTCGGCGCCAACCGGGTTCAAACAGTCGGACGGGTGTCCATGGATATGATTTGTGTTGACTTGAGCACCTTGCCTGATGCTGGTGTGGGTACCCCAGTTACGCTGTGGGGAGATGGCATGCCGGTAGAGGAGGTTGCCTCCGCCGCCGGCACACTCAATTATGAGTTGCTGACCCGGGTGACAAAGCGGGTACCAGTCACAGTTTCTGACTGACGGATGTCAGAGCGGAACCAGGTCAAGACTTTGCGCTGGCGATGCGTCGCAAACGGAGTCAACTGAACGTGGCAAAAGCCAAGACGGTATTCTCATGCAGTGAATGCGGCGGTCAGACGCTCAAATGGCAGGGCCAGTGCCCGCACTGCAATTCCTGGAACACGCTGTTGGAAACGGTCGCCGAGCGCGCCGGTTCTTCGCAATTTCATGCCCTTGTTGAATCGAGCAAGCTGACCCGGCTTGGCGAAGTTGAAACAAACGAGGCGCCTCGGCTGATCACCGGGATTGGCGAGCTGGACCGGGCCCTGGGCGGCGGTCTGGTGCGCGGAGCGGTTGTGCTGATCGGCGGCGATCCGGGTATCGGCAAGTCGACGTTGTTGCTACAGGCTTTGACGCTGATGAGCGAAAGCTGCAAAGTCGTCTATGTGAGCGGCGAGGAATCAGCGCAGCAAATCGCACTGCGCTCGCAAAGACTGAAGGTCAATAGTGACAAGCTTGATTTTCTCGCGGAAATTCAGTTGGAGCGCATATTCAACGTGCTCAATAGCGAGAAACCCGATGTTGCCGTTATTGATTCTATCCAGACACTTTATTCCGAATCGCTGCAGTCGGCGCCAGGGAGTGTTGCTCAGGTCCGCGAATGTGCCGCACAGTTGACCCGATTTGCCAAGACAGGTAACAGTGCGTTGCTGCTCGTAGGGCATGTTACCAAGGAAGGGGCGATTGCCGGGCCACGGGTGCTCGAACACATGGTCGATGCGGTTCTGTACTTCGAAGGTGACAAACATTCCAGTTTCAGATTGATCAGGGCGATCAAAAACCGGTTCGGGGCGGTTAACGAACTCGGCGTATTTGCGATGACCGATCATGGCTTGCGCGGTGTATCCAATCCGTCCGCGCTGTTCCTCTCACACCACGAACGTAATGTGCCCGGTGCGTGCGTGATGGTTACACAGGAAGGTTCGCGTCCGCTGCTGGTTGAGCTGCAAGCACTGGTCGACACGGCGCATGGGCCCAATCCAAGGCGCCTGACTGTCGGTCTCGAGCAGAATCGGCTGGCAATGCTGCTGGCCGTGCTGCATCGCCACGCCGGCGTCGCTGTTTTCGATCAGGATGTTTTCGTCAATGCCGTGGGCGGAGTGAAAATTGACGAACCGGCTGCCGACTTGCCGGTGTTGCTGGCAATCATGTCCTCTCTCAAAGGGCAGCCGCTTCCGGAGAAAATGGTGGCTTTCGGCGAAGTCGGGCTGGCTGGCGAAGTACGTCCGGTTCAACGCGGGCAGGAACGATTGAAAGAAGCAGCCAAGCTCGGTTTCAAGCTCGCCATCGTCCCAAGTGCAAACGCACCGCGGCGCAAATCCGGCGATCAGTCAGTGCAGGGAATCGAGATCGTCGCAGTCGATCGCGTCGATGCGGCAATCGAGCGCGCTCGCGAAAACTTATAGATTGTGTCGTTTACGTGTAGATAAGAATCAACAATGTTCCAATTAACAGAATTGCGCTGCCGATCCAGATGTTGCGCAGACTACGGTCTAGCGTACCGGCTGAGGCACCAATGTCGGCCGCTGCGGTCTCGGTGCGCAGTCTTCCACTGTTGGTTGTTGCCTCGAGTTGGTCCGAGTATTTGGGTCGCGTCAGATTGTTCATGTGTTTGATCTGTTGCGAATCGGAAAATTTGTCGAGGCTGTTGTCCATGCCGGTGATAGCAGCGAGCCGCATTGTTGCGTGATACGAGTTGAATGCACCTGCCAGGCCGAGAGCCGGGCCTGATACGTTATTGCTGTCGTTTGCTGCAGCGTAGATCTCGCCGTCCTCGACGTCATGCGTAATCTGAGTTGCCGCTCCGTCCGCGACGTCCTGCGTAGTTTGAGTCGCCGCGCCGTCCTGGTCCTCCTTGCGGGTCAGCGGAGCGGGGGATGGTGCGAAAGGTCGAGGTTCGCCGGGTAGCGAGGCGATTAGCGCCGCTTGAGAAACGCTGCCGGTGAATTCCGCATGGGCCTGGTGCAAGTCATTGGCGAGGTCCTTTGCAGGCTGATAGCGATCGTCAAGGTTCTTCGCGAGCACTTTCGCAATGATGTAGTTGGCAACCTGGGGCAGATCCGGATTGAGCGTCTTCGGTGCCGGCGGGTTGAAGTTGAGCGTCTGGTACATGATGCCGTGAATATTGTCGGCGACGAAGGGAGATGCTCCTGTCAACATTTCATACACCACTACGCCCATAGAGAAAATATCCGAGCGGTGGTCGGTGCGTTTTCCCGAGACCTGCTCGGGCGACATGTATTTGGGCGAGCCGAGAATCATCCCGGTCATGGTTTTGACTTCGTTGTTGCGCATGCGCGCAATGCCAAAGTCAGTGATCTTGATCAGTCCATTCTCGAGAACCATGACATTGGCGGGCTTGACGTCGCGGTGGACGACCTGGCGTTCGTGCGCATAGTGCAGCCCTTCGGCGACCTGAGCGCCGATGTCAAGCGCTGTGTCAATCGGAATGGCGCTGTCTGCTGCCAGCATTTGGCGCAGTTCCTGACCTTCCAGAAATTCCATTGCCATATAGGCCAGATCTTCGCTCTTGTCGATATCGTAGATCGTGACGATATTTGCGTGTGACAGTTGCCCGGCCGCTTTCGCTTCCTGGTAAAAGCGTGCCTCGTACTCGGCTACTTCGTCTTTGGGCAGGTGCAGGCTGATTGTCTTGATCGCAACGACCCTGCCGAGCAGGGGGTCAAGCGCCTTGTAGACGGTTCCCATCGCGCCTTGACCGATCTCGGATTCGATCTGGTAGCGTCCAAGCGCCTCAATCATGGCTGGCGTTTACCTGCGCTGGCAGCTTTCGCGCTACGAAAAACCGGACCCCAGATGGGATGCCCCGACTCTGCCTCGTCCAGTTCAAATTCAGGGTCGAGTTTGAGTGCGATTGCGAATTCTTCGCGGCAAGTCAATTGATGTCCGGAAACACAGGCTATGAACGCGAGATACTTGTGGGCGAGAACGCGGTCCGGGATGGTTAGTCCTTCCTCCAGGGCGAACATCAGCCGCCGGTCTGCTGCCCGGTAGTCTCCTTCCTCATAGAAGGCGATTCCCTGTCCAAGGTAGGGTTCCCCGGCCAGCGTTCGGGAAGCGGGCATCGTGGATCCCATCTCAGCACAGGCACCCAAATTCAGTGCAAGCAAAACAATCAGTGCTCTTGTGGATACAAAAGTCATCGTCAATTGAACTTGTGTCTGACCTTGACGTCTTGTCCGGCGTCTAGCTCGATCTGCTCGATAAACGCCGGAAAGGAGCCGTTTCGAATTTCTATCGTGCGCCGCCCAGGAACCAGCTCGACCTTGTTGAGCGGGGGGCTGACCCCGACGGGATTCCCGTCGACGTAGACCTCACCCCATGGGGCAATTGCAAGCACGACCGTTGCCCGGTCCACATACTCCGGCTTTGACGGTCCGCTGCTGCGCGTCTCTTCGCCAGGCGCTGGCGCCGCGGTCTCCGGTGACAATGCCGCCACCGGAGAGGAGAGAACGGCCAGCTCGCCTGATTCATCGAGCACCGGTTCGGCATCAGCCGTTTCGCCGGCCGCCTGATCACTCTCGACGGGTTCCGGTTCAGGAGCTGGTTTGCGTCTGAAGAACGAAAAGCGGCGTTTCTTGACTGGCGCCGGCTCCGGTTCTGCTAATACAGCCACTTGAGGACCAGGGTCAGTTTTGACCGCTGCTGCCTTGGCGCCTGTTTTGGCCGGTGCCTCCTTACTGGAGGTCTTGCCACCAGGCTCAACAGAGGATTTGGGCATCGGCTTGGAAGCGACCTTGACCGGCGGCGTTCCCATTACGCTTGTTAATGCTGCGAGCAAGAATGCGCCCGAGGCGAACAAGGCAGTCCCATATGCCAGCGAGCAATTATGCAACCAACGCGCCATGATCGGTATGAAGCGCCTAATTTCGGCAGACACAGTCGCAATTGCGGCCGCCACGTCCGTTTGCGGAGGAGGCTCTTCCGCCGTGTGTTGTGGACGCCGGGAAAACGGTACCGGGACATTGCTTTTGTTGGAGTAACCGACGCTGTATATCTCGTGGTCGCGGACGTTCTTGTCGGTGCGCGAGCCTTCGTAGGTAAATAGCTGGATATACCCCTCGGAAATGTGGGATACGATCTCGTAATATGAACGCGACACAAGGATCTCGCCGGTTTTGGCGAAACCCATAACCCGTTGCGAGACGTTGATTCCGTCACCGATAATATTTGGCTGCCCATTCACGTCCTTGACCATGCGCACCGGCCCCAGATTGATGCCGATTCGCGCAGGGACATCGGGAGGTTGATCTGGCTCGGGCCCAAACACATCGCGCAAACTCATGGCGACAAACAGGGCATCTTCAGGGTCACCGAGAAAGCTGATCGCAACGCCGTCACCGGTATCGAGGACAATTCGGTCGGCGGAAGGTATCTCTTCTATGGCTGAGGTAATCAGCCTGTTGAAGCGATCCTTGAGCTCGACTTGCTCTGCCACCGGCTTGCGGGAATATTCCACGATGTCGAGAAACAGCACGCTGCAAATGAACGTGCGACTGGCACGCTCAAGCATCATCGCGGTCTCCCGGACTTGAGTTTGTCAAATGAGGGTCCTGCCACATTGGCGCTCGGAATGGACGCTAATCTTAACACCATTACCGTACTTGACGGTAATCCATAAATGATAAAAAAGTGTAATTGTTCAAATGCTTCCGGTAACTTCTTACATACGTTTCGAGTATTTTTGTGACATCAATCTTGACACTTGTGCGATGCAATAAAATCACTCCGGAAGCAGGCTTCCGCTATTATTGAGGCGATTTTCGTGCCGTGATGGCGAAGGCGCCGTCGCGATACCCTTATTCGACCCGAAATGGAGCTATATTGAGCCGCCAACATCAATTTGACGCCGGATTGGACAAGAATCCGGGAAACTTCGCGCCATTGTCGCCACTGTCGTTTATGGCCCGGGCGGCCGATGTTTACCCGGAGCGAACGGCGGTCGTCTATGGCGACCGGAAGACCAACTGGTCAGAGGCTTATAGCCGGTGCCGTCGCCTGGCGTCGGCGCTGACCCGCAACGGGGTAGGCGTTGGCGACACAGTCGCTGTCATGGCGCCAAATATTCCGGCGATATTTGAGGCCCATTATGGTATTCCGATGTGCGGGGCCGTGATCAATGCACTCAATACCCGTCTTGACGCAGGGGCGATCGCGTTCATGCTTGAGCACGGGCAGGCCAAAGTCCTGATCGCCGACACCGAATTTTCAGCGACATTATCGGCTGCCCTGGAATTGCTCGAGCACCCGCCAATGGTGGTTGACATTGAAGATCCGCTTGGGCCCGGCGGCGAGCGCCTCGGGAATATCGAGTACGAAGCGTTTCTGCAAAGCGGGACGGAGAATGACGAGTGGCAGTTGCCTTCTGACGAGTGGAATGCAATCGCGCTTTCGTACACCTCAGGGACCACGGGAAATCCAAAGGGCGTGGTAACCCATCATCGAGGCGCTTATCTGAATGCCCTTGGCAATATCGTCACCTGGGCGATGCCGCATTTTCCGGTGTATCTGTGGACGCTGCCGATGTTTCATTGCAACGGATGGTGTTTTCCGTGGACACTTGCCGCCGTTGCCGGAACCAGTGTGTGCCTGCGAAGAGTGGAAGCGGCGATGATTTTCGAACTCATCGGACGACATCGGGTAACCCACTTCTGCGGTGCACCGGTCGTTCACAACATGCTCGTCAACGCGCCCGAGCAACTCCGTCAGGGAATTGATCACCAAGTCAAGGCAATGGTCGCCGGCGCAGCGCCGCCCCAGGCGGTTATCGAGGGTGCCGAGCGCATCGGCGTGGAACTGACGCATGTTTACGGCTTGACCGAGGTCTATGGACCTGCCGCTGTTTGTGCGAAACATCCGGAATGGGAAGAATTGCCGGTTGACCAGCGTGCAGCAAACAACGGCAGGCAGGGTGTACGCTATGTGACGCAGGAATCGATGGATGTGCTTGATCCCGAAACGATGCTTCCCGTCGCCCGCGACGCGCAGACTATGGGAGAGATATGCTTTCGTGGCAACATCACCATGATGGGCTATTTGAAAAATCCCGAAGCGACTCAGGAGGCATTTTCCGGCGGCTGGTTTCACACTGGCGATCTGGCAGTCGTTCATCCGGACGGCTATATACAGATCAAGGATCGATCAAAGGACATCATCATTTCCGGCGGTGAAAATATATCGACCATCGAAATCGAGAACGTTCTGTGTGCACACCCGGCAGTTCTGGAAGCAGCGGTGGTTGCCAGGCCCGACGAGAAATGGGGTGAAGTGCCATGCGCGTTCGTGGCACTGAAGGATGGCGCGGCAGCAGTTTCGGAACAGGGTCTGATCGATTTTTGCCGCGAGCGGATGGCACGCTTCAAATGCCCGAGGCAGGTGATTTTTGGTGATCTTCCGAAGACGTCGACGGGCAAAATCCCGAAGAATGTCCTTCGTGAGCGCGCCAATGGGAATTGATGCGATATGGGCGTCAAGGCTGTAATTGCCGCGGCGTGTAGGTGTGTGACAGGGCGCAGCCGTGTTGCGGTGCGGTAAACTGATAAACTTAAATAAAACGGAATAAAAGGTCACGAAGATGAAGGTACTGGTTCCGGTCAAACGGGTGGTGGATTACAACGTCAAAGTGCGGGTGAAATCGGATGGCAGCGGCGTCGAAACCGCCAACGTAAAGATGTCAATGAATCCATTCGATGAAATTGCAGTCGAAGAGGCGATACGCCTCAAGGAAGGCGGCATAGTCACGGAAATCGTGGCGGTGTCAATTGGAACGAGTGCCTGTCAGGAGACGCTGCGCACAGCGCTGGCGCTCGGCGCGGACCGGGCGATCCTGGTGGAAACTGACGGCGAAGTGCAACCACTGGCAGTCGCGCAGTTGCTTGAAAAGATTGCCGCCAAGGAATCGCCGCAGCTGGTCATCATGGGCAAGCAAGCGATCGATGACGATTCCAACCAGACCGGGCAAATGCTTGCTGCGCTACTTGGCTGGTCGCAGGCGACGTTCGCTTCAAAGTTGGCGATTGAAGGTGAACAGGCACAGGTCACGCGCGAAATTGATGGCGGGCTTGAAACATTGTCAATCAGGTTGCCGGCAATTGTTACGACAGATCTGCGCCTGAACGAGCCACGTTACGTGACCTTGCCAAACATCATGAAGGCGAAAAAGAAACCGATGGACACACTCACTCCCGAAACACTGGGGGTTGACGTAAGTTCGCGTCTGACGACGCTCAAGGTGAGTGAGCCCGAGAAACGCGGTGCCGGTCAACTGGTCAAGACGGTAGAAGAACTGGTCGAAAAACTGAAGAATGAAGCAAAGGTAATCTGATGGCGATCCTGGTCATAGCAGAGCACGACAACGAAGCGGTAAAGCCCGCACTCTTAAACACAATCGCCGCTGCAAGTCAGATCAGTGATGATATTCACGTACTTGTCGCCGGCAGTCAGTGTGCATCAGCAGCTGAAATGGCGTCGCGTATCTCCGGCGTATCGAAAGTTCTTGTTTCTGATGCGGCGCACTATGCGCACCCCATCGCAGAAAACCTTGCGTCGCTGATCGTGCCGCTTGCCGATGGCTACTCGCACGTGCTTGCCCCGGCAACGAGTTTTGGAAAGAATCTGATGCCGAGAGTCGCAGCATTGCTGGACGTTGCGCAAATTTCCGATATCGTCAAAGTTGAATCGCCCGATACATTTGTTCGGCCGATCTATGCGGGCAACGCGCTCGCGACCGTACAGTCTTCCGATCGGCTGAAAGTCATCACTGTTCGATCGACAGGCTTTGACCCAGTGTCAGCCGACGGCGGCAGCGCGAGCGTCGAGCCCATCGATGCGGGGCCCGATGCCGGTCTGGCGAGCCTGGTCGGTCAGGAACTGACCGAGTCGGCGCGGCCTGAACTCACCGCGGCACGGGTGATCGTGTCTGGTGGTCGCGGCATGGGCAATGGCGAAAACTTTGCGATTCTGGAGAAGCTCGCCGATAAGCTCGGTGCGGCCGTCGGTGCGTCCAGAGCAGCAGTCGATTCCGGTTTCGTACCCAATGACTATCAGGTGGGTCAGACTGGCAAGATTGTCGCTCCCGAGCTGTACATTGCCGTCGGTATCTCGGGCGCGATCCAGCATCTTGCGGGAATGAAAGACAGCAAAATTATTGTCGCAATCAACAAGGACGAAGAGGCGCCGATCTTTCAGATTGCCGATTACGGACTCGTTGGTGACTTGTTTGAGGCGGTGCCTGAGCTTACCGAGGCGCTGTAGCGCAGAGCGCTACCGCTTGGGGCGCCTGTTTTCCTGATCGAACGCGAGTTCGAGTGTATTGAACGACATAGGGACAACTACGACGGGTTCGTCGAAGGAGAAAACGCATGTCCACCTATTCCGCTCCGATCGACGACATGCAATTCGTCGTCAAGGATTTGATTGGTCTCGAAGCAGTATCGCAACTGCCGGGCTTCGAGGAAGTAACAGCTGATCTCGTTGACGCAGTCATCGAAGAAGCGGGTAAGTTCGCGTCCGGCGTACTTGATCCCCTCAACCAGCCGGGTGACCAGAAAGGTGCCGTGCTTGACGAGCACGTCGTGACGCCAGCGCCGGGCTTCTCGGATGCGTATGACCAGTTCTGCGAAGCAGGGTGGGGCGCGCTGGCAAATGACCCGCAGTGGGGTGGTCAGGGTTTGCCGCATTCGATATCGGCGCTGACTTCCGAAATGTGGAATGCCGCTTGCATGTCATTCTGTCTGTGTCCGATGCTTACGTCGGGGGCTATACAGGCGATCAAGCGCCATGGCACCGAGCAACAGCAGGCAACGTTTTTGCCGAACCTGGTTTCCGGAAAATGGGCGGGAACCATGAACCTGACGGAACCACAAGCCGGCTCGGACTTGTCTGCCGTGCGCGCACGCGCAGTGCCGGAAGGTGACCACTACCGCATCAGTGGCACCAAGATTTTCATCACCTGGGGCGAGCACACGATGACGGAAAACATTGTGCACCTTGTGCTTGCGCGTACCCCGGACGCGCCCGAGGGCGTGAAGGGAATTTCACTGTTCATCGTTCCCAAGTTCCTCGTCAATGGCGATGGTAGCCTCGGCGATCGCAACGATGTCAAATGTGTGTCGATCGAACACAAATTGGGCATTCATGCGAGTCCCACTTGCGTCATGGCATACGGTGACGGTGATGGCGCGATCGGCTATCTCGTTGGTGAAGAGAACCGCGGCCTGGAGCATATGTTCACGATGATGAATTTTGCCCGGCTCGAAGTGGGAATAGAAGGCGTGGCTATTGCGGACCGTGCTTATCAGCGTGCCCTGGAATTTGCGAAGACAAGGGTTCAGGGACGGGAGGCCGGGGTCAGGTCAGGCGACCGGGTTACGATTATTCACCACCCGGACGTGCGCCGCATGCTGATGAGCATGAAAGCGCAAATCGAGGCAATGCGCGCGCTGGCGTCGCTGGCCTCTACGCATCTAGATCTGGCGTTGAAGCATCCGGACAAGGCTGAACGCATGCGCAATCAGAGTATTTTTGATTTGCTGACACCGGTTGTGAAAGGCTGGTGTACCGAGCAATCGATCGAAATTGCCTCGGTGGGTGTGCAGGTTCACGGCGGCATGGGTTTCGTCGAAGAAACCGGTGCTGCCCAGTACCTTCGAGATGCCCGTATAACGACTTTGTATGAGGGCACGACTGCGATCCAGGCGAATGACCTGATCGGGCGCAAGATTGCATTCGAGAAAGGCGCGACGGCAAGAGCCTTCATCGAACAGATGCGCGAGCTGGATGCACAACTTGGAAAGGCCGCGGCACACGACGCGTTGTCGACCATACGACGTACGCTCAATGAAAGTCTGGATGCGCTGTCCGAGTGCGTGGACTGGCTGGTCGAAACCTATCCTCACAACGTGAAGTCCGCTTCTGCCGGGTCGGTGCCGATGCTCAAGATGTTTGGCACAGTGGCTGGTGGTTGGCTTATGGCGAAGGCGGCACTCATCGCGAAACAACGCCTCGACGAAAACGCCGAGAATTACGATTTCTATCGCGCCAAGCTGGCAACGGCACGATTCTATGCCGAGCACATTCTTCCGTTGGCGCATGCGTACAGGACGCAGATCATGTCCGGCGCGGAGAGTACGCTTGCGCTCGACGAGAGTCAGTTTTGATCGGCCTCGCAGTATTCGGTTGATGCGATTTCAAAAACGCGATTGTGGACTCACGAGGCGGCCAGAACGCGTAAAGTCGGCAATGCACGTAGCGGTCGCGAATCAAAGGTGACGAGCGTACCGGGCTAGCTTTCGGAACGCTTGTTGTTTTCAAGGAGCAGGTGATATGAATGCAATTGGCTGGATCGCAGGTGCAGGCGCGGTTGTTTGGACGCTGGCCTATTTCAGAATTAGCCGCTTCGGCTGGCTTGCCGGCGTCGGCGTATACGTTCTCGCACTCGACTTGTGGTCGGGAGCAGGCGCGCTTGTCACAGCGTTCGCCTGGATTGCACTTGTCGGTGCCGCGGTTATTACGTTCATGCCGGCGCTACGGAGAAGTCTGATTTCTGACCGGATGCTCGACTGGTTCCGGCGTGTGTTGCCGCAGGTTTCACAAACCGAACAGGAAGCTCTTGACGCCGGAACCGTCTGGTGGGACGGCGAACTGTTCAGCGGAAAACCGGCATGGGAAAAGCTGCTTGCGACACCGCAACCGCGGTTGAACCACGAAGAACAGGAATTTCTGGATGGCCCTGTCGAACAGTTGTGCCGATTGTGCGACGACTGGGAGATTACCCATGAGCTAAATGACCTTCCCGAGGCACCGTGGCAATTTATCAAGGAGCATGGATTTCTCGGGATGATCATCCCGAAAGAATACGGCGGGCTCGGTTTCTCCGCGTTCGCACACTCACAAGTCATCCAGAAGCTTGCTACCCGAAACGCGACCGCTTGCGTATCTGTCATGGTGCCGAATTCGCTTGGGCCCGCCGAATTGCTTCTGCATTACGGAACCGACCAGCAAAAGAACTATTATCTGCCGCGCTTGGCAAAAGGTCTGGAAATGCCGTGTTTTGCGCTGACCAGCCCCGATGCAGGCTCGGATGCAGGTGGCATTCCCGATTTCGGTGTCGTCTGCAAGGGAGTTCACGAAGGCGTAAATACACTGGGAATTCGCGTCACCTGGGATAAACGTTACATCACGCTCGGGCCTGTTGCGACATTGCTCGGATTGGCATTCAAGTTGTATGACCCGGAACAGTTGCTCTCGGACGTGCATGATGTTGGCATAACATTGGCACTGATTCCTACCAATCATCCCGGCGTCAACATCGGCCGCCGTCATTTTCCGTTGAATTCGTCGTTCATGAATGGCCCGAATTCCGGAGAAGACGTTTTCATCCCGCTGTACTGGGTGATCGGTGGTCGCGAATACGCAGGCCAGGGCTGGCGCATGCTGATGGAGAGCCTTGCCGCGGGACGGTCGATTTCACTTCCGTCGTCAAGCGCCGGTGCGGCAAAAATCGCAGCACGCACTACAGGGGCTTATGCGCGGGTGCGCAGCCAGTTCAAATTGCCGATTGGCAAATTCGAAGGTGTTGACGAGGCGATGGCCCGAATTGGCGGCCACACTTACGTAATTGAGGCAGCCCGGCGCCTGACCGCCGGGGCCGTCGATCTGGGCGAGAAACCGTCTGTGATTTCGGCGATCGTCAAGTATCACGCGACCGAGCGCGGCCGGCAGGTTATCAACGATGCAATGGACGTGCATGGCGGGAAGGGAATTTGCCTCGGCCCGAACAACTATCTTGGGCGTGCCTATCAGCAAGTGCCAATCGGTATTACGGTCGAAGGCGCCAATATACTGACGCGCACAATGATGATTTTCGGACAGGGTGCTATTCGCTGTCACCCTTACGTGCTCAAGGAAATTGCCGCGGCGGGCGAGACCGACAGATTACGGGCCTCGGAGGATTTCGATGCTGCGTTCTGGGGCCACGCGGGTTTTGTCATCAGTAATGCCGCGCGTTCGCTATGGCTCGGATTGACGGGCGCACGTTTGACACGCGTACCCGGTGACCCTTCGCTCAAGCGCTATTATCAGCAGCTCACCAGAATGTCTTCGGCTTTCGCATTTGCCGCGGACATGTCGATGGCTTTTCTCGGCGGCAACCTCAAGCGCAAGGAAAAACTGTCGGGAAGACTGGGAGATATCCTCAGCCAGTTGTACCTGGCGTCGGCGGTACTGAAACGCTTTGAGGACGATGGCCGCAAACGGGACGATCTGCCGCTTGTGCACTGGGCGCTCAAAGATGCAT
The DNA here is from genome assembly GCA_951812315.1 of uncultured Burkholderiales bacterium. Classification (GTDB taxonomy): domain Bacteria; phylum Pseudomonadota; class Gammaproteobacteria; order Burkholderiales; family Eutrophovitaceae; genus SG8-40. The sequence goes on from CATOSA010000006.1 coordinate 309,495, forward strand.
TGGCGCGAATTCAGTGGGCGTTCTACGGCGTGTTCGAGAACTTCCCGAACCGCGCTGCGGCGATCATTCTGAGAGTGATGGTGTTTCCATGGGGGCGCGTATTCAACGAACCGGAAGATCGTCTGGGGAGTGAGATTGCACGCCTGATGATGGAACCATCGGAGGCACGTGAGCGGCTGAGCAACAACACATTTGTCTGGCGCAAGGACGACGATCCAGTGGGTTGTCTCGAGCTGGCGCTGGAGGCTGCCCCGGCAGGCGAGGCGGCCGAGTCAAAATTGCGCGCAGCGGTCAAGACGGGCAATATCGGCGGCTATACCGAAAGTGAGCAGCTCGACAACGCAGTACTGAACGGTGCAATGAGTGACGAGGATGCGAGCGTGTTGCGGCGATTCTGGGAACTACGTCATCAATGCATCATGGTGGATGATTTTCCGCAGGACATCGGGCGAAACGCTTCGGAGTCACCGCGTGAGGCTTCGGTAACGCCACTCGACGGTACTTATAACGGTTGAAGGATGGTCTGACAAAGCCGGCTGCAATCAAAGCGTTGAAGTGCAGTCGGCACTCGCTTCGTTGTCACGATCTGAGGGGTGTGCTAGTGGAGCACTACGCCTGTTTGTGCAGCCGAAGCGGCGCAATCTCTGTTGATCCGGGATGGAGCTCGGTCGACGGAACATCTAGCGGTTAAGTTTCGGGTGCCAGGAAGTTGTTCAGGGAGTTTTTTCGCCCCGCGGTGCAGCCTGGTGCTTCAGTTCTTCCAAATCTGTTGCTGCGCGAAATCCGTGTGTGGTTGACAGCAAGATGCCCCGGGTTTGGTTGGCAGCAAGATAAATGGAGCTCAGACGTATGCCGCAACGTATTGACCTCATAACACCCGAGGCGGCGCGAACGCTGGACGGGTTGTTCGCGGCCCGCGTGCAACATACGCCTGATGCGGTGGCCTATCAGAATTTCGACGAAGCGACAGGGCAGTGGAAATCGTTCACATGGTGGGAAACTGAACGTCTGATTGCGCGTTGGCAGGCAGCGCTCGCCGCCGAGAGTCTCGAACCGGGTGATCGAGTTGCGATCATGATGCGCAACTCGATCTGGTGGGTGATTTTCGACCAGGCGGCAATGGGACTCGGCCTGGTGACCGTCCCGCTGTACACATCCGACCGGCCCGAGAATATCGCCTACATCGTGCAGGATTCCGGTGCAAGAGTCTTGTTCTTCGAAGATCAGGAAACCTGGGACGGTTTTAGAAGTGTCGTGGGCCAACTTGGCGGCCTGATACGTGCGGTCAGTTTGAATCCGCTGCGCGGGAAGCATTCAGATGTGCGACTGACAAGCATCGATGCCTGGGTTCCCGCCGAGGCCGCATCGGTGAAACGCATTAACAATGATGGCGGCAAATTGGCCAGCATTATCTACACTTCCGGCACGACCGGGCGCCCGAAGGGCGTCATGTTGTCGCATTCCAACCTGCTCGGAAACTGTTATTCGACTACACAATGTTTTGATGTTTACCAGGACGACGTGTTTCTGTCATTCCTTCCGCTTTCCCATTCGCTCGAACGGACCTGCGGCTATTACGGAACAGTCATGTCTGGTTCGCAGGTTGCATTCGCGCGTTCGGTGCCGTTACTCGGGGAAGACCTTCTGTCGATCAAACCGACCGTTCTGATTTCGGTACCTCGAATCTATGAGCGCGTTCATGCAGCCATCAGCCAGAAGTTGGCGGAGGGGCCGCCATTCAGGCGCAAGCTGTTTGAGCTTGCCATATCCGTCGGTTGGGCGCGATTCGAGTACCAGCAAAAACGCGGACCATGGCGCGTGTCGTTCTTGCTGTGGCCGATTCTGAAGCGATTGGTGGCGTCAAAAGTGATGGCACGACTTGGTGGGCGATTGCGCGCGGCGACCTGCGGTGGCGCTGCATTGTCACCCGAAATAGCAAGAATATTTATCGGGCTTGGCTTGCCGGTAATTCAGGGATATGGATTGACCGAAACCAGCCCGGTCGTCAGCACCAACCGTATCGAGGACAACGTTCCGGCGAGCATTGGCAAAACAATTCCCGGTGTTGACGTGAAAATCGGCGACAAAGAGGCATTACTCGTCAAAGGCCCGAATGTCATGCTCGGTTACTGGAACAATCCCGATGCAACGCGTGCCATGTTTACCGAAGACGGTTGGTTCAATACCGGTGATACTGCGCGCTATGATTCGGACGAGCGCTTGTACATTACCGGGCGCTTGAAGGAAATTATCGTATTGTCCAATGGCGAGAAAATGCCGCCGGTGGATATGGAGGCAGCCATTCAGCGCGATCTGCTTTTCGGACAGGTCATGCTGATCGGCGAAGGTAAACCGTATCTCGCTGCGTTTGTCGTTCTTGACCCGGGACAATGGGAAAAACTTGCATCCGAACATGGCCTGAATGCCGCATCGCAGACCGTGCTACGAAGCGAACAGGTGGAGGAGATTGTATTGGAGAGGATTAGCGCCCAGATTCACGCATTTCCAGGCTATGCGCAGATTCGGCGGGCCGCGGTTTTGCCGGAAACACTGACAATAGAGAACGGTTTGCTCACACCGACGATGAAAGTCAGGCGTGAAAAAGTCCTCGAGGCTTACCAGTCTGACTTCGATCGGCTGTATGCCGGCCATTGATCGATGAGTGAAGCGCAAACACCGATGGCTCTCCCGGAGGGCAAGGATCCGACACTCAGGGTGGTGCCGATGCCGTCGGATGCAAACGACAGCGGAGACATATTCGGGGGCTGGATCATGTCGCAGGTCGATGTCGCGGGTGCAATACCTGCGGTACGCCTGGCGCGCGGGCGAATTGTGACCATCGCGGTGAACTCTTTTGTGTTCAGACAGCCGGTCATGATTGGCGACCTCGTGAGTTTTTACGCTGAGGTCGTGCGCGTCGGGCGCACATCGATTACAGTGGATGTCGAGGTATTCGCGCAACGCCGATCGTTGCACGAAATCGTAAAAGTGACCGAAGCGACGCTGACGTATGTCGCGGTTGATGAGCAGAGGCGACCACGGGAGATCGAAATGGAAACTTACGATTGAGCTATTGCCCGACGCTGATCGCTTGCCGGCAATTGACAGGTACGAGAACCCGATTGGCATGTTCGCCGCCCGGGACGGCCGGGGACTGCAAAAGAGTGTGGTGGAGCACTGTACAAACGAACGCGTATTGAAGCGAATGCGTGTAGAAACGAACGCGTGTAGGAACGAACGTATAGTGCCGAGCTGCAAAAAAATAGGACTGCAACATGGCTGAAATTGAGCTAATGATGGTGCGTAAAGCCGCGGTGCTTGGTGCCGGTGTAATGGGTGCTCAGATCGCGGCGCATCTGGTTAATGCCGGAGTCGAGACGGTGTTGTTTGAACTGGCCGCCTCTGATGGTGACCCCAATGCGACCGTACGCAAGGCGATAGAAAATCTCGGCAAAATTGAACCGGCTCCGCTGGCGCGTAAATCGTTATCGGGGCATATCCAGGCAGCAAACTACGACGAGGATCTCGCTCAGCTCGAGGATTGCGATCTGATCATTGAAGCGATCGCCGAGCGCATGGATTGGAAGCGTTCGCTCTATGAGCGTATCGCACCGCACATTGATTCCGGCGCGACAATTGCCAGCAACACGTCCGGATTGTCCATCAACGCATTGTCACTGGCACTTCCAGAGGCATTGCGAAGCCGATTTTGCGGCGTGCATTTTTTCAATCCACCGCGCTACATGCATCTTGTCGAGCTGATTTCCGGGCCCGATACCAATGATGTAATTCTCGATCAACTCGAGGGTTTCCTGACGACGACGCTTGGCAAGGGTGTAATTCGTGCGCTGGACACGCCGAATTTCATCGCCAACCGGGTCGGCGTGTTTTCCATTCTGGCTGCTTTTTATCACACGGAACGGTTTGGCTTGAGTTTCGACGAAGTGGATGCGCTGACCGGATCATTAATACATCGTCCGAAGAGCGCGACTTATCGCACCGCCGATGTCGTCGGGCTGGACACGCTCGCGCATGTCATCAATACGATGAAAGAAACGCTGCCTGATGATCCCTGGCACAAGTACTATGAATCGCCGACCTGGTTACAACATCTACTCGATCAGGGCGCTCTTGGCCAAAAAACCAAACGCGGTATCTATCAGAAAGCCGGGAAGGAAATTCGGGTACTCGATCGCGCCAGCAATCAATATGTAGCATCAGGCGGCAAAGCCGACGATTCAGTTGCTTCGATTCTGAAGAACGATAATCCGGGCGAACGATTTGCAAGGCTGCGCGAAAGCGGTGTGCCGCAGGCGCAATTCATGTGGGCGGTGTTTCGGGACATGCTGCACTATTGTGCGGTCCATCTGCAGGACATCGCGAGCAACGCGCGTGACCTCGATCTGGCGGTGCGCTGGGGCTTCGGCTGGAATCAGGGGCCTTTCGAAATCTGGCAGGCGGCGGGCTGGCAGCAAATGGCTGCGTGGATTTCGGAGGATATCGCTGCGGGTAAGACCATGGCAAGCGCGCCGCTGCCTGGCTGGGTCACGGAGGCAGACCGGACTGGAGTGCACGAGGCTGATGGCTCCTATAGTCCCGCCCTCAACCGCGATCAGCCACGCTCCCGTTTGCCGGTATATCGGCGCCAGCCGTTTCCGGACCGGTTGATGTCGGAGCCGGCGTCGTACGGGACTACGATTTTCGAAACTGATGCGGTGCGAATGTGGTCGACCGGGGATGATATTGGCGTCGTCTCATTCAAGTCGAAAATGCATACGGTTGGTCCGGATGTACTTGATGGAATCGATCAGTCAATCGAAGAGGCAGAACGAGGGCTGAAGGGATTGATCATCTGGCAGACTGAACCGCCGTTCTCGGTAGGTGCCAATCTTCAAGGCGGGGGAGGCGGCAAGCGTGATCAAAAAACCTCGGCGTTTGCTTCAGCTGTCAAGAAATTCAAGCGTTCAGCTCAGGCTGCCGTTCTGGACGCAGCGCGTAAACTCAATGTTGCGGACGCATTGATGTCGGGCCGGCTCGAGAAAATCGAGCGCATCATCGCGCAGTTTCAGGCAACCAATCTGGCTTTGCGGTATTCAAGTGTCCCGACGGTGGCAGCCGTCGATGGCATGGCACTTGGCGGCGGCTGCGAAATTGCGATGCATTGCGACAAGGTAGTTGCAAGCCTCGAATCCTACTTCGGATTGGTTGAAGCGGGTGTCGGCTTGATGCCTGGCGCGGGCGGCTGCAAGGAAATCGCTGTGCGCGCCGCACAGGATGCCAAAGGTGGCGATTTGTTCCCGTTCTTGCGGCGCTCATTCGAAACGGTGGCAATGGCTCAGGTCGGGCGCAGCGCCGAGAATTCACGCGAGCTCGGATTTCTTGGATCGGCAGATCGTGTCGTCATGAATCGTTTCGAGTTGCTTTACGTTGCCAAAGCGGGATTGAATGCAATGCACGAGGCCGGCTACAGGCCACCTCTCAAATTTGCAAACCTTCCTGTTGCCGGACGCAGTGCGATAGCAACGTTCAAAATGGGAATGCAGAACATGCTTGCCGGACGATATATTTCCGAACACGACTACCTCGTCGGCTCCAAGTTTGCGTACGTGATATGTGGCGGTGACGTAGAAGCAGGCAGCCTGGTCGATGAGCAGTGGTTTCTCGATCTCGAACGCGAGGCATTCATCGAATTGCTTGCGACTGAAAAGACCCAGGCGAGAGTCGAACATATGCTCAAGACCGGTAAACCACTGAGGAATTGACGTGATGCTGATACGAGCAACGCGGCCTTGCGTACATGAGCGCTGGTTTGAACAATCCGATATGAACCATCAGAAATGAACCATTAGATATGAGCAATCAGATTCAGGATGCATACATCGTCGCAGCGGCACGCTCACCGGTGGGAAAAGCACCACGCGGTGTTCTTCGCAATGTTCGACCGGATGATCTTCTGGCGCACGCGCTGAATGCGGCGCTCGTCCAGGCGCCATCTCTGGAGCGTTCTGCCGTCGATGACATCGTCGTTGGCTGTGCAATTCCGGAAGCCGAGCAGGGTATTAACGTAGCGCGCATTGGTCTGCTTCTCGCCGGATTCCCGAATACCGTGTCAGGTATCACCGTCAATCGATTCTGTTCTTCAGGCTTGAATGCGGTGGCAATCGCTGCGGATCGCATTCGCCTTGGCGAAGCGGACGTCATGATTGGTGCCGGAACCGAAAGTATGAGCACGATCCCGATGGGCGGGAACAAAATCGTTGCCAATGAACGAATCTTTATCAAAGAGGAGAATATCGGTATCGCATACGGCATGGGGATGACTGCCGAAAATGTCGCCGTTCAATGGAAAGTCACCCGCGATGCGCAGGACGAGTTTGCCGCAGAGAGCCACAGGCGCGCGCTGGCGGCGATCGACGGCGGAGAGTTCCGGGATGAGATCGCACCGTATACCGTCAGGGAACGCGTTCCCGATCTGGAAAAAGATGTTATTGTCGAACATTCGAAAATTGTGCGCGACGATGAAGGGCCGCGCGCCGGGACGACGACGGAAATTTTGGCTAAACTGAAACCGGTCTTTGCAGCCGGGGGTTCGGTCACCGCCGGTAACAGTTCGCAGACGTCAGATGGCGCAGGCGCAGTCATTCTCGCATCGGAAACGGCGATGAAGCGTTATAACCTGCAACCGCTCGCCCGGTTCCTTGGTTTTTCCGTTGCCGGAGTGCCGCCGGAAATCATGGGTATCGGTCCCAAGTTCGCGATACCGAAACTGCTCAAGCAAACTGGTGTCAGGCAGGATGACGTCGACTGGATCGAACTGAATGAAGCGTTCGCAGCACAATCAATTGCCGTGATTAACGATCTCGGTCTGGACCGTAACAAAGTCAATCCGCTTGGCGGCGCCATCGCGCTGGGTCATCCGTTGGGTGCGACGGGTGCTGTCCGGACTGCAACAATCGTTCATGGCATGCGCCGTCGCGGCCATCGTTACGGGACGGTAACCATGTGCATCGGCACCGGTATGGGTGCCGCCGGGCTGTTTGAAAACGTCACCTGATTGATTGACGCGCGGGATTGATTGACGCGTCTTATTGATTGACATTGGCGCAGTGCTCCCGCGGATCTAGCAATGCACCCGCGGGAGGCCGTACCCGTGAATTCGCCTACTGTGCAGCGACCGGATCAAATCCGAGGGCGACGCGGCCGCTCAGTATCTGCTGGCGCTTCGATGGCAGCGGGTGAAAGTGAATTGCCCTGATGTCGCGCACATTGCGTTCGATTGGATGGCCGCGGGAGAAGCCTGGGCCTCCAACAAGTTCCGCGGCGAGTTCGACCGTCTTTTTGACGGCGTCGGCGACAATGGATTTGCGCGTGAGGGTCGCGCTTGCGATCTCTGTCGTTGGTGTGAAACCATGATTGGCATTGCGGCGAACCATATCATCCAGAGCGATCTGCGCCGTCGTCAGTGAATTCAGCATCTCGCCGACTCCGCCTGCGAGTTCCGCTTGCCGGTGTTTTGCTGCGTCGATTGCCAGCTCCGCCGATTTTTCTGCGATGCCCACGTAGGCTGAACTGATCAATGGCATTGCAGTGGGCAGGATGACGTTCCACATCGGGTGCCATTGACCAGCCGGGCGGCGCGTCACGATCGCGTCGTCGGCCACAAAAACGCTGTCGAGCACAACATCATGTGAACCAGTCGCGCGCATGCCGAGGGCATTCCACGTTTCGACAATCCGCACGCCTTTGGCCTTGAACGGAATCGAGAAATGGAGGACTTCCGACCCTTCCGCGCCAGAACGGGTGACACTGGTCACGAACACGTTGGCCCCTGGTGCTCCGCTGACGAATCGCTTGTGCGCATTGACGACATAGCCGCCTTCGACGTGCTGCGCGTCTCCGGACGATTCAAGCCAGTCGTTGGCACCGGTTCCCGCGACGATCAGATTTTCGATTGCGATCCTGCGAAGTGTCCTGGTGGCGGTCTCGTCGCCGCGCAAGTGTTTGTACTCATTCGCCGCAACCGGATGGGTGTGCATGGCGAAAGACAGCGCAGTTGAACCGCAGTTGCGCCCGATGTCGCGAATCACGCCCGATAGCTCCTCGTAGGTGGCGCCGCCTCCGCCAAGTTCTGCGGGAATGCCGGCCGAGAAAAATCCATTCTTCAGCAAGTCCCGATAGTTGTCTGACACAAACTCACCCTTCTGGTCATACTCGGATGCCCGGGTTGCAAATTCTGCGCTAACTGATCTCGCCCGTTCTCGCCATTCGGCTGGTGCTGTGTTTACTTCGTTTCGATTAAGTGTTGTCACGTTCATGGGAATCTCCTGTAAGAGCTTGGCTGGATTGCTGACAAGTTGATGATGGTTGGTACTGTTCATTCCGGTTGGCACGGAATTCCGTATGCACGGTCGGCGTACAACAGGGGGGTCTCATTACCCTTCGTTGCTGCGGTCACGCGAGCGACAAATATCGTGTGGGACCCGCTGTCATAAGCGTGTTCGAGCTGGCAGTCGAACGTCGATGTTGCATCTACCAGACGGGGCGCGGCATTCGACCCTTGATCCCATTGGGCCAGTGAAAAATCGTAAGCCTTGTCCTGGCTCGTCCGTCCGGCGAATACGTCAGCCAGATTGCGCTGACGAATCGACAACACGTTTACGCAGAAGACCTGATTTGACAGGATCGCGAAACAAGCCGGACTTCGCCGATTGACGCACGCAAGCAATATCGGCGGGTCGGCCGAAACGGAACACATGGCGCTGACGGTAACGCCGAACCGGCCGGCACGACCGTCGGTCGTGATCACGTTCACGTCGGTTACGGCTGCGCTCATCGCGTTGATGAAAACCTCTCTCCGGGCGTTCTTGGCCGCGGTTTCCCGGCCCGGTTCATTGCGCCCGCCTTCTTGTTCGCGGGCACCGCCGCTGATGTGTTTGAGATTGACGAAGGTACGCGGCGGGTTGGCTGTGGCTGCTTGCATGTCTGATGTCCTTATGGTGATTGGGGTTCATGCGACTTTCAGTTCGCGCGTCAGCGGCGTGTTCGCGTTTGCCAGGCGATACGCTGACTGTTGCAACTGTGCGAACAATTCGTTCTGCGCGCGGCTTCCACCAATGTGGCTCACATACGGCAGAACGCTTTCGAACGCCAAGGCCGCTTCTTTGTAGTTACGGCCGATAAACGCGTGAAGTGCAGTGGCAATGCGAAATACGGTCGCCTCCGGCCTGGAAGATGTCGACAAGCGGTGCTCTTGAATCCAACCCTCCAGACTCTCGGAATCGTGTGCACCTGCCAGCGCGAGCAGGTTGTGTACTTCCACGAACGCGCTGCGCGGCGTCTTCATCGTCGCGAGCGCTCTCCAGCGTACCGGCTCCCAGGGGAGCGCAACCGGCGCGTTGGCCGCGAGAGACAGTCTCCACAGGAGCGCGGGTGCGTCGGTCAACGCATCAAAGGAGTGAGTCACAACCGGCAGAATGTGCTGGCGAAACCGGGCAAAAGCCGCGTACCAGTTTCCGGACGACAGTTCAAACACGGCCATGTGCCACTGAAGATGGGCCCAGTTGCTGCCGCTGCCGGAGCGTGAGGCGAGCCATGCTCCAAGCAGTTGGCGGCCGCGTTCATTGTTTCCAGCGTCAAGCATACGATGGGCTACAACGTGGATGTCGCCGTCTTCGCCCGTCGAGAACATCGCGTAACCACTACTGTCGCAAATCTTCTCGCTGCGTTTCTGCGCCGCCGGAATGACGGTCAGATGAGATTGCTGATGATGTTTATGAACCGACATTGACGTGTCTCCTTTCACAATCGTTGTCGTCAGTGACGGGTGCATCTTCCGGCTGGCCTGTCTAATTAGCGGGCGACAAAGCATGTTTTTGGCGTCTATTTTTCGTCTATAATTTGCCGCTGTGGGGCGATCTCTCCGACTCAATGTGCTTGGCGGTTTCGAAGTTCGGTGGTCGGACGGCGAAGCTGCGCAAATTCCTTCCAGGAAAGCCCAGGCTCTATTGGGATTTCTGGCGGCGGAAAACAAGCGCGCTCATTCCCGTGAACAGCTGGCGACGTTGTTGTGGAGTACCGTCGGTGATGAGCGCGCACGACATAATCTCCGCCAATCCCTGTCCAAAATACGCTCGTGCTGCAACGCAGTACTGATCTCCGGCGGAGACTCGTTGGCGATTGATGCCGAACGCTGCGCGGTCAATATCGTTGAGTTTGAACGCCTTGCCAATAGCGATGACGCGGTTGATTTGCGTCATTGTCTTGATCTTTATCGGGGAGACTTGCTCGAAGGGCTTGTTACCCGCGAACCGGCATATGAAGAGTGGCTGTTGCCGGCGCGGACCCGATTCCGCCGCATGGCATGCGAGGCGGCCGATCAGCTAATCCAGCTAGTTGATGGCCAGGGCAGGGATGACGAAACCATTCAAGCTCTCAATCAAAGGTTATTGCTGGATCCTGCTTGCGAACCGGCGCATGTCAGGTTGATGGAAGTATTTGCTCGCGTCGGCCGGCGCTCGGATGCGTTGAGACAATTTCAGACCTGCGCTGGCATTCTGGAAAGAGAACTGGGGGCAAAACCGAGCCCGCAGACCAGTTCTCTTTATGCAGAGATTCGGGATTCTTCGTCTGCTGGTAGTAAGGAACGGGCGCAAATTGTCGATGCGCCAGATAGTCGCAGCGTGCAATTGCAGCGGCCGACGGTCGCGGTGCTCCCGTTCGATAACTTGTCCGGTAGCGAAGACGCGTATTTTGTCGACGGGATTGTCGAAGACCTGATTACAGCACTTTCCCGCTTCGATTCGCTCATCGTTACCGCTCGCGGTTCCTCATTTTTTTATCAGGGACAAACGATTCCGGATCGCCAGATAGCAGAGGAATTGGGCGCGCAGTACCTCGTTCGTGGAAGTTTGCAACGGGCAGGCAAGCGGGTGCGCATAAATGTTCAATTGCTCGACGCTGGCGCCGAATCTCATCTTTGGGGTGCGCGCTTTGACAGGGAGTTCGAAGATGTCTTCGTCCTTCAGGATGAAATCACGTCTACGCTGGTGTCGACTCTGGCGGGGCAGGTCGAGGCGGCAAGGTTGGCAAACGCAAGAAAAGCGGCGCCGGAACGTCTTGATGCCTACGACATGCTTTTGCGCGGCAAAGACCACCATCACCGCTTTACCGAAGAAGACTGCCGAACCTGTATCGACATGTTCGAGCGCGCAATCGAGCGCGATCCTGATTACGCGGTCGCGCACGCCTGGCTTGCCTGCGGACTGGGACAGGCAATGGTGTTTAAACTGGATGACATTAACAAACTTGAAGACCGGGTCGAGGTCGAAGCCCGGCGAGGCCTCGAACTTGACGCCAACGAAAGTGAATGCCATCGGCTGCTTGCGCAAGTATCATTGACGAGGGGAAATCTGAAGCGGTCTCAATGGCATCAGGAGAGAGCGCTGCTCCTCAATCCCAATGATGATCGATCAGTTTGCTCAATGGGCGAGATTCTGTCGTTTGCCGGCAGGCATGAAGAGGCCGAAGAATGGGTGCGCAAGTCGATGAAATTGAATCCCTATCATCCGCAGCGCTACTGGACTCACCTGGTACGCCCGCTTTTTCACCTTGGCAGAGACCAGGAAGCGCTCGACACGCTGGCGAATATCAGTCAACTGCGGATTGACGACCACACTTATCGGGTTGCGGCAACTGCACGGGTTGGTGACGCGGCCGCAATGGAGCAGGCGTGTGCTGAACTAAGGGCTGCAAACCCGGACTATGACAGCGGAAAGTATGTCGCTTCGCTCCCATACGGCCGAAACAGTGATCGCAAGGAAATTCTCGATGGACTCGAACTAGCTGGGTCGCGACTTTCGGGGTGATCCGGCCGGTGTTCGGGTCTCATTACGAAACCAGGTGTCATGGTATTGCGTTCGCGGTCATGCCCGCGTATTGCGGGTAACTGTGCACAGGAGTCGTTTGGTACACAGCTTCGGGAAACCATGCGCATGACTTTGTGTCACGAAGAGTGGCAATATGGGCGCACATTGCCTGACAAACAGGGGCAATTGACTTGCCGTTGCAGGTACTGAACGTGCTTCTTGCCGTTTGAGGTGTGCCAAGGCTTCTGCGGGCGCACTGAACCGATGTGATGCGGATCGGTGCGGGCAGCGGAGTAGAATCCACACTGATCACATCGCATTGTCAGGAGAAATTTAATGGGAGCATGCGAACTGATGGATAGGTCAAGAGGATTGGATACGAAGCGTTGGACTTTCGGTGGTGTGTTCGCATTATTGTTGCTGTTACCGCAAGTTGTTTTGGGGCAGGCTGCGACGCCCGCGGGATTGTGGAAAACAATCGATGATGAAACCGGTACCGAGCGCTCGTACGTGCGCATTGTGGAAGTCAACGGGGAATTTCGAGGGACGGTCGAGAAGATTTTTGACCGTCCCGGTGGCCATCCTGATCATCTGTGCGAAGAATGCAAGGATGACAGAAAGAACAAGCCCGTCATCGGTATGACGATATTGTGGGGACTGAAAGACGCCGGCGGTGTCTGGAAGGGCGGCGAGATCCTTGATCCTGACAATGGCAAGACTTATCGCTGTAAGATGACCGTGTCCAGTGATGGCAAGGAATTGAATGTACGCGGCTTCATCGGAATTTCACTGATTGGCCGAACCCAAACCTGGCACAGACTGGAATAACACGTTCCGGGTTTCCGGACTTGCAGTTAACGGACGTGCGATGAAGGATTCAATGATGCGCGTTGCTTGTTGTGCATTGATATGGGCGTTGGCCCGTGCCGTATTCGCAGCGGATTCGGGTCCGGTCGCCGTTCTGAGCATATCGGGTGCAATTGGCCCTGCGACGGCTGACTATTTCCATCGTGGCCTTGAAAAGGCGCAAGAACAGCAAGCGCAGTTTGTCGTGCTGCACATGGACACGCCAGGGGGTCTCGATGCCTCGATGCGGGACATAATCAAGGACATTCTCGCTTCGCCAATTCCTGTCGTCACGTTTGTGCATCCAGCAGGTGCCCGCGCCGCAAGCGCCGGTACCTATATTCTCTACGCGAGCCATGTCGCCGTGATGGCGCCGGCAACCAATCTGGGCGCTGCTACGCCGATCTCGATTGGTGGCTTACCCGGTTCACCGCAACCGAAGGGTGGTCCCTCGGAGGAAGAAAAGCCGGACGACGCGGCGGACGCGCCCAAGACAACCGAGAAGGATTGGATGTCGGATGCGCAGCGGCGCAAAGCAGTTTTCGATGCAGCCGCCTACATTCGCGGCCTGGCGCAATTGCGCGGGCGTAACGTTGAATGGGCTGAAAAAGCAGTGCGTGAAGCGGTCAGTCTGTCAGCCGAAGAGGCGAAACGCATTGGCGTCATTGACATGGTTGCGACTGACATGGGGGAATTGCTCGGCAAACTTGACGGTTATTCGGTGAAAGTCAATGAAAATGAGTCCATTGTCTTGCGTACCGATAACGTTGCTACCGTCGAGATTGCGCCGGACTGGCGAAATCGCTTCTTGGGCACGATCACCAGTCCGAGCGTTGCCTACATACTGATGTTGATTGGTTTCTATGGCCTGTTGCTCGAATTTTATAATCCAGGCACATTTATTCCCGGTGTCGCCGGTGCAATCTGTCTTCTGTTGGCGCTCTATGCGTTTCAGATGTTGCCGGTTAACTATGTAGGCGTCGCGCTGATCGTGTTGGGCATCGCATTCGTCATTGCGGAAATATTTGTTTCATCATTCGGTGCGCTTGGCGCGGGCGGAGCAATTGCCTTTGTCGTTGGGTCGGTCACGCTGATGGATACTGATGTGCCTGAATTCCAGTTGCCTTTGGGACTGATAGCAGAAGTGGACCCCGAAACTTGGACCCCCGCTTAAGTGAAATCTCCATGGGTTTCAGGCCGCGCTCTTCAACGCCGTTTGTTCGAAGTACACCGCATCGGGGGTACGCCAGTCAAGCCCAGTGTGAGGACGCCGGGTATTGTAAAAACGAAAGTATTTGTCCAGTCCGGCGCGTAATGCCGCCGGCGTTTCATACGCGCGCAGATACACGTCTTCGTACTTCACACTGCGCCACAACCGTTCGACGAACACGTTGTCGATCCAGCGACCCTTGCCGTCCATGCTGATCGTCACTTCGTGGTCCTTGAGAACGCGGGTGAACGCATCGGCCGTGAACTGCGTGCCCTGATCGGTGTTGAATATCTCGGGTGTACCGTAGCCACGCAATGCCTCTTCGAGCGCCTCGACGCAAAAGTCGCTGTCCATCGTGTTCGACGCCCGCCACGAAAGCACCTTGCGCGTATGCCAGTGCATAATCGCCACGAGCTACATGAACCCCTTGGCCATCGGTAGATAACACATATCGCTCGCCCACACCTGGTTGGCCCGCGTGATTGTCATGTCCCTGAGCAAGTAAGGATAGATCTTGTGTCCCTTGTCTGGCGTGCTGGTGCGCCGCTTCGGCTACAGCGCCCTGATCTGCATCTGACGCATCAGCCGCTGTACGCGCTTACGATTGACCTGCAGCCCGCGTGTATCGAGTTCGTTGCGAATACGACGGCTTCCGTAGAACGGCAGCTCAAGGTGGAGCTCGTCGATCAGGCGCATCAGCTCAAGGTCTTCGGCTGACACCTGTGCGCCGCGATAGTACGCTGTGCAGCGTGCCGCTGCGAGTAACTCGCAGCGGCGTGCCCTGGACAGTTCGTGAGCGCTTTGAATCTGTGCTCGGCGCTCGCTCACCGGTCGCGCCCGAGAAACTTTGACAGAAAATCTTTCTCCATCGTCAGTTGCCCGACCTTGGCGTGCAGCTTCTCGATTTCGCGTTCGGTGTGTTGCGCCTCAACTGCGTTGCCACCGAACACGTCCTCGGCACTATCGACCAGACGTTTCTTCCAGTCCTGGATCTGATTCGGGTGAACGTCGAACTGTTCAGCCAGCTCGGCCAGTGTGTGCTCGCCACGCACTGCGCCCAGTGCTACTTTGGCCTTGAAGCTCGCCGTGTGATTTCTTCTCTTTCTACGTGTCATCTTCGGATCCTCTCTGTGTCGTAAAAGAATAATCCATAAGATTTCACTTATCAGCTACATTTTGGTGTCCAGCCGTTGGGGTCCACCTCTCAGACTGGATGGAACGTATCTGCCGGTGCCTGTTGTTTGATATTCGTTGTCACGTTTGAAGCAATCGCGAAACGCCACACAATACAGAGCAGATTACGTGTTCCATTCTTCCGGACCAACGCGCAACTACGCGAACAACTGCTTCATGTTGACATCGGCCAGCTGTTTCTTTTCGAACTCGAGCAGGTCGGATGCCCCGAATCTGAACAGGCTCGCGATCAGAACGTCCGGAAACTGTTCAATGCGAACATTGTTGATATTGACGCTTTCATTGTAAAACTCACGGCGATCGGCGATGCCGTTCTCCAGGCCGGTGATTCGCGCGATCAAGTGCGGGAACGTCTCAATCGCCTTGAGTTCCGGGTAGGCATCGACAACCGCGAAAATATTGCCAAGTCCGCCGCGCAACATTGATTCCGCTTGGCCGAGTGCCGGAATGTCCTGCTTGATCCGTGCGTCCTGTACCCGCGAGCGGGCCTCGGTGACTCGTTGCAGTGTTTCCTGTTCAAACTGCTTGTACTGTTTGCAGGTCTCGACCAGTTTCGGCAGTTCGTCATGCCGTTGCTTGAGCATGACGTCAATATTCGCCCATGCTTTTGAGACGCCGTGCTTTAGTGTCACGAGGTTGTTGTAAGTCATGGTCGTCCAGACGATGACGAATCCGATAATCACAAGAACAACTATGCTGCTGATGTCCATTTCACCTCCGTCATAACGATCGAGGATCCAAAAGCCGAAATTGAGGGGTTCAGCCCGGGCATAATCCAGAACAGCCTGGATGCAAAGCCCGGGCGTTGCTGACCCGAATCATCGTGATTGCACCGATGCTGCCGTGTAACTCCCGAATCGCCGATTTCGGTGGCGCGGTCAGGCTGTGCGAACATGACAACTGGCATGCACGATTCCTGCCAACGCGGGGTAAATTACGGAGTAAAAAGAATGGATTACGAAACGATTATCTATGCTGAAGAAGAAGCCGTCGGGACCATTACGCTCAACCGTCCGGAAGACGGCAACATGTTTAATGCGACGATGTGCCACGAGCTTCGCGATTGCATAGAAGGCATACGCCGCGAGACGAGAACGCGGGTGATCGTGCTGACCGGCGCCGGTGACAAGTTTTTCTGTATTGGTGGTCGCAAGGAGGGTATGGAGAACACCCACATGTACGCTGGTGTACTGCCGACCCTGGAGATGTATGAAGCAATTGATCGGCTGCAAAAACCTGTTATCGCCAGTGTCAACGGCTTCGCCGTTGGTGGCGGCAACGTGCTGCAAATGGTGTGTGATCTGACCATCGCCAAGGAGAGCGCCGTATTCCGGCAGGTGGGGCCGATGATGGGATCCTACGATGCCGGCTACGGGACCTGGTACCTCGAAGACCTCGTCGGTAAGAAGCGGGCCAAGGACATCTGGTATCGCAATCCGAAGATCAAGGCATCGGAGGCGCTTGAAATAGGCTTGATCAATAAAGTCGTACCCGACGACAGGTTGGCGGAGGAAACCCGAACATATGCACACGAGGTTGCCCAGCGCGGCAGCTTTGCGCTTGCATCGATCAAGGGCGCGTTTAACGCGCGCCATGGCGGCGTGTCTGGCCTGTCGCGCGTTACGCACGATCTTTTGCTGCGGCAGTACCTCGATAGTGACGAATCGCAAGAGTTGCGTAGTGCTTTTGCCGAGCGTCGTGCACCCGACACGGACAAGTTCGGCCACTGATCGGGAGCCGGCCGATGAGACCTTTTTTGACGCTTCACGACCCGGCCCAGGCCCGAAAGTTCTATGACAATGGCGTATGGAGCGAGGATACTTTCTATTCGCTGATGTCCGCCCACGCACAGGCTCGCCCGGATGAGCCTGCGCTTCGCGACAGGTATCGAAGTGTTGACTGGAAAGAACTCAAGGCACTGGCGGATGCGTTCGCTACCGAACTTCTCGAGCAGGGCCTCGTTCAGGGGGACCGGGTGTGTATCTGGATGTCGAACCGCATCGAGGTGGTGGTTGCTTTTCTCGCTTGTTCTCGACAAGGTTTCGTTTGTAACCCTTCATTGCACAGGACTTATACGTCCAGCGAAGTATTCGGTCTGCTCGAGCGGCTGGAGGCAGCGGCTCTGGTGACCGAGCAAGGTTGGGGTGCCGACAATTGCGCATTCGATTTGCACGCGGTCACTGCCAAGCTGGCAACGGTGCGAAGGGTGTACACGCCGCAAGACTTTCCGGGCTCTGGCCCGGTTCCGCCGACACCTCCAATCGACAACTCGGACCTCATCGGATATCTCGCATTCACTTCGGGAACGACCGGCACACCCAAGTGCGTTATGCATTCCGCCAATACAATACTGGCAAATGCCCGTGATCTCGTGACCGACTGGCAAATCGGCAGCGAAACGCGGCTCATGACATTGAGTCCGCTGTCTCACCATATCGCGTGGGTGGCTGCCAGCCAGTGGCTACTGAGTGGATGCCGCTTTTTTCTGGGCGACCCGCCTGATGGCACGGACCAATTCGGCTGGTTGGTCGAGACAGATGCGAACTATGTGCTCGGTGTGCCGACGCATGCGATGGATGTGCTTGCACAGAAGAACGCACGTGGCGTGGACCACATCGGGAGTGTCAGGATTTTCTACATGGCAGGGGCGCCAATACCACCCAGTGTCGCCGAAGCATTTGTTGAACTCGGTATCCAGCCGCAGAATGTGTACGGTATGACGGAAAATTCCTCACACCAGTACACCCATCGCGACGATAATTTAGAAACCATCGTGCGCACCTGTGGTCGCGGCGGCCGGGCTTACGAAGTGCGCGTTTTTGACGCCGGGGATCCCGACGTCGAGGCGAAGCCGGGCAAAGTCGGGCAAATTGGAGGTCGCGGCGGCGCACTGATGCTTGGCTATTATGCGAATCAGGAAGCGACGGCCGCCAGCTTCAACCGTGACGGATGGTTTATGTCGGGCGATCTGGGCTCGCTCGACGAAAACGGCAATCTGAAAATTGAAGGCCGTCTGAAGGACTTGATTATTCGTGGTGGTCACAACATCTATCCGGCGCAAATTGAAGCCTTGGCTCTACGGCACCCAGAGATTGACAAAGTCGCGGCATTTCCGGTTGCCGACGAACGGCTGGGCGAGAAAGTCTGTGCGGCAGTTATTGGCTCGATCAACGCGCAGACACTGCTCGATCATCTGGGGGAGCAGGGTCTTTCCAAATACGATATGCCTGAGTACTTCATCCGCATGGATACGTTGCCACTGACTGCCAGTGGCAAGATTCTCAAGCGCGAACTTGTCGAAATGGTGAAACGCGGCGAAATTGAACCGCTGCCAATTCGCTATCGATCTCCGCGGGAGGTTGCCTGATGGCTGTCGAATTGAGCCGGCGGGACGACGCTGCACTGATCGTCCTGAATCGTCTGGATGCGCTCAATGCATTGTCATTCAAGATTCTTGACGAACTGAATGAGGCATTCGACGAAGTGGCCGCGTCTGATGCGCGGGTTGTGCTCGTTACCGGTGCCGGAGACAAAGCGTTCTGTGCAGGTGCAGACATCAAGGAATTGCGCAACCGCGATCCGATATCACAAAAACGCGGCGCAGAAAAAGGCCAGGCGGTGTTCGCCAAGCTGAACGAATTGGCGATTCCATCGCTTGCAGTGATTAACGGATTCGCTTTTGGCGGTGGCCTGGAGCTGGCGATGGCTTGTACGTTTCGAATAGCGACGCCGGCGGCGAATATGGGATTGCCTGAAATCAAGCTCGGACTGATTCCCGGTTACGGAGGAACGCAACGGTTGCCGCGCCTGGTTGGGGAGGCGCGCGCATTGGAAATGATCATGACTGGTCGCACCGTCAAGGCAGACGAAGCCTTGCGAATCGGCCTGGTTAACAGCGTTGTCGAGGGCGACCCATTCGAGCAAGCCCTTGCATTTGCAAACGCGTTCACCTGCCATAGCCTGCCGACGTTGCAGTTTGCGTCTTCTGCCGTTACCCGCGCCCTGGACGTTCCCGTGCGCGATGGCCTTAAAATTGAGGCGGATTTGTCGACGCTGGCATTTGGCATGAAAGACGCCGAGGAAGGCATGGCCGCATTCGAGGAGAAGAGAAAACCGCGGTTCACCGACGAGTGAGCCCGGTGATTGCACGCTATGAGTAGTTCAGGCCGCACCCGATAAGTTAACGACCAACGCAAGCAAGAGATGAAGTTGCGATGTGCTAAATGACCCTTGCCGTCAATTGCGTTGATTGCAAACATGTATACGAGCACCGATGAGAATATTTGATCAACTGGAACGGCAGAGAAACTGGCCTGAGGAAGAACGTCTTGTTCTCGAACAGGTGCAAAAAGTTGCGGACGAGATCATCGAACCCAATGCCGCGCGATACGATGAGACCAGCGAGTTTCCGCAGGAAAGCGTCAGTGCCTTGATGGAACTGGGCATGAATGGAATTTTCGTGCCGGCCGAGTTTGGCGGCACGCCGATGTCTTACGCGTTGTATCTTGAGTGCACCAAGATTATCGCAGCCGCGTGCGCTTCGACCGGCGTCATCTACGCGACTAATTTCAACGGCATGAGACCGTTGGTGGATTTTGGCAGCGAAGAGCAGAAGAAGCGCTTGCTGCCACGAATAACCGCAGGCGGAATTGGTGCCATTGCGATTACCGAACAGACTGCGGGTTCTGACGCAACCGGAATGCGAACGCGTTTCACGCCCGACGGAGACGAGATCGTCATAAACGGCTCGAAAATCTTCATCAGTAATGGCGACGTCGCCGAACTGATTTTTCTGTTCGGAAAGTGGAGCGAGATCGACGATCCCAGAGGCGCGATTTCGGCCTTGATTCTGGAAAAGAATACTCCGGGATTCACGGTGTTAGGTACGGAAAAAAAGATGGGGCATCGTGCGGCATCGACTGCATCGCTTGCTTTTGAGGATTGCCGGGTGCCGCGCGCCAACCTGATTGGTGAGCCGGGCAGCGGCCTCGCTACGTTGCTGGTCGCGCTGAACAAGTCCCGTCCGAGCATGGCTGCGCATGCGCTGGGAATAGCACGCGCGGCGTTCAGGGACATGGTCGCTTACATTAACGAGCGCAAACAGTCCAGACGAAACATTATCGATTTCCAGGGCAACCAGTTTCTTGTTGCAGATCTCGCAAGCGAGCTTGCACTGGTAGAAAACTGGCTCAATTACGTGGCCGGCCTGATAGATGGTGGTGCAGCAGATTTCGGGCTCGAGGCGTCGATTTCGAAACTGCGCGCGTCTGATCTCGCAATGCGTATGGCGACTGAAGCCGTGCAGATGCACGGCGGCTATGGCTACTGTTCGGACTATCGTGTGGAACGACTGATGCGCGACGCCAAGGTGACGCAAATCTGGGAAGGTGCGAACCAGGTACACCGCCAGCTTATCGGAAGGAGTTTCAGAATCTAATGACCAACGAGATTCGAAGAGTGGGCGTGTGCGGTGCCGGCGGCACAATGGGTGCGGGTATCGCAATCGTTGTCGCGCGCGCCGGGTTCGAGACTGTGTCTCATGATCTCAGCCAGGACGCACTCGATGCAGCGAAGAAGCAGATCTCGGGTTTTTTCGGCAAATCCGTAGAGCGCGGAAAAATGAACGGCACGGCGCGCGACGCGACGCTGGGACGGATGCAAGCAACCACCAGCCTGGACGCATTGGCTGGTTGCGATCTGATTATCGAAGCGGTATTCGAAGACCTCAGGATCAAGCAGGATCTGTTTCGCGATCTTGATTCAGTTTGCGCAGAACACACAATATTCGCATCGAACACGTCCACGCTCTCGATCACTGAAATTGCGTCCGGGTGTGGGCGCGAAGACCGGGTGGTCGGCATGCATTTTTGTCTGCCCGCGCAACTGATGAAACTGATTGAGATGTCGCCTGGCATGAATACATCTCAACAGACATTTAGGTCCGCGTGGGCATTTGTCGATCAAGCTGGTCAGACGCCGGTAAAGACCCAGGACAAGCCCGGATTCATTCTCAATGCATTGCTGGTGCCGTTCAATAACGATGTCATCAGGGCAGTAGAGGCGGGCGTCGCGTCGCCGGCGGACATAGACAAGGCGATCAAGGCTGCACTTGGTTACAAAATGGGGCCATGCGAGCTTCTCGATCTTGTTGGACTGGATACCCAGATGCGCCTGTGCGAAGCATTTTATCCGGTAACGCTTGACGTACGATCGTCGGCACCGCCGCTTTTGCGCCGGATGGTCGCCGCGGGGCATTTGGGGCGCAAGTCCGGGCGCGGTTTTTACAGCTATGACGGAAATACGATGTTTGGCGGTTGATGCTATGGACGCTGGACGCGCGTCTGCTATGACTAAATGTGGAAGGAGAGAATTGGTGATGCCTGACTGGAAATGGCAGCAATGAAATATTCGATTACACGAAGCGGCGTTAGCCGATCGTTTCCCGAAGGCGATGCGTTTTTGTCGGCAGCATCGGACGATTCAGCTGACGTAATCGTGTATCTGGGTGCAAATGGTCTTTCCGGTCCGGCATACCACCCTGACAACGCAAAGGCAGCGATCGTCGTGGAACTGGATATCGAGTGCCTGGGCGTTCACACTGGCGAGCAATCCGGTGAAGAAGGATCAAATGTTGTCGGCTTCGCCCGATATCGCAACGGAGAAGATGCGCCGTCGGGCCTGGTCGAACTCGTTCGGCAACCAAACGCAGAAGAATCGGCAATATTTGCCGCGCGGCAGGTCTTCGAAGAGGCTGGGCTCGAAGTCGTTGTGTGTGCCGATCAGGCCGGGCGCATCATAGATCGGCTTGTTCGTCCGAAGTACAACGCGGCGCTGCGCTTTCTGGATGAGGGCCTGGCAAGCGCGAAAGATATGGATATGACATGCCGGCTCGGACTGGGATATCGCGATGGTCCGATCGAGCGGGTCGAGCGTGGCGACCTTGCGCGGCATTTCAAGATCACACAGGCACTTTTTGAAACATACGGCACGCCCGGATATGCCCCTGCCCGCCGGGCAATCGTCGCCAAACAAAGAAAGGAAGATTGATGGGCGCACCTCTGGATGGCGTAAAAGTGGTCGACTTCTCGACCCTGTTGCCCGGGCCAATGGCAACGCTGTTTCTTGCAGAAGCAGGCGCCGAAGTTATCAAGATTGAACGGCCGGGCACTGGTGAAGACATTCGCCATTACGAGCCAAGATGGGGGAGTGAGAGCATTAATTTCGCAATGCTCAATCGTGGCAAGAAGAGCGTCGCCGTCGACCTCAAGAATGTTGCCGAGCGCGAACGCTTGCATTCGCTGATTCAGTCAGCTGACGTGCTGGTCGAGCAGTTTCGCCCCGGTGTCATGAAGCGGCTGGAACTCGATTACGACGCGGTTGTGAAAATCAATCCCGCAATTATTTATTGCTCCATAACCGGTTACGGGCAGAATGGGCCGAAGCGCGATTGCGCAGGTCACGACGTTAACTATATCGGCGATGCCGGGCTGCTGTCGTTAAGCATGGGTAGTGTGGAAACGCCGGTTGTTCCGCCGGGCCTTATTGCGGACATTGCCGGCGGGTCCTATCCGGCAGTCATCAATATTCTTCTGGCTTTGCGAAACAGGGATCGGACAGGTGAGGGCGCGTATCTGGACATTGCGATGGCCGATGGTGTGCTTCCGTTCATGTACTGGGCTATCGGCAACGGTATCGGTGCGAACCGTTGGGCGGCTAACGGCGAAGAGCGGGTTACCGGCGGGTCGCCGCGCTATCGGCTATATCCGACCGCTGACGGGAAGTTTGTCGCCGCGGGGCCGCTTGAGAACAAGTTCTGGGCGGCGTTTGTCGAGGCCATCAGCCTCGAAACCGAATACCATGACGACAGCATCGACTCGAAGGCAACAATGGCGCGCGTTGCAGAAATCATAGCCACACAAGATGCCGCTTACTGGGAGCCGAGACTGTACGAGGCGGATTGCTGCGCCACAATCGTCAAGACCGTGCGCGAAGCAATTGACGACGAACAATTCAAACAGCGCGGCCTGTTTTCGCAGAAACTGGTCAACCCAGAGGGCGATTCGATTCCCGCGACGCCTGTGCCTATCGCGGCACCATTCCGGGCGCATGGTGAAGAGGGCGTCGGCGCTTCCGCACTTGGCGCGCATAATGACGAGTACCTGAAGTGAAAGCAGTATTTCCCCGGTGTTCGCACCAGCTGAGACTGCGCGCAGGTCAGGCACGCGGCAAGATCATACTTACGATATCCGCTTAATGGAGTTGGTCAGATGAATACAGGCGTACTGGCAATCTGGAACGATTGTCTTTCGGAAGTTGAAGCCGAGTATGAGCATTGGTACATGAATCAGCATTTTCCTGAGCGGCTTGGGGTGCCTGGTTTCAGAATCGGGCGGCGCTATGAGGCGGTTTCCGCCGAACCGCGCTACTTTACGTTCTATGATACCGAGACGCCCGAGGTGCTTTGGTCGGAGGCATACGTGACGCGGTTGAACGACCCGACGCCGGAAACCGCGTCAATCATGAAATCGTTTCGTAACATGAGCCGTACCGTGTGTCGCCGCGTATCTCACATTGGCGACATTGTTGCCGGCCATGCAGTTGTCGCGCAGTTGCCGCACCTGCCGCACGATGCAGCAAGGATCCAGGTCGCGGTGATGGACAAAACCGGTGTCACGGGTACCGAATCATGGCAACAGGTCGATGTGCCGAACGAAGGCACTACCAACGAATCGCAATATCGGGATGGTCCCGATCAGAAAATCGGTGCGGCGATTGTGTTTCACGTGATGCGCGAACAGGATGCCCTTGTCGCAACCGATGCGTTATCCGCAGCACTGGATAACGACGCCCGGATAGGTGCGTATCAGTTGTTGTGCGAGCGGCGCAGCGAGACCTAGAAGAGATGAATATTCTCGTCCTGCAAGGGGCGAACATGGTCGCCCTTGGCAAACGACAGCCCGAGCTATACGGAACGACTACAGCAGTCGAACTCGATTCTCTGCTGCAAGACGAAGCCGAGCGCTTAGGCGCGGCGCTAGACATCCGTTACACAAACATTCAAGGCGATGCTATCGACTGGATTTATCAGGCCGATGGAGCGGGCGTTGAAGGCTTGTTGTTCAATCCCGCCGGATTTCTGTATGCAGGCTATGCACTGCGGGATTGCCTCAAGGCCGTGTCATTTCCGCGCGTGGAAGTGCACATGACGAATATTGACAGTCGCGGCATGCACTCGGTCACCGCCGAAGCAGTGGATGGAATGATTACCGGACTTGGTGTTCACTCGTACATACATGGCCTGCGCGCATTGGTACAGTTGATTGACGCGAGCTCGTAGTGCGCTGGCAGATAGAGTGCTGGCAGATAGAGTGCTGGCAGGGCGGAATGGAATCGGTTGCTTGTTGAGGCATTCCAGGTCGACCAATACATGCGCGTCATTAACGGGATCGGCGGCGGACGATGCAATTGTGTATGGAGGCCTGTCTATGCAGCCAGCACAATTGGTGGGGTGGCATCGGGTAAGTTATTTTCTACGGCAGGATGAGTGCAGCGGGCGTGAATTTTCAGTAGTCGATAATCTGAGACGATAACCAGCAACGGAGTAACAGCATGAGAATCAGCAGCACTATTTTGCGTGCAGCGCAGATCAACGGCCCGGGCATGGCGACGGATTACCTAGATCGTCAGCAATGCTGGAGCGAACTGGTCGACAAGGTACGGCGGTTTGCCGGAGGATTGCAAAAACTGGGCGGGCGACCGCGTGGCGATGTTGGCGCTGAACAGCGATCGTTATCTGGAGTATTTTCTGGCCGTACCGTGGGCAGGCGCGGTCGTTGTGCCGATCAATACGCGTCTCGCACCGCCGGAGATCGTGCACTGGCTCAACGACTCCGGCTCAACGGTTTTGCTTATCGACGAGCACATGCTGCCGCAGCTGCCGAAGTTTCGCGATCAGCTCGACAGCGTTAAAACCATCATTTTTGTTGGCAAAGGCGACGCTCCGGAAGGAATGCCCACTTATCAATCATCATTCGAACATGCCGAAGGCATAGACCCTCTGGGCAAGGGCGGCGACGAACTGGTGGCGCTGTTTTATACGGGTGGTACGACCGGTCGCTCGAAAGGCGTCATGCTGTGCCACCGCAACGTGTTACTGAACTCCATACAGTTTGGCTCGGAACTGGGCTTCGCGATTGACCGGGTCTATTTGCACGCCGCACCGATGTTTCACATTGCCAACGGCGCGGCCATGTTTGCCATTATCAGCAACGCAGGGGCGAGCACAATTGTCACTGCGTTCGAACCGACCGCTGTCCTGGAGGCTATTCAGAACAAGAAAGTCAGTACCGGCCTGATGGTGCCCACGATGGTGAATATGTTGGTCAATCATCCAAACGCGACTGATTATGATCTGTCCAGTCTGCGCGACCTGGCATATGGCGCTTCTCCGATGCCCGAGGCTGTTGTGACCAAGGCGATGGAAATACTGCCGGGCACACAATTTCACCATGTCTACGGGCAAACCGAGGCAGCGCCGGTACTCACCGCGCTTCCCGCTGAGCGAAACGTCATCAGCGGGCCGATGGCCGGAAAGATCAAATCAGCCGGGCAGGCTATTCCGGGCGTGGAAATACGCATCGTGGATGAAAGCGACAACGAAGTGGGACGTGGCACCGTCGGCGAAATTTGCGCGCGAGGTGAAAACGTGATGCTCGGCTACTGGCAACAACCGGAGTTATCGGCGCAGACACTGCGCGGCGGCTGGCTGCATACCGGCGATGGCGGATACATGGACGACGAAGGCTTTGTGTTTATCGTCGACCGGGTCAAGGACATGATCATCTCGGGCGGGGAGAACGTCTATTCCGCAGAGGTCGAGAACGCGATCTACAAATATCCTGCCGTCGCCGAATGCGCTGTCATCGGCATTCCGCACGACAAATGGGGTGAACAGGTGCATGCGATCGTACGTTGCAAGGAAGGCGAGAGTGTTTCTGAACAGGCCGTGATCGATCACTGCCACGAGATTATCGCAGGCTTCAAGTGCCCGCGCAGCGTCGACTTCGTCAGTGATCCGTTACCGCTGTCTGGCGCAGGAAAGATCCTGAAAACCGAATTGCGCAAGCCCTTACTGGAAAGGCAAGACCAAACAGGTGAACTGAAAATTAGTTTGGTGCCGGAACCGGAACCGGAGCTGCTGCCGGAAGGAATTTTGGCGTGTTAGTAATCGCGCGAGGCAGATTTGCAAGTGTTGGTCAGTGCAACGGCAATTCGGTTTTTTTCTGGACCGTGCGAATGGTTACGCTGGAATTGACCCGTGCTACGCCGGGCAACCTGGTCAATGCGTCGCGGTGCAGTCGCTCGAAGTCGGCCATATCCGACACGACAACGCGTAGTAAGTAGTCGAACTCCCCGGTCATCAAGTAGCACTCCATGACCTCGGGAATGTTCTTCACGGCCGCTTCGAAGGCCGCGAGCTCGCTTTCTTCCTCACGTTGCAGGCCAATGTGGACGAATACGTTTTCCAGGCAGGCCGGCTTTCTGTTGATTGATCAGGGCCGCGTAACGATCAATCATTCCGGACTCTTCGAGCGAACGGACTCGCCGAAGGCAGCCGATTCGGAAAGGCTGACGGCATTGGCAAGCTGCACATTGCTGATGCGGCCGTCGCGTTGCAGCTGTTCAAGAATCAGTTTGTCGTATCGATCAAGCATCATGGCAGACAAATGCAATAAATAGTCAACTCAAGACAGAAAATGCCATAAATATTGGAAATTGTCATCAAGGTTGCAAACAAATGCCTGTTTCTTGCAGGTATCCTTCCAAACTTACCTGGCTCCATTTGCCTTGGAGGGTTGTCATGAAAATTGGGGTGCCGAAAGAGATCAAGACGCTCGAGTTTCGGGTCGGTATGACCCCGGACGGCGTACACGAGCTCGTTGTCGACGGCCATGAGGTCATCGTGGAAACAAATGTCGGCGACGGAATTGGTGTTAGCGATAAGGATTATCGAGCGGCCGGAGCGCGGGTTGCAGCGACGGCCGATGAAATCTTTGCTGCCACGGATATGATTATCAAGGTCAAGGAACCGCAAATGCGCGAGTGCGCAATGCTGCGTCCAGGCCAGATTCTGTTTACCTACCTGCATCTTGCGGCGGATCCGGCCCAGGCCGAGGCGCTGGTTCAGTCGGGTGTGACCGCGATCGCCTACGAGACCGTGACCGCGTCGGACGGTTCCTTGCCACTGCTCACGCCGATGTCTGAAGTTGCAGGGCGTCTGTCTATTCAGGCAGGCGCATTCGCATTGCAAAAGGCCAACGGCGGCCAGCGGCAAATTGCTCGGTGGGGTACCCGGTGTTCAACCAGCCAACGTGTTGGTCATCGGCGGCGGGGTATCCGGCGCGAACGCCGCAGACATGGCAGTAGGGCTCGGCGCCGATGTCACGATCGTTGACCGGTCGTTACCGCGTCTTCGTGAGCTCGATCAAATGTGGGGTGGCCGCGCCCACACGGTGTACTCGACCAAACATGCAATCGACGAACTGGCGCCGCAAGCCGACCTGATTATTGGCGCAGTCCTGGTCGCCGGGGGCAGCAACCCCTAAACTTGTCTCTGCGCAGAACGTCAGGGATATGCAGGCAGGCTCGGTCATGGTCGATATTTCAATTGATCAGGGTGGTTGTTTTGAAACCAGCAGGCCGACTTCGCACGCGGAGCCAACCTATGTGGTCGATGGTGTCGTGCACTACTGCGTGACAAATATGCCGGGCACGGTGCCGCGCACAAGTACCTACGCATTGACGAATGCGACCTTGCCCTTTGTCAAATCGTTGGCCAGTCTGGGCTGGAAGAAAGCGCTCGAGCATGATCCGCATCTGGCAAACGGCTTGAACGTCCATTCAGGCCGGGTTACTCACGAAGCGGTTGCACGCGATCTCGGTTACGACTATCTCTCGGCCACCGAGATCCTGGAAGCTGCCTGAACGGACGAGATCT
>CATOSA010000007.1 GCA_951812315.1 uncultured Burkholderiales bacterium
CCCCGAACACCTGCAGCTGGAACTCTTAGAGGCGGCCCGCAGCGGCCGGGGCAATTACGCGGATTTGTACGACCGGCTTAATGCCGCGATCAGCAAGGTCGTGATTGGCCAGACCATGACCACCGATAACGGCGCGTCCCGGGCCCAGGGCGAGGTCCACCTGTCGGTGCGCGATGACATCATCGCCGCCGATGCCCGGCTCATTTGCGACAGCTTTAATCGCTCGGTGGTTCGCTGGCTCGTCGACTGGAACTTTCCGGGGGCGGCCTACCCGCGCGTGGAACGTGAGCTCGACGATGCGCCAGACTTAAAGGTCCAGGCCGAGCGCGACGAGATCGTGATCCGCATGATGGGTAAGCGTCCCGATACCGCCTATATCAAGGCGACCTACGGGCTTGAACTGGTGGAGGACATCGCCTCGCCAGCAGGCCCTAACCGAAACCCGAATGCCGCACCGCCGACCGCGCCTGAACAGGCCGCCCTCGCCGAGCCGGATGATGACCCGCTGGCCAGGCAGACCCGGGAGGCCCTCGGCCCAAAGTCTGATGCCTGGGTGGCCGGGCTGGCCGCCCAGGCAAACCAGACAGGATCGCTCGCTGACTACCGCGACTGGCTCGATGATCAGGCGCTGGCCGCGCTGGACACACGCGCCCTGGCCGACACCCTGGGTGATGCGCTGCTACTTGCGCACCTCACCGGCAGGGATGAGGCCGCAGCACCGGTGGAGGAGGTGGCCCTGGCTGATGATGACGGTGCCTGGCTGCCGTTCGGGGAGCAGATCGACTTTTTGCGCAACAAGGTTAACCTGCCCAGCCGCGCCTGGACCGACCTCTGGCAGGCCCAGCACGACGTCGCCTTTGTGCTCGCCGGCGCGGCCAAGACCGAGTTGGTGAGTGATCTGCGCACGGCCGTGGATGCCGCCATCGCCGAGGGCGAGACCCTGGCCAGCTTCCGCCAACGCTTTGATGAAATCGTCAGCAAACACGGCTGGAACTACAACGGCGGGCGCGACTGGCGCACCCGCGTGATCTATGAGACCAACCTGCGCACCAGCTACGCGGCCGGGCGCTGGGAACAGTTGCAGGCCACCAAAGCCACACGCCCGTACTGGCGCTATCGGCATTCCAACGCAGTGACCGATCCACGCCCCGAGCACCTGGCCTGGGATGGACTGGTCTTGTCCGCGGACGATCCGTGGTGGAAGACGCACACCCCGCCCAATGGCTGGGGTTGCCAGTGTTATGTGGAATCTCTCTCGAAGAGAGACATGGACAAGCTGGGCAAGGACGGGCCAGACACCGCACCGCCGCTCAATCGACGGGAGGTGACCGTGGGCACACGCGGCCCCAGCCCGCGCACGGTCAATGTGCCCGAAGGCATTGACCCGGGCTTTGCCTATGCGCCGGGGCGTGCTTCGCAACTGGGCGAGGCGGTGCGGCATCACCTTGAGGCCAGCCTGCCGCAACCGGTGTCCATTGCCAGTGCGGGCATGGCCGAAACCCTGGCTGCACCCCGGACACTCGATGCTCTGCGTGATGCCTGGCATGGCTGGCGGCGCGAGACTGGCGCCTCTGCTGACGCTTTCAGCCTCGGCGCGATCCCACCAGCCACGGTGCAGGCGCTCGCCGCCTTGCCGACACCGGTTGCCCTGCAAACGGCGCTGGTGACCATTACCCGCCGTGAACTCGCCCATGGCGACCGCGACACCAAGCGACAACGCGGCGCGGCGCTGGTTGACACCGACCTGGACCGCCTGCCGGAGATCATCGCACAGCCCAAAGCCACCTTGTGGGATACCAAAGACCCGGCCCTGCTGTTCGTGTTTGAGCCCACCAGTGAGACCGAGGCCGGCAAGCTCGTGGTGCGGGTGAATTACTCAGAAAAGGTCCAGACCGGAGGCCAACGTCAGCGCGTGATCACTAATGCGGTCAGAACGGCGGGTTATGTAGCGGCACAGAATCTGCGCGATGAACGGTACGTGTTGCTGGAAGGCACCCTGGATGAATGACCGCCGGGACGAGACGCAACCCTCGATGCAGTCCGAAAACCAGCAGAACTGGCTAACCATCTACCGGGAGAGCGGTCTGGCTTGCGCCAATTACCCGGCCTACCCGGCGGCCGGAACGGACTATAACACCCATGCAGATCAAGATTGAGCTGGACGACGCCTCGGTACAGGCGGCTTTCAACCGCCTGCTCCGCGCCGGTCGTGATCTGACCCCGGTGATGGCCGCCATCGGCGAGCGCTTCGATGACGAGCAATCGCCCGAGGGCAAGCCCTGGGCGCCGCTCTCGGCGGTGACGCTGGCGCGCAAGCGAAAGAACCGGGACAAGATATTGACCGAATACGGCCACCTGCGCGGCACACTGGCGTATCGGGCCGGGCGACAGCAGATCGAGATCGGCAGTACCCGCATCTATGCCGGTACGCACCAGTTCGGCGCAGAGCAGGGGGCGTTCGGAAGGACAAAACGTGGTGGGCCGATCCCCCGGGGTGATATTCCGGCCAGACCATTCCTGGGGGTGAGTGATGAGGATCGGGCCGAGATCAATCAGGCGGTGCGGGACTTTTTGGTGGGCGCACTACAGGGCAGGTGAGGAAATCCGGATCGTGTGGCGCACGATTGCGCAGCATCCTGTCACAATAATCACCCCTCAGCTTGCGCATCACTCTACACAATGTCTAATACACGAATTTTGCTTCTTTCCGTTAAACCCGAATTCGCCAATCGCATATTGAATGGGACGAAGACTGTCGAATTGCGGCGACGGCTTCCAAAGATAGAGCCTGGCGATAAGATCGCTCTCTATGTTAGCTCTCCGGTCAAGCAGTTGGTTGCGACTCTTGAAATAGAAAACGTGAAAATAGAAAAACCTACGATGCTATGGAAAGTTGTTGCCGAAAAGGCCGGATTGTCCAGGCTTGAATACGACCGGTACTTCAAAGGCTCGACAAAGGCGGTGGGGATCTTTCTAAAGAACGTTAAGCAAAAAGGATCGCCGCTAACCCTTGCCCACATGAGATCAGTAATTCGCGGATTTCACCCTCCTCAAAGTTTTCGCTATCTGCGCGAGGACGAACGGCTTGCACTGTCGATTTAAATAATTACCCTTCATCCTTTCGCATCACTCCATAGAGCATCACCCTTAAGGGCGTGGCCGGGAAGCGCCTAACGTATGAAAGAACTGGTGCGATCGGATAAGTCCTAAGCGACTCGATATTGGGGACGATGCACTTGATTTCCCCGAATTTCAGTAGGCAGTCGAAGACCCTTCGAGGCGATTAGCAACTCGGTCCCGCGTCGCTTCGTTTCAACTGAATAGCTGATATCAAACTGATACTGCCGGCGATCACGATAGAGCCTCGTGATCGCCGGCACGTCGTCATAGGTGACGATCCACGGGTTCTCTAACTCCAAGATCGACTTGGCAAGAATACCGTGATCCTCCGGGTCGTAGTAACTGGTATAGAGGCCCTGTCCCTTGTTGAAATAAGGAGGGTCGATACAGAAGAACGTCGATTTCGGCAGGTTGGCGCTGGTGTCTTTGACGAAAGCGAGAGCATCGCGCCGCGTCAGATGTATTCGATTCTTGTACTTCGCCACCCTGCGAATGCGCCGCGCCAGGTCATCACGATTGAAGCGGCAATCCAACTTGTAAGGGCCGTTCTGATCGAGGCCGCCAATAACGCCCGCCGCCTTGATGATGCCCGAGCGATTGGTTCGGTTGAGAAAGAAGGTCGAGAAGCCCAACGCGAGCGGGTCGTCAACATCCATTGCCAGATGAACCCCACGCTGCGCGCGCCATTCATCGATGGTGATCGGTGTCTTTCGGATGCGACAAGTGAACTCGTCGGTATCGTTCAGCACGCTATGCCAGAGCGCCCAGATTGACGCATCGACATCGTTGATATGGATATCGCTGACGTGGCCTTCGTAGAGCAATGCGAGTGCGAGACCACACCCACCCGCGAAGGGCTCGGCGTAATGTCGTCGCTCAAGTCGGTTGTTTTGAAGGATTCTCGAAACGAGCGGATAGAGGCACGTTTTGCCGCCGGGATATCTGAGCGGTGAGGTTCCTCGCGGCATGGCAAATTGTCCTTTTCTCTTTTCCAATCAATTGCATGGTATCAAATGACAATTTCCTCGGCCAGCGCTTTGTTCAAGTCTTCTGAGTGATGGCATCCTTGATCAGTTTGAGGATTATGTTACCAAGAGTATCCATGTCGTTGGCAAGCTGGTCGCCATTGAAGGCGGCTGCCGTATCGTGATGCTTTGTTGTGTTACCGTAGTGAAGAATTCGCTTCAAAGCCTCGCGTAGCGGGTTGATCTGCTGTTTGTTTCCCAAGCCATAACCGGTCAACCGAGCCTGACTCAGAAAGCCATGAAAGTCCGTGTTGGGGTTCCTTCCAGCCTGCGCGGTCAAGGTTTCGAAGAACGACCAAACCCCAACAGCGAGGAGCGGGGTATTTTCTTGCAGTGGCACGTCGCAGACTGAGTGATAGAGGTTTTGGAGTTTCCAGTTACCCAAGTCCCTCAATGCATCGCGGATGTCAGATTGCCACAGGATGCGTTGCGGTCGTTTCGCCTTGCCGGGGCGCGAACGCCGCGGCCGTTTCTGTTGCTTCGGCGCGCCGATGATTGATTGGTTCGGGCTCAATGCGCTCATGGCCTTGTCCTTTCAGCGAACCGAGCTCGCGGGCGTAGGCTGTAATTTGGGTACTGTTTTTCCGCGAAGTGACTTTTGGCTCGCCGGAAAGCATATCCGAGATGAACCGTTGCGACAGCAACTTGAAATCGTCCTCAGTTCGGTTGCGGACAATATTGCCTGGATCAGACGTTTCGATCCCTAACGTCTCTCGCATAACCGGGTTGCTGAGAAAGCGCTGAACGGTCGTCAGCCGCCGCCGACGGTCGTTTGGCGAAATAAGTTTTTCGTCCTCAGCGTAGTTCAAAAACTCCAATGCAACGCGGTTCCTAGACCCGGTGCCGCTATGGCGAGACTTTTGATCTGCACTCCATGGCTTTTGTCCGACGCCCTCGGCAAAGCCGTGGTGCCTTCGCTTGAGCCAAAGATCAAGGTCCTCTTGGTCCTCGAAAATGACACAAGGAAGTTCGGTGATCGGTGTCCAGCTTTCCGCCTGTTTCTCGAAGAACGATTTTCGCTCGGGCGGGGCCAGGTCTGGATCCGTAAGCAACTTGAGCGCACAAACGCGGCGATTTCCTTCTGCCGCGACGTAAGTGGCATCGTCTCCGTCAGTTTCGTGGTCTCGAATTACCCCAAAACGATCCAGAGGGCTTAAACCGTGCTGCGCGATATCACGAGTCAGTTGTGCCACCTCTTCGTTGCTGCAGAGCCATTCAATTACCTGAGACTGTGTCTCGTAGGCTTCATGACGCGGATTCTCATGATGAAGAAAAATCCGGTCGAGTGAAATTGATTGCTCAACTCGTTTAGGCTTGGCCATGATACGCTCGCAGGCTAGTCAATACTAGAAAGGCTAACCTACGAAGCTTATATCCTCAACTAATGGTTTGCAGGCCTACCGATGTCAAACGCTGAGAAACGGCAGATCGAGTTGTCGGTCTCGAGATCGCGAGCCGCTTGCTTGAACTTTAGCCTGCTGTCTCCGTTTGTCGTCGCAGGCGCTCTGAGCGACATCAGACAGCGCCCATCTCTGCGCCTGATTTGATTATCGTCTTGATGGCGTACCCAAATAGCGCCGGAAATCCCCCGCACTTCTCCCGTATAGATATCGGTTCCGGCGTGTTCACATAGTCAACAGTTTGTTGATTTTTGATCGAGATTGACCGGCTTAGACCGGCTTAGGTCGGGTTGCGCAGTCGTTTTCCCATTTATTACCCTTCATCTTTCGCATCACTCTACACACCCCTTGGCACGCAACTGCGCGTTTCTTTTGGACACATACTGGATATCTGGTTCGGACTGCTGCCTGCGGTCATCGTGATCGGCGGCGCGGGGTTAATGCTTGCCGAGTACACGCCCCTGCTTTCATGGTTGGCGGTGCCTTTTGTTCCGCTTCTCCAACTGCTGGCTATTCCGGATGCTTCCGCCGCAGGCACAGCGATCGTTTCGGGTTTCCTGGACATGTTTCTGCCCGCGCTGCTTGCAGCGAATCTTGAATCAGACGTGACACGCTTCGTGGTTGGCGTAATTTCCGTGACACAACTGATCTACATGTCCGAAATCGGCATTTTGCTCGTCAAATGCGAAATTCCATTGCGGTTTGTACACCTGTTTATATTGTTCGTGCTGCGCACAGTGATTGCGCTGCCAATTATTGCGGCGTTTGCGCACTTCGTCGTTTTCTGAAGCGCCGGCGAACATTCGTGATTGAATATATAGATCAAAGTGACCAAAGGACCCCATGTGTATCAATCGATTGAGGACAGGCAACAGTGACTGATTCCAGCAAGACACCACCCAGCGTTCCCGACGAGCGGCGTGAAGCATGGGGCGAGGATTACCGCCCTCGTTACTCCGGCGTGGCGACATTCATGCGCCAACCGTTGCGTGAAGATGAAAGCACATGGGCCGAGTACGATATTGGACTCATCGGCGTGCCTTTTGATGGCGGAGTCACCAACCGCCCGGGTGCCAGGCATGGTCCGCGCCAATTGCGAGAGCAATCCACGCTTATGGGCAGGGTTAACCATCAAAGCGGGGTGCGTCCGTACGACCTGGCCAAGGTTGCCGACCTGGGTGACGTGCCCATCGAAGGTGTCTACCACCTCGACCAGGCAATCGCCGACATCGAATCGCATTATGACAAAGTGATGGCGGCTGGACTCATGCCGGTCAGCGGGGGCGGCGACCATTCAATCACGCTGCCGATTCTGAAGGCCCTGGCGCGCAAACACGGGCGGCCGCTCGGCCTCATACACTTTGATGCGCACTGTGACACCGGGCCGGAACTCTTTGGCCACAAGCATCATCATGGCGGACCGTTCCGCGTCGCTGTCGAAGACGGCGCACTCGATCCGAAGCGCACGATACAAATAGGCATTCGCGGGCCATCCGAGCCGTTATGGGGTTTTAGCTACTCGTCGGGCATGACGGTGGTGCACATCGAAGAACTCTACGCGATGGGCGTTCCCGGTGTGATTGCAAAAGCGCGCGAGGTGGCTGGTGACGGACCGGTCTACGTGAGCTTCGATGTCGATGGCCTCGATCCGGTCTATGCGCCAGGTACCGGAACGCCCGAAGTCGGCGGTTTTAACACTTACGAGGTGCAGCAGATGCTCAGGGGCTTGTCCGGTCTCGATATCGTTGCCGGCGACGTGGTCGAAGTATCCCCGCCTTTCGATCCGATGGGTACGACCGCATTAAACGGTGTGCAGATGATGTTCGAGATCCTGTGCCTTATTGCCGAAAACCACAGCAAGAAAGCGGCTTGAGGGCATAGCAGCTCGCCAGAATGCGGTGGTGCGGGGTTCGAATTCTCTAGCGGCATTGTTGATATGCTCACGCTTCGACGAGAGCACGCCCGGACGGCATTAGCCGGATTAGCGACAAGCGCTCGTTTGGCCGCAGCTGTGGTAACGGTGGCAACGGCATTGTTACCGCGTTTGGGCCCGCTGCGTGCCGACTTTAACGATGCCAACAAAAGGACGAAGTGAATGGCAGAACAAAAGACGGACCCGACGGCGAAGAACTTTGCTACCCGTACCCCGCCGGTTTTTGACAACCCTCAAGACGAACGCCGGCACCGGATTGAGCGTCTCGCGGCGACTTGCCGTGTGTTCGGCAAAGCGGGCTTTTCACAAGGGTTGTTGGGTCATGTGACCGTGCGTGACCCGGAGCAGCCGGACCAATTCTGGGCCAACCCGGTCGGAATTTCTTTTAACCGCATGCGGGTATCGGATCTCGTTCTGGTTGATCATGCGGGCGGTCTTATCAAGGGAACCAAACCGGTTAATTCCGTTGGCGTATTGCTGCACTCAGCAATTCATCGCGCCTATCCCGAAGTGACCGCAGTTTGTCACGCGCATTCAGTTAATGGATCTGCCTGGTCTGCTTTTGGCCGCCCGGTAGACCCGGTAACGCAGGACACAGCTATTTTTTACGAGGATCAGGCCATTTTGAGAGAACCTCGTGTAGCTATGAATGCGGCAGAGGCAGATGTATTTGCAGCCGGCTTGAAAGGCAAGCGCACCGGCATTCAACCGGGACACGGACTATTCACGACCGGAGCTACAGTTGACGAAGCTGCCTGGCGTTTTATCAGTATGGACCGGGCGTGCCAGGTGCAACTGTTGATCGAGACTGTGGGTAAACCGGAACTGTGGCCTGAGGAAATGGCGCGGCGACTGAAGCAAGCGCTCGGCAGCCCGGAGTTTTGCTGGTTGTCGTTCCAGACACTTTGGGATGAGCTGGTCGCAGAAGGTTCGGATTTTCTGGAGTGAAGGCTGCGCCATTTCTTGGTAAAGATTCAGGGGAGTTCTTTGCATATGTTGTTTCCACATCGAGCGCATGGCAGAGTGAACGGAAATAGAGAGGCAAACCGATGAGCACAGTTGCACGGCAGATTCCCACCCAGGACTTCCAGATCTCCCGCATCTCGGATGCGCTCGGCGCCGAGGTGGTCGGGCTGGACTTGTCGGTGCCGCTCACCGATGACGCGTTCGAGCAACTGCGTGACGCGTTGCAGGTGCATCACCTGCTTTGCTTTCGCGACCAGAGCAACCTGAGCGACGAAGCGCAGCTTGCATTTACGCGCCGATGGGGTGAACTGGAAGTGTTCCCGGAGGCTGACAAGACCAAGAGCGAGACCACCGTCTACAACGTTGCCAACGTGTCTGCCGACGGAAAGCATTTGGGGCCCGACGATAATCAGTCGGTCTATCAGAAGGTCAACGCGCGCTGGCACACCGACAGCTCCTACCGTTACATACCGTCGTTTGCATCCATCATGTTGGGTGTGGAGGTATTGCCGGACGAGGCGAAAGGTGGCGAGACCGAGTTCTCCAACATGCTGCTTGCCTACGACACGCTGTCTGATGAGATGAAGGCGCAAATCGAGCCGCTTCACATGGTGCACTACTACGAATTCGGCCGGCGCTTGTTCAGTCAACTGCCACCGATCACGCCGTTCGAACGCGAAGTGGTGCCGCCGACATGCCATCCGCTGGTACGCATCCATCCGGACCGGGGAGGGCGCAGGTCGCTGTTCTTCACCACCAATGCCGGCAACGAAGTGAGCGGCATGACGCTGGAAGAAGGTCAGGCCCTGCATCGCAAGCTCGCCTCACACGCGAGCCGCGCGGAGTTTTGCTACCGGCACCGCTGGCAACCATTCGACCTGGTCATGTGGGACAACCGCGTGCTGCTGCATAGAGCGAAACACTATGACATGGCGCGCTATCGCAGGGTTTTCCGGCGCACCACGGTCGCAGGAGCAGGGCCCATTGTTGGGCCGTTTACGCGCATACAACAGTAAGCTTCGAACCAACCACGGGGGCGGCGTGATCCTGAAAGGGGCGTCACTCTCAAGCGCACCAATTCACTGTATGAGGTTTATATGGCCGGATCGTCAAAGAAAGCGATATACGCAGCGTTAGTCGGCAACTCGCTCATTGCAGTTACCAAGTTTGCCGCTGCCGTGTATACCGGCAGCGCGGCAATGATGAGCGAGGGTATTCACTCCCTGGTTGATACGGGAAACCATGTCCTGCTGCTCTGGGGCATCAGGCAGTCGGCCAAACAGGCAAGCGCGGAGTTTCCGTTCGGACACGGCAAGGAAATTTACTTCTGGTGCTTTGTTGTTTCGATGTTGATCTTTGCGCTTGGCGGAACCGTCTCAATTTACAAAGGCTGGCAGCATCTTGGGCACCCGACAGAGATTAGCAATTTTGCGATTAACTACGTCGTTTTAGGATTGGCCTTGGTTTTTGAAGGCTTTGCATTATGGGTTGCGTTCAAAGAGTTCAATCGCAGCCGTGGTGAGCAGGGCATTTACGATGCCATTACCAAGGGCAAGGATCCAACCTTGTTCGTTGTGGTGTTTGAGGACTCCGCCGCCCTGCTTGGTCTGTTAATCGCACTTGCCGGTATAGCCTTTTACCAGCTTACGGGTAATTCTGTTTTTGACGCAATTGCATCGATCGCGATTGGGGTCGTCCTGGTACTCACTGCGGTTGCGTTGGCCATCGAAAGCAAGAGCTTGTTGATCGGCGAAAGTGCCGAGCCAGAGATCGTGGGCGCAGTTCGGAGATTGCTGAACAACGACGAACGAATACTGGCTGTGAACGAAGTTGCGACTCTACACATGGGGCCGGACTTCATAGTCACCATGATCTCCGTCGATTTTGCCGATTCGCTGAGTGCGGAACACGTTGAGGCCGCCGTCACAGAATTGACCCGCGTTGTTAAGTCGGTTGATTCACGATTACAAAGAGTGTTTATTGAAGCGGAGCGTTCAGAGGATCATGGCGGTCGAAAGAAGACGTAGAAGTGACGCCCGGCCAGGCGCTCTTGCCACGCCACGTTTGCGAAGAACTGCTGAAGTACAAGAATCATAGACAGGGTTCGTTGTTCATTTCGAATTGCCGAATCTTTGCGCGTGCCAAGGCCGCCACGTGCGTACAAAGGAAAAAAGTAGAGTCACATGATTGAAAAACGCCCGTTCGGCCGCACCGGCCATGACAGCACCGTCACCCTGTTTGGCGGTGCTGCGTTCATGAATGGCGCAACGCAAGCGCAAGCCGACGCCACGCTGGACGTGTTGCTGAAATACGGCATCAACCACATCGATACCGCACCGCGCTATGGAGATTCCGAACTACGCATCGGGCCGTGGATGCGTGAGCATCGCAATCACTTTTTCCTCGCCACCAAAACCGGCCAGCGCGACTACCAGTCAGCCCGCGATGAAATAAGACGCTCGCTCGACCGGCAGCAAGTCGACCACGTTGACTTGCTGCAACTGCACTCCATGGCACACCCCGACGACTGGGACCAGGTGTTCGGTGCGCAAGGCGCGCTCGAAGCCGTGGTCGAAGCGCGCGAGGAAGGGCTGACCCGATTCATCGGCATTGCCGGTCACAGCTGGACCATTGCCGCCATGCACAAGCGCTCGCTGGAACAGTTCGACTTCGATTCCGTGCTGATGCCGCTCAACTTCCTGATGGCCGACAACGAACGCTACCGGAAAAGTTTCGAAGCGGTGGTGGCGATGTGCAAGCAACGCAACGTAGCTGTGCAAACCATCAAGTCCATTGCCCGCGGACCATGGGGTATCACGGAAAAGAATCGCGACACCTGGTATCAACCATTTGAAGAGCAGGCAGATATTGACCGCGCTATCCACTGGGTAATGGGGCGCGGCGATGTGTTCATCAATACCGCGGGTGATCGTGACCTGCTGCCGAAGATTCTCGATGCGGCCAACCGATTCGAGCAACGGCCGGATGACGAAGTAATGCGCGAACTGCTGGCCGAACGCTCGGTAACACCGATTTTTGGAATTGCCACCTGAGCAACATGGCGCGAATAGAATCGCATTGGTCGCGAGGCGCCTCCGTTGTTGGCGGCGCAACCTTGATTCGACATATCGTGGCGGTATGTCGAATCAATCGACATGTCCCGCTGACGAGCTGATTAACAGTTCCGTAGGCCGGATTTCCTGCGCGTAATCCGGCGTATCCCTTCTGTTGACGTTGCCGACCTTACCTTCGAACTGGGCTTCGACCAAGGCGAGCGCAGCATTCGCATGTTGAGTGGAAATGGACGTCGCGAGCGATTGGGGGATGCGTCGAATGACGATAGAGTCACGTAGGTCGTATTTGCAATGTGTAATCCGACAATAGCTGACTTGAGTTCACCAGCTTCTGGATTTGGCTTGACTTGAACAGCGTTCTCGCTTGGTTTTTCAACCGTCTTGGGGCTAGTATATTGCTAGTATTGTTTTGTTGTCTTATCAGGCAGGCGCGACGATGAATCTGACAGACCGAATCGAGATCAATTCCAAGGTAATGCTGGGCAAGCCGGTCATTCGCGGCACCCGCGTTACCGTCGAGCTGATTCTGCGTAAAATTTCTGAAGGAACGACCGAAAGTCAGTTGCTCGAAGCCTATCCCCACCTGACCTCGGCCGATATACATGCGGCGCTGCGGTATGCGGCTGACACTATTGCCCATTCGGAAACGGAAATACTGACCGACAAGTCCTGAGCGACTATCGGCGATGCGCTTTCTTGCTGACGAGAGCTGCGATTTTTCAATTGTGCGGGGTTTGCGTGCGTCGGGCCACGATGTACTTGCTGTGAGCGACGTCCTCAGAGGGGCGCCCGACGAGAGCGTTATCGAGCTTGCGCTAGCTGAGAAGCGGTTGCTTCTGACCGAGGATAAGGATTTTGG
Organism: uncultured Burkholderiales bacterium; assembly: GCA_951812315.1. Lineage (GTDB taxonomy): Bacteria > Pseudomonadota > Gammaproteobacteria > Burkholderiales > Eutrophovitaceae > SG8-40. The sequence goes on from CATOSA010000007.1 coordinate 12,378, forward strand.
GCAGTTGGTTTTCGCTGCTTCTGCGAACGCGTCCGGGGTAATTCTTATCCGGTTTCCGCAGTCTTCACGCAGCGCGCTCCTCCAAGTGGTGCTTGATTTGATCCGCGAACGAGGAGATTCATTGCACGGTTGTTTCGTCGTGGTGGTACCTGGCCGTTTACGTATTAGCCGGCTACCTGATTGGCCGCCAGGAGTCGCATAAGTTTCGCTAGCGCGGCGCGGTCCGACGCGAGCCGGCAACAGCGGTTCGATCGACTCCAACACGACGCAATGCACTGCGTTTGTTGCGCCTTACGCTGGCCAACACGTTCACCGCTTTCGATTCTCTGATACCGTTGCAATCCACATTCTGACTTGATGGATATTTGCCTGACGGTCTTTAACCTGACATTTTTAAACCCAGGAGAACGCACTTGCTGACCCTGTACGAACACCCGCTGTCCGCGTACGCCATGAAAGTGAAAATGGCGCTGCTGGAAAAGAACCTTGAATTTAATGCGATGATCCCCGATGGGCTGGCCGACGGGACCACAGGCGGCGACTTTGTCGATGCCAGCCCGCGTGCCGAAGTCCCGGCGCTGATCGATGGTGATTGGTGATGTGCAGTTGTTTGATTCAACGATTATCCTCGAATACCTGGAGGACAAGTGGCCGACCCCGGCGTTACTGCCGAAGGCGCCGGCAGAACGCGCGCGCGTACGCATGATCGAAGACATCATGGACAGCCTGTATGAGCCCAACAACTGGGGCATGATGGAAGTGACCGGCTTCAAGCGCGCGAGCGGTGCGCTGGCGGACAAACTGGTCGCATTTTCCACTGCCAACATCAAGCAGATTCAGGGCTGGCTCAACACCCAACTCGACAATCGCACCTGGTTCAATGGCGACAACTTTGGCTGGGGCGACGTTGCCGTGGCACCTTACGTCAACCGCTCCGCCGCAGTCGGATTGGGACCGGAAAAAGGTACACGGCTGGAAGCCTGGTTTGAACGTGCAAATGAGCGCGATAGCGTGGCGAAAGTGATCGACCAGATGAAGCAAGTCATGACCAATCTGCCCGACTTCGCTGCACTACTAGCCGACGGCAAGATAAAGCGCCAGTATCGCGACCATCGCTTGGAATGGATGATCCGCGGTGGCGGAATCTCCATCGTGCGGGAAGGCATCGACAAGGACACCATCCGCTTTAGCCGCTTGCCGGACTAGGTCATTTTTTTACAGCGAAACGAATTTCGCTGCGCTTATTGCGCGCGACGCGAACTGAATTGAAAGGTCTACTCGATGATTCAAAAATTGTCCGCTTTGCTTCTGGTTCCCGTAGCCACGGCGCTGGTCAGTTTTTCGCTGCCGGCTATGCCTGCATCGATTCCGGAGGCATCGCCCGATAAGGGGCTCGTGGTGTTCTACCGGCAACGAAGGATGGCAGGCGCCGCGATCACATTCAGTGTTGATCACGCGCAGGGCACGTTGGGCATTCTCAAGAATGGTGCCGTGCTCTACAAGTACTTCGAGCCCGGCATGCACACCTTTTACTCTCAGGTGCTATCAGGTGATTCCGTGATGATCGATGTAGTCGCGGGCAAGACCTACTTTGTAAAAGGCATGGCAAAAGCAAATGCCCTTTCCCGCGCTTGGTCAACAGAGATCTGCCGCGAAATTGTTAGGGAGACTTGGGGCGATAAAGCACCTCAGTAAACAATCCTTGCGACTAGAACCTGCACTCGTGCAATCCCTTTTTGGACAGCGTTTTCAACGCCTAATGGATCATGGCCGACCTCGACCAACTCCGTCACCCTGACAACCTGCGCCGAGCATGGCGTTGGATTCGGTCGAATCCCGATGCGGCTTACAAGTCCTACTTCCGCCCGCTTTACCAGCACTTCGCCGTCGCGGAGGTTGCACTCCTGGATGACTTGGCGGATCGATTGAGGAGAGACATCTACGAGCCCGAAACCGCCTGCAAGATTTTTCAGCCGAAGCCATCTGGCATCCTGCGACCAATATCGCTGCTAACCGTCGAAGATCAAATTGTTTACCAGGGTGCGGTAAATCTGATTGCCGAGAAACTCTATCCCCGCATTGTGCGCCGCTACTACAAACAGGTTTTTGGGTATTTATACGCTGGCAAGTCTTCTGTCTGGTTCTACCGTAAATGGAGTAATGGCTATAAAGCGTTCAACGAGGCAGCAAGGCAGGCATTCGCAGGTGGGTTTATATACACGGCAAGTTTCGATCTTACAGCATGCTATGACAGCCTTGATCACCGGGTCTTGCGCCACTTCCTCGAAAATCTAGGGGCGGATCAAGACTTCTGTCGAAAAGTTGCAGAGTGGTTAGAGAAATGGACGGCCACCGAACGCGGAATATTTCACAACCATGGAATTCCACAGGGTCCTCTTTCGTCCGGGTTGCTTTCGGAGGTTGTGCTTTCTCACTTCGATGACTTGAAGCTTGAAGGGGTTGATTTTCGCTATCTTCGATATGTGGATGACATCCGGCTCTTTGCAAAAAGTGAGCATGAGCTCAGACGCTTGCTCGTATCGCTCGATCTTCTCAGCAAAGACGTAGGTCTCTTTCCGCAAAGCGGAAAGATTAGTATCCACCTCGTGCGCAATATCGAGGAAGAACTAAAAACCATTTCAAATCCACCTGAGAACGCCATCACGCGTGCGTCCACCGACCAGAAGAAGCTACTGAAACGGATTGAGAAACTCACGCCGCGCTACGAAATCACCAATCCGACCAGGTTCAAGTATCTGCTAGCGCACGCTACACCTTCTGCGAGACTGACCGCCCGGCTGTGGCGAATACTCGAAAGACATCCGGAGATCTATCGAAGCGTATGCAATTACCTTCGACGTTACAAAAAGCTACCTCGCGTCGCTGCCGAGAAGTTGGTTGATCAAGTGAAGACAAACTCGCTTTATGAAGCAGTGCGTGCAGAGTTTATTGGCGCAGCGGATGGTCGTCTACCAGCGCTGCAGGACAAGGCGCTAGCTAAGTTGATTAAGAGATCTTGGATTCCTAAAAGTATGTCTGCAGACTTTCAAGTGGCTGTCGGTCGATTCCTGATGCGCACAGGAAACCTCTCGGCTGATCAGATTACTGATGCATGCAGGGCCGCGCCGCCATGGTGGGCGAGGGCGAGCCTAATTGGTCCCGTAGATCCTCATCTACTTGGTACATCGACATTGCAGGAGATTGCAGGAAATGGCGTTAAGGATACGAGTAAAGTGCCAGCTCTCGAGGCGGCTTGGAAGGCATTTGAAATAGCCTATGTCCCACCTGGACGAAGAAGAAAGTGGAACAAGGCAGCCGAATTGTTCATGAAAGAAGTCGGTTTGATTCATCGGTCAACGGTTTCACACTGCGGAATCAACAATGCGTTCGCAAAGCTAGACAAGCACATACCGGGGGCTAACTGGAAGAACCTATTCAGTGGAAGATATGCTCAGGCAGAGCGGCAAGCGATCGAAACCGTTGCCGCGTCTGGGGTGAACATTACGGGATTCGCCAATTTACTCGATGTCTTCAATGATTTATTGCTCGACGCGGTTTTTTTGGCAGATGGGACGGTCGGCACCTACACGTTGGGGAAGCCGGGGAGCGTTACACATACATCGACTTCTGCCTTCGCGATGAAATATCCAAAGACCTTCGCACTAGTGAGCGATGTTCACAATGCGCGCTACGAAAGCATGTATTCACATTCGCTTATTAGAAGAACGGGCAAGCCAACGAAAAAGATCAGTTTTAAGTTTTTACCAAAGGCAAAGAAGTTAATTCGTGAATGCGCGACTGAGCTAGTTAGTGCAGGGTTAGCATGAGTGGTAGCGGCGCTCGAGTTCGGCCTGAAACGTTTTCGAGGCGGAATGCCTCTGTGCATGCGTATGCTTTGTGAAATGCACAAAGTGCTAATGACCCACCCCGGGGGGCGCGGCAAGACGCCAGGTGAGTTGCGGCGCTCGCAGGTTTGGATCGGCGGCACCCGACCGGGCAACGCGGTCTTCGTTCCACCACCGGCTGACGCGCTTCAGGCGTGCCTAACGCCGTTCGAGCGTTTCCTCAACGATGAACCCGACGCCACCCCGCCACTGATTAAGGCCGCACTAGCGCACGTGCAATTCGAGTCGATCCACCCGTTTCTTGACGGTAACGGCCGTATCGGGCTGCTGCTGATTGTATTGCAACTGGTGGCAGATGGCGTACTGCACGAACCTATGCTGTACCCAAGCCTGTTCTTCAAAACACATCGCGCGCACTACTACGAACTCTTGAACGAAGTGCGTCTGCGAGGCGACTGGGAGCGTTGGCTGGACTTTTTTGCAGAAGGTGTGAATGTGAGCGCAACGCAGGCTGTGACTACAGCGATCGCGTTGCTAGAGTTGGTCAACGCCGACCGTGATCGAATTGCGGGTCTGGGCCGCGCTGCGACTTCCGCGCTCGCGGTGCATCAGGCTATGCAACGCCAGCCTATCGCCACATCAGCCTCGCTGGTCAAGGTCGCGGGGCTCACGGCCGCAACCGTAAACAAGTCGCTTGCCCATCTTGAAGCCTTAGGCATAGTCGACGAATTGACACATCGGCAGCGCGGTCGTGTTTTCAGCTATGGCCGTTATGTTTCGGAATTGGCGAGCGAAGTCGCTCCTGGCGATTGAGCTAATTGGCGTGCCTTCCAGTTGCATCAATGCAGCGACAACGCAAGTGTCGCTATTTGCAACTGCACGTCAAGTAGCCTGAGTTCCACGAAACAACGCAGCCATTACCTTGCGACCAAACGCAAGCTGACTTGCTGGATATCCGCGATACTTGGGCAAGTCGTCCTGAATATCGGCGACTGACTTGTCGTAGAAAATATGAATCGAAGGCTCAGGAAGGAGCGCCTTATCATCAATGTTATTGCTTGGCACGATGATGATTCTGGGCATCGGAAACGCCTGCAAATACTCAATCGTTGCCTTGCCGCATGAAACACATGTGCCTCTGTGCAAGATCGGCGGAAATCTGTGCGCCTTGAATACAACGCTTCCTTCCTGAGGCATCACGACGTCTCGTGACCGAAACAATGTAATGTCCGCAAATGACGCCTGATTGTATGCTTGGCAAATGGTGCAGTTGCAGAACGCGCGAAACAGTGGCGCACCGTTGACATTGAACTTTGCTTCGCCACAAGAGCAATGGCCGTTCAGGCTAATGTCGTTCAAGTTTTCTCCCTGGTGCCTGGCAAGAATGTAGAGGGAGAGTAAGCGACAAGGTCGCCCGACTTAAATGCCGCTTGTCAACAGGGCATTGATAAACGCCGCGAGCGGGCTTCAGCCGGGTGCGCCCGGAGCGGAAAGATTCGCGAAGCAGTTTGTCGAGAAAGCGTAGCGAGCGAGCTGAGTACAAGGAGCCGCGCAGCGCGCGACGAGAAAACGAGCAACGCGAGTTTCGGCGCAGACTCACGTAAGCAGAGCGAACGTTACGTCGTAGCCAAAGCGTTGCTTTGTTTCAGTGAAGACTCATGTTCGCGAAGCGAACGTGATGTCGGAGCTACATACTCCACCGAAAAACGAGGAGTAAGCGAGCACGCGACGCCGTAATCGGCTCGCGCAGTAGCTTTATCGGCAAACTGTCAGTCAAGCATATCCGGGTTGTCTTCCACCAACTCCTCATACACCGTCTGGAAATGCAACCAGCCGATGTACTCACTACCCACATGCTCGCGGCTGTATCGTGCGCGGTCTTCCGGTACCAGGACCGGTTCAACACCCGTCGCCCGCACCATTAACTCTTGCTTGCAGCAACGCTCCAGCGCCATGAACCAGAACGCGGCGGCATCGATGCTGTGGCGGCTCACCGTCAACAATCCGTGATTCTGATGAATCGCCGCTTTCACCCCGGTAAATGAATCACAAATGTTCTTTCCCGCGCCTTGCTCCACCGCAACCTGGCCGGCTTCTTCACGAATGACGGCGTGATCCTCGAAGAACACGCACGCATCCTGACTGATCGGTGCCAGCGGCTTACCCAGCGACGCGAAAGCCACGCCGTACTCGGTATGCGCATGGCACATCGCCAGAATGTCCGGATGCGCTGCATGCACCGCGGCGTGCAACACAAAGCCGGCCTGGTTCACCGCGTAATCGCCTTCGACCACTTCGCCCTGATGATTCACCAGAATCAGGTTCGACAATTTCACTTGCGAAAAAGGAATCGCAACCGGATTAGTCCAGTACAACTCCGGATGCTCCGGGTCGCGAATCGTCAAATGCCCAGCGAAACCATAATCCAGGTCCCATGCGTCAAAGGCACGGCACGCTGCAACCAATTTCCGCTTCCGATGTTCGCGAAGCGCTGCCGGCGAACCCGAAACGAACTCTTGCGGAAATATGCGTCCCTCTTGAGTCGGTTGATAGACCGATTTGCGGATACCGAGATCCATTGGTTTGTTCATAACCCGATAACTCCCTGAAATTGTGCAACAGATGCCGTTACCACCGATGCGCTGCTGCCGCCGCAACATGCCGGGCACCCACAACGAACGCGCCCAAAGGGCGCAATATGTGGGCCGAATGATGCCCTCGCATGCACCAATAGGCAACACGGCAGTTGGCAAATGAATGAGTGAGGCAGGCCGGGTGCCAGGCTATGAATCACGAGGGACAATGTTCGACGGGCGCGCCAAATCATCAAGAGCTTGCAGACATGCAGGCTGTTTTCTATTGCTGTAGTGCTATGAAGGAGCTATGTTCGAGGTGTGCCACACCGGGGTGTGCTTGACTCGCACGTCCCGCATTCAAATGTCTGGCACCTAATGACAAATGAATTGCGAGATTTATTTTCGCTCTTAAGCCATCTTTCGGCCTGGAGCAGACATTACTGTGGAAGATGTCGATCCCTTAAAGGCGGGATTGAGGATAACAAAGCTTTGAAATAGGCTTAATCGACCCTTGAACTCGAAGGACATGAATGCAGGAATCTTTCCCATCACCGAAGACCATTGTGAGTTGCCAATGAGGCGCGTCTTTTCCTTTCTCGCATTCGCCGCTTCGATATCGCTGGCCGCGTGCGGCGGGGGCGGTGCTGGTCCTGATCCTGATACGACGCCGCCGGTGTTTGTCAGTTCCAGTCCGACGTCCAATGCGGTGGCCATCGATCACGAAACCGCGGTGGAGATTGTTTTCAACGAGGCCATCAACAGCGCCTCGATCAACAGCGGCAGCTTCGCGCTGCGCGATTCAGCCAATGCGCTCGTCATCGGGACCTATGAGTTCTTTGACGATCAATTATTTTTCCGGGTGCGATTTGTTCCTGCCGCGCCCCTGGACGGCGACAGCACGTATCACGTCGCGATAACCACCGCCATCAGTGACCTGGCCGGCAATCACTTGGCTGCTGCCTCTAGCGGTCGTTTAAAACCGCCCCGGCCGGCACCGGCAGCTGGGTGCCGATCTCAACCACCAATGCACCCTCGGCCAGGCTTTTGCACACTGCCGTGTGGACCGGCGGCGAGATGCTCGTGTGGGGCGGCACCTCTGCAACGTCCGAAGGCTACCGTTATGACCCGGCGAGCGATACCTGGACTCCCATGGCGACAACCAACGCACCGTCGCCACGAACAAACCACAGTGCCGTCTGGACCGGCAGTGAGATGATTATCTGGGGCGGGAGGGACGCCAGCGTTGGCGGATTCTACAACTGGCTTAGTGATGGCGCGCGGTACAACCCGGCCACCGATACCTGGCAAGCCATCACACTGAGCAACATCCCCGAGGCGCGCGCCGAACACACTGCCGTATGGACGGGTACCGAGATGCTGATCTGGGGAGGGCGCAACGGAGGTGCTTTTGCCGGGTACCCGCAGGCGGGTGGACGCTACGACCCGAGCACGGATACCTGGCGGGATATGACGCTCGTCAATACCCCCTCAGGCCGTACCGGCCATGCCGCGGTCTGGAGCGGCAGTGAACTGATCATCTGGGGCGGGCGTACCAGCATCACGTCGGCGTTTATCTATTTAGCCAGTGGTGGGCGCTACAACCCTGCGACGGACACGTGGAGCCCGACTTCCACGGTCAATGCACTGTCCGCCCGCGCCCTGCTGCCAGGCGTCTGGACCGGCAGCGAGATGATTGTGTGGGGCGGTTCCGATGCCAGCCAATTGTTTGACAGCGGTGCCCGCTACGATCCCGTCGCCGACAGTTGGCTGCGCACCGCGCAAGACGACGCGTTGTTGGCACGTTGGGGACACAGTGCAGTGTGGACCGGCAACGACATGATCATCTGGGGTGGTTACACCTCGAGTGTCAGTTCGTTTTATCCACGCCTCGGCGGAATCTATGATCCAGCAAGCAATACCTGGGGCTTCACCACCACCCTGAACGCTCCTCCCGGGCGCACGTCCCATAGCGCACTCTGGACCGGTTCAGCCATGCTCATCTGGGGCGGCATTAATAGCACAGCGCTCGACAGCGGCGGGATGTATACGCCCTGATTCGTTTCCAAGTGCAGCGAGGTCGGACCTCGCCAAGCGCCTGACTGTAAATGAATCGGGGCCTGGGAAACGGTATTCGTAGCGCTTGGGACTGTGCTTTCAGTATTGAAATGGGCCCTCTTAGCGCGCAATCTTTTTCGCTGTAGTTAAGCCGTTGCTCTTAGATGGTCCATTTCATTGGAGAAATTGGGCCTTTAAGCGCTTTCTACTGCCATGTAGTGCGGTGTAATGCGGCAAAATCAATAGCTTGCGTCGGTCCGACCCGGACTTTACAGGACTTTACAAGTTCCGTAATCGCATCGGACTGGATGTGACCATCGAGTCGCTGCGCGATGGCTGGCAGCAGCGCCGCTTCACACTCGAGGACCTGGAACAGATGGCACGCATCTGCCGTGTGCAGGTGGTCATGCGACCCTACGTCGAAGCGCTGGTTGCATGAGTCCCGCAGGTCAGATTGGCGCAGAGTAATCCGACACATTTTCGGTCTAAAACACCTTAGCCAATTGAGGCAATGTGATGCCAATAGGCACACATTTATGATAAGGTTCGTTCTATGAAGTCCATAAACTGGAATTCTACGAAAAACCAACAACTCATTTTGGAGCGCGGTGTCTCATTTGAGGACGTTGTTTTTCATTTACAGCAAGGTGCTTTGTTAGACGATATCGAACATCCGAATACAGAGAAGTACCCAGGTCAACGCGCTTTGGTGATCAGGATTTATGATTACGTATACTTGGTTCCATATGTCGAGAATCAGAAAGAAATATTTCTGAAAACCATAATCCCTAGCAGAAAAGCGACAAAGAAATATCTTGGAGAGCCGAAATGACTGACCCCAAGCTCAGTAAAGAGGAAAGAGAAATCCTTAAGGCATTTGAGGCCGATGAGTTTAAATCCGTTCTTACGCCGCGACGGAAGAAAATGCTGCAAACTTCTGCAGAAGAGACTTTCAAGAAGGACAAGCGCATCAATATCAGAATATCGGGTCGCGACCTGGAGTCCCTTCAAAGAAGAGCGCTAGAGGAAGGAATTCCATATCAAACACTGGTGTCTAGCGTTCTTCATAAATATGTTTCTGGAGGGTTGCACGACATCATGGCTAACAAGGCGTCCCAGCGGGCGCAAAAGACCCGCCGCTAAACACTGTCGTTACAACGACCCTCGCTCGGTGAACGGCACCGCGCCGCCTTTCATGAAAACAAAACGATTGACAGCCCCGTAGCCCGGGAGGAGTGCTGTCAAGCCCGAGATCTTTGGTCCATTCACGCTGTTAGGGAATTAGGTTGTTGAATCGTCTGTCCTTCGGTCCATCGCTGTAAGAACTGCTCCGGATTCATGCCGCCCAGCGATCCATGCGGCCTGATCGTGTTGTACTCCTCGAGCCATTGATTGATTACGACCCTGGCCTCGGTCATCGAGCAAAACAGCCAGCGATTCAGGCACGTGGTTCGAAAGATCGAGTTGAAACTCTCGCAGTATGCGTTTTGCCATGGGCTGCCCGGGTCGATGTAGTGGGTATCCACGTGCTTTTTCTTCAGCCATTGCTGTACTGCCGTCGCGACGAGTTCCGGACCATTGTCCGAGCGAATACACGCCGGGCGGCCCTGCTCGTGGAACAGCTTGCCCAGAACACGAATGACATCGCTTGCGTTCAGGCTGCGTGCCACGCTGATTTCAAGACCTTGCCTGGTGAACTCATCGACCACCGTGAGGCACTTGAGTTGTCGCGCACTCTGGTCGAACACAAAGTCGTAACTCCATACGTGGTTCGGATAATTCGCCCGGTTC